>CAZCIF010000027.1:5008-22793 GCA_964498645.1 uncultured Rhodomicrobium sp. | reverse complement strand
GTACGCCGCGCTGGTCGAGCAAAGCGCTGCAGCAGCCGAGAGCATGAAGCACCAGGCCCATCAGCTGGTCCAGACGGTGGCGGTGTTCAGGCTCGGCCATGGCGACGCGCTGCATGTGGCCGAGCAGGATGTCGAGGAGGCGATCCTCGATGCGCTCGGGCCGGGCTCCTACGATCAGCTTTTGGATCTTGGCACGGGGACGGGCCGAATCCTCGAACTGGCCCACACCCGCGCGCGCCGCCTGATCGGAATAGATTCAAACCGTGAAATGCTGAAATGCGCCCGCGTCCGGCTCGATAATGCCGGGCTAACCAATTGCAGCGTCCGGCTCGCGGACATCTACAATCTGCCGTTCCCCGAAAGTAGCGCCGATGCCGTCATCATCCATCAAGTGCTGCACTTCCTCGACAATCCCAAGGCAGCGCTCGCCGAAGCGGTCCGCGTCTTGAAGCCGGAAGGCAGGCTCGCCGTGATCGACTTCGCGCCCCACAATCTGGAATTCTTGCGCGAGGACCATGCCCATGTACGCTTGGGTTTTGCTGCAAGCGAAATCCCGGCATGGCTGAACGAATGCGGCATGGACTCCGCTGCCTATCGCGAGTTGCACGCCGGAAACGTCAAGGAAAACGCGCTGACAGTCGCTATCTGGACCGGGCAAAAGGCGGGTGAACCTGCCAAACGATGGAGAGCTGCTTCGTGAAGGACGCACAGATGCATCAAGGACGTAGCGCACCTGCCGTAAGCTTCGAATTTTTTCCTCCCAAGACAGGGGCGATGGAAGCCGGACTGTGGGCGGCCATCCGGAAGCTCGAGCCGCTCACGCCGGAATTCGTCTCGGTTACCTACGGCGCGGGAGGATCGACCCGCGAGCGGACCCATGCGACGGTGTCGCGGATCTTGTGTGAAACGAAGTTACAGCCGGCTGCCCATTTAACCTGCGTTGCGGCGACGAAGGATGAAGTCGATAGCGTTGTCCGCGCCTATTGGGAAAGCGGTGTCCGGCACATTGTGGCCTTGCGTGGCGATCCGCCCGCCGGCGCCGGCGCTGCCTACGTTCCGCATCCCGGCGGCTACCAGAATGCGGCGGATCTCACGGCCGGTATCAAGCGCATCGCGGATTTCGAGATTTCGGTTTCGGCATACCCAGAAATGCATCCCGAGTCGCCAACGATCGAAGCCGACCTCGACATGCTGGCCGCGAAGGTCGATGCGGGTGCGACACGGGCGATCACCCAGTTCTTTTTCGACAATGCCCATTACTGGCGCTACCTGGAGCGGGTGCGCGCGCGGGGCATCTCGATACCTATCATTCCCGGGCAGATCCCGATCCACAATTTCAAGCAGGTCGCGAGCTTCGCTATGCGCTGCGGTGCAGCTGTGCCGGCTGCGCTCGCCGAGCGGTTCGAAGGGCTAACGGAGGACCCCGAGACGGCACAGCTCGTCGCTGCCTCGATCGCAGCGGAACAGGTCTTGGACCTAGCCGCTGGCGGCGTCACGGAGTTTCACTTCTACACGCTGAACCGCGCCAATCTTGTTTACGCCATCTGCCATCTTCTGGGCTTGAGGCATGCGGAGCCGCCCGTTGCCGGACAGGCTGTGCTTTGAGGACAAATCCATGAACCGGGACGAACGTATTGCCGCACTGCATCGAGCCGCTGCCCAACGCATCCTTATTCTCGACGGCGCGATGGGCACCATGATCCAGCGCCATAAGCTTTCCGAAGCGAACTACAGGGGCGAGCGCTTCAAGGATTGGACGCGCGATCTGAAGGGCAACAACGATCTCCTTGTCCTGACTCAGCCCGATATCATCCGCGGCATTCACGAAGCCTATCTCGAGGCCGGAGCCGACATAGTTGAAACCAACACCTTCAACGCCCAAGCGATTTCGATGGCCGATTACGGCATGGAGGCTTTGGCTTTCGAGATCAATGTAGCGGCGGCGAAGCTTGCACGCGAAGCAGCGGACAAATATACCGCGCTGACGCCGGAAAAGCCGCGTTTCGTTGCGGGCGCAATTGGGCCGACGAACCGGACCGCGTCCATCTCGCCCGATGTGAACAACCCCGGCTTCCGGAACGTGACGTTCGACGAGCTGGTGTCAGCCTATGGCGAACAGACCCGCGGACTGATCGAGGGTGGCGTTGACGCGATCCTCATCGAAACAGTGTTCGACACGCTGAATGCGAAGGCGGCGGGCTTTGCCGTGAAAGAGACCTTCGATGAGATGGGTGTTGAGCTGCCGCTGATGATCTCCGGCACGGTCACGGACCTTTCGGGCCGCAATCTATCGGGCCAGACGCCGGAAGCGTTCTGGTACTCTCTACGCCATCTAAAGCCTTTTTCCATCGGTATGAATTGCTCGTTCGGCGCGGAGCAGCTGCGCCCTCATGTCGCGCAGATCGCGAGAGCAGCAGATGCCTATGTGAGCGTGTACGCGAACGCAGGGCTTCCGAACGCGATGGGCGAATATGATGAGACGCCTGAGTTCATGGCGAGTCATATGCGCGGCTGGGCGGCGGACGGGCTTCTCAACATTGTGGGCGGCTGCTGCGGCACGGTGCCTGCGCATATCGAGGCAATCGCCCGGGCTGTCGCGCCATATCCGCCGCGAAAAATCCCTGCAGTTGAGCCGCGCCTGCGCCTTTCCGGGATCGAACCTTTCGTGCAGGGGGAATAGCATTTTCTAAAAAACTATATACAAGGCTTAAGGCCGGAATGATTTTCGAAGACACGAAGCTTCCGCTTCGCAAATGGCTGGAAGCGATCTCGCTTGAGAACTCGAACAAGAAGGGGATTACCATTACGTCTTCGAAGACGCGCTGGAGCGATACGTCCGGACTGATCCGAAGGAGGTCGAACAGACCATGGAAGAACCTTCCGAGCTACAGCCCCTCTCATTGATAGAGGATGCGGAAACGGGAGATCGTTTCGTTTTATACGCGCTTCCGAGCGGCTACAAGCTTGAACTACGGTTTGACGGCGACGAACCTTGGGCCACCAGAAAGCAAATGGCGGATCTCTTCGGCCGAAGCGTTCAAAGAATAGGCATTCATATCAATAACATATTGGAAGAAGGCGAATTGCCAGCGGAAGGCAATGTACGGAAAGCGTACATTGCAGGCTCCGATAAGCCGGTAGAGACCTATAGCTTGGACATCGTTCTATCGGTAGGCTACCGGGTGAAAGCCTCTCAGCAGGCTATCATGTTTCGCCGCTGGTCTAATTCGATACTCAAACAGTATTTGCTAAAAGGCTTCGTCCTTGATACGCCAAGGCTGAAAGATGCCAAGCGGAACGACCGGCTTAGCGAGCTGCTGGAAGAGATCGCCGATATCCGCGCATCTGAGGCGAATGTATGGCAGAGGGCACTCGAACTCGTCTCAAAGTGCTCTGACTACCATGCCGTGGCCGACAAGGATAAGTCTGATTATTTTGCAACTTTCCAAAATACAGTGCATTGGGCCGTCACATCTCACACGGCCGCTGAAATCATATTTGATCGCTCAGATGCGGCTAAGCCGTATGCTGGATTGATGACCTTCGACGGCATCGAAGAAGGCCGCGAACCGAAGTCAGAGCATATGAAAATCGCCAAGAATTATTATGGTCACGATGAGCTTTCGCGTTTACGGACTATCACAAACCTAGCATTAGATTTCTTAGCCTCGCAAGCAGAGCAGGGGCGTCTTGCCACCGTTGCGCAATACACCGCTAAACTGAGGGAACTCGTCAAGCTCGATGGCCGGCCCTTGATTAAGGATGGCTATAACGGCTCAAAATCGAAAACGATCGCTGATAAGAAGGCCGTGGCTGAGCTTGCGGTTTATAAAGAGCGGCTTCGTCTTGAAAAGGAAGCCAAGGGCGCGGTCGAAATCGGCAAACTCGTTGAGCAAGCGCGCCTTATAGCGGCCGGGAAACAGCAGAAACGCACGAAGAAATGAAAGCCCAGCTGCGCACAAAACTTGTGCACAGCAGGGTGCAGGCTGCGCAATATTTAAGCCTAGATTTCTGTTCCGGCTCAGTAGGTTGCTGTGCTACTCTTTTCACTGATCAGTCATGGTCTTTTTCCCGGAAACCTAACCAGTGAGGGCGGCTAATGCACTCGAGGGGGTGACATGGCGACAATCACAGCTTTGAAGACTCCGTCTACAGTGGCGCCTCTCGATAACTACAATCCAGGACAGTATTATTGTGAATTGATAGGCTCGGCTGAGCATCGCAACCGTCACCTCACGGCCCTTTGGCACCGTCTCCAGCAGCTTGAGCTGGATCAGCTTCGCGAACGCGCCGAAGACGCCGAACGCGAGCTTTTCACCCTTGGGATCACGTTCACCGTTTATAATGACCGTACCGCCATCGACCGCATCCTACCCTTCGACGTTATCCCAAGGGTCATCACGGCTGCGGATTGGCGGAAGCTCGACCGGGGCGTGAAGCAGCGCATCCAAGCGCTCAATCTTTTCCTCTGGGATGTGTATCATGATTGCAAGATCCTCAAGGACGGCGTGATCCCCGGCGATCTCGTGTTCGGAAATCCAAATTACCGGCCGGAAATGGTGGGCTACGATCCACCTTGCGGCACCTATGTCCATATTGGCGGGACGGATATCATCCGCGATCCGAAGGGTGATTTCTTTGTGCTGGAGGACAACGCCCGCACCCCGTCCGGCGTCTCCTACGTCGTCGAAAACCGCCATTTGATGCAGCGTGCGTTCCCGGACCTGATGCACGGCTTCGCCATCGAAAGCGTTTCGGAATACGGCACGCAACTCGGCGGCAAGCTCATCGAAGTTGCGCCGCCCGGGGTTTCAGACCCCCAGATCGTGCTGCTCTCGCCGGGCGTATTCAACTCGGCGTATTTCGAGCATGTTTTCCTGGCCCGCGAGATCGGTATACCTCTCGTTGAAGGCCGCGATCTTTTCGTAGACGGCGACAAGGTCTTTATGAAAACGGTGTCCGGTCCGAAGCCCGTGCACGTCATCTACCGGCGCCTGAATGACGATTTCCTCGACCCCGACGTTTTCAGGCCCGAAAGCGTGCTCGGTGTGAAAGGTCTGATGCGCGCGGTGCGCAAAGGCACGGTGACGCTGGCCAATGCGGTCGGAACCGGCGTTGCGGACGACAAGGCGGTTTATGCTTATCTGCCGCGCATCATCCGGTATTATCTCGGCGAGGAGCCGGTCCTGCCCAACGTTCAGACCCATATTTGCCGCGAGGCAGGCGCGCTGGCCTATACGCTCGACAATCTCGATAAGCTCGTCGTGAAGCCGGTGGGCGAATCCGGCGGCTATGGCATCTGCGTGGGGCCGAAAGCAACGAAGGCCGAGATCGAACTTTGCCGCGATCAATTGAAGGCGAATCCATCGAACTATATCAGCCAGCCGATGATCGAGCTTTCGGTTTGCCCGGCGTTGACCGAAGACGGCGTCGAGCCGCGCCATGTCGATCTGAGACCTTTCGCCGTCACCGGCAAGGAGACTTGGCTTTTGCCGGGCGGCCTCACGCGCGTGGCGCTGCGCAGAGGCTCAATTGTCGTGAATTCGAGCCAGGGCGGGGGCACGAAAGATACCTGGGTTTTGCGGGAGGATTGACGCTTGAGCAGCCTCCTTTCCCGTTATGCCGAAAGCGTTTTCTGGATGGCCCGCTATTTCGAGCGGGCAGAAAGCCTTGCCCGCATACTCGAAACGCAGACCTCCTTCCAGCGCGGCCGCGAGGACACGTCCTGGGCTTGGATCGTGGCGCTTTATTCCGATGAGAAGGCCTTCGCGAAGGCTTTCGAAGAGCCGAGCGCCGATAACGTAATCCGCTATTACATGGCCTATATCGATAATCCCGCATCGATCCAGTCGTCGATCCGCGCGGCGCGCGAGAATGCGCGCGCATTGCGGCCGATGCTGTCCACCGACATGTGGTATCAGCTAAACGACTTCCATAACCGCCTCTTCGCCTTTGGCCCGAGCGACTTCTCCGAGGTCCGGCTGTCGCGCACTTGCGATGCGATTAAGCGCGGCTGCTATGCGCAACTCGGCGTCGCCGAGAACACTCTCTATCACGATGAGACTTGGCCGTTTTTCCGGCTTGGCCTTTATCTTGAACGCGCGGACCAGACGAGCCGCCTGCTCGATGTGCGTTTTGCTCAGCAGCAGACGGGCCTCGCACGCGATGAGGGGCGGTTCGACTTTACATTCTGGACCATTTTACTTCGCGCCGCCTCGGCCTATCATTCTTACCGGCGGGTTTTCCCGCGCAACATCGACCCGAAGGAGGTCGCGCGCTTTTTGATCTTCGATGCGCAACTGCCGCGCTCCATCGCCTATTGCCTCGGCCAAATCCAGGCCATGATCGAGCTTTTGCGCCGGAATTTCGGGCTCAGTCACGCCGCCGCCGCTGCTGGGCAGGTGGAAGCGATGATCGCCGGCCTCGACTCCGCGAGCAAGGACGAACACCTGCTCGAAAGGCTGCACAGCTTCAATGACTGGGTGCAGCTCAGCCTGATACATCTCACGGATGAGCTGGGGCAGGCGTTTTTCGGGTATGCGCGCCCGGCCGGGACCGCCGCGGCGCCGCTTCCGGTGATGAACCAAACGCAGTCGCAGACGATCGCTGCGCGCTAACACTCCGAGGGCATGAACCGCTCAACGGCAATTTCGCCTTCGCGGCGGCGGACTTGCGCGAGATCGAACGAAGCCTGCATGCGCAGCCACATATCCGCGCTTCCGCCGAAAGCCTTCTCGAAGCGCACGGCCATCTCAGGCGACACGGCGCTGCGACCGCCGATGACATTATGAAGCTGCTGGCGCGTAATGTGCAACCCTTTCGCCGCGTCGGCGACGCTCAGTCCAAGCTCCTCCAAATTAGCCCGGACCAACTCGCCGGGATGCACCGGGTTCTTCATACCCATCGTTTACTCCTAATGATAGTCTGTGAGATCGATATCCAAGGCTTGCCCATCGGCAAAACGGAATACGACCCGCCAATTCGCCCGCACGGTCACTGCCCAATAACCCTTCAGATCGCCCTTGAGCGGATGCAGCCGGAACGCTGGTTGATCCATATCTTCGATCATGGCTGCCGCGTCGAGGGCGGAAAGAATCAGCCGAAGACTATTGACGTGTTCAGCATTGAGCTTGCCCGGATCGTCCTTCTCAAACAGGAGCTTGAGACCTTTGTGCCGAAAGCTCGCGATCATGGCGTAATGTAAAACGTCAATTTACATTTGTCAAAGGCCGTGCGCCGCCCTGCGCCGTGCATGCTATCTCGCGATTTCCGGCTGTTCAGAGGTGCGCGGCACAATGGCGGAGCCAGGAACATAGGCGTCGAAGGCGGCCCAGAACTGCTCGCGCAACTGGTCGCGCTCCTGAAGGATCTCGTGCTTCGCGCCGGCCACCACAATGCGGGTGCAGTTCTTGATGCGGCTTGCGAAGCGCTCGATAGCGGGCGTCGACACGATCTGATCGTTACCAGCAGCCACGATCAAAATCGGAACCTTGATGCTTTCCATGAAAGCGGACGAGTTAATCACCGAGATAGAGCTGCTAGCCGCCGCGATCCAGCCGATGGTTGGAGCGCCGAGGCCGAGACGAGGCGCGGCTTGAACGACTTCCCTGGCGCGTTCGAAACGGAGCCGGTCGGAGGTGAGCCGGTTGCTTTCGAACGGACTGGCCTCCGGTGCCCCGCTTTTCCAGCCGGGAATGAAGGAGTCGCCAAGCCCAAAAAAAGTGGCTGACTCGGCGGCAGCGTAAATCGCCGAGTTCCTGGTGTCGCTACCGGCGAATTTGATCATCGGCGCCGAAAGAACGATCCGCTCCCACCAGCAGACCTTCGTCTGCGCGAGGCGCAGCACCAAATGGCCGCCCATGGAGTGCGCGAGGCAATAGAAGGGGGGCGGGCAATCGGGAAGCACGATCTGGGTCATGAACTGACGGACATCGCCATCGTGATGCGCGAAAGTCTCGGCGTGGCCCTTGGCAGGGTTCCTAAGCAGCCGCGACGAGCCGCCCTGGCCGCGCCAATCCATGGTGGCGACGGCGAAGCCACGCCGGCGCAGGTCTGTTATTGTCTCGAAATATTTTTCGATAAATTCGGTCCGGCCATGGAACAGGCAGACCGTGCCAAGCCGGCGCTCAGCGGTGGTGTCCCAGCGGGCGTAACGGATCGATATGCCGTCGCGCGCCGTGAAGTGGCCGGTAGCGGCTCCGTTCGGCACCGGATTGCGCCCGGTGCCGGTCAATTCTGCTGCTGGTGAAGCCATAGTCCGTCCTCCCGGCGCATCCACAAAAAAACTGTAACCCTAGCCACGCCGCCGCTCAAGCACCCCTTGACACGGAAACATCCGGAAATAAATCAAAGGTCGCAGGCCGAATGACTGCAAATATAGTTCGCCTTGTCTTTAAGGAAGGCGCAAGTTCTTGCTTGTCTAAAGAGAACTGCAATGAGACGTCTGGACCTTTCTCCACTGTATAAATCCTCGATCGGCTTCGACCACCTTACCTCTATGCTTGACAAACTCTCCAACCTTGAATCCGAAAACGGTTTTTCACCTTACAACATAGAGCGTCTTGGCGAAAATAGCTATGGGGTTTCTATGGCCGTTGCCGGTTTTGGCGACAACGATCTGTCTATCGAAGTGAAAGAAGGCACGCTGACCATCCGTGGTGTAAAGAAGGGCGAAGACAAGGTTCGCCAATATATTCACCAAGGCATCGCCGCGCGCAACTTCGAGCGCCGGTTCCGGCTCGCAGAATATGTCGAAGTGTCGGGCGCAACGCTTGAGCACGGCCTTCTGCACATCGACCTAAAGCGCGAACTGCCTGAGGCGATGAAGCCGCGCACCATTACGATCACAAAGGGGGCACCCGGGTGATCGAAGGAGACGCGGTCCGCAAAACGCAGGCCGCCTGATCTGGACGGGTGCTATTTCTTGAGGGCGGGCGCAAGTCCGCCCTTTTTGCTGCTCCGGCGGCGGAAAAGGCCGGCAATCTCGACATGTGCCGAGAACTTGAATTGATCGAACGTAGCCAGCCGCGAAAGCTGAACCCCCCCATTGAGCAAAATCGCCGCGTCGCGCGCGAAAGTTGCTGGATTGCATGAGAGCATCACCACGGCGTTGACCTTTGACGATGCCAGTGCCCGGCATTGCGCTTCCGCCCCTTCGCGCGGCGGATCGGCGATGACGCCGGCGAATTTGTTCAGCTCCAGCGGGCCCAGCGGGTTGCGGTAAAGATCGCGCCGGATCGCGGCCACCGGTTTGATGCCCTTGGCCGCTTTCGCCGCCGCAGCGAGTGCTTCCACCGCGTGAGCGTTTTCCTCGAAGGCTGTGACGGGAGCAAGCCTCGCAGCGGGAAAAGTGAAAGCGCCAAGCCCGGCGAAGAGATCGCAAAGCGGTCCATCCGTTACTTTAGCTTCCATGAGAGCTGCGAGTGTCCAATCGGCCATGTCCCGCTCACAGCCCTCGGCAGCCTGCAAGAACGCGCCGGGCGGAAGCGCCGCCTTGACGCCGCCGGACGAAACAAACGGAGTTGCCGAAAGCAAGACGATCTCGCCGTTCCAGCTCGCGCGGATGACGCCGGCGGCGGAGAGCGCTTGAACGAGGCCGGCCTGAGCGCCAACAGGCAGAGATGGCCCATCGATCGCACAATCGAGCCCATTGGCCGCCGCGGCAAGATAGATTTTCGCCTCGCTTCGCGGGCGCATCGCCGCGCCAAGCGCAGCTTTGAGATGGGGCAAAGCCGAAACGATCTTGGGCAGAAGAATCGGGCATTCCTCCAGATCGAAGATGTCGTGCGTTCGTCCGGTATGGTAGCCAAGCTGGATTTTTCCGTTAACGCACCGGGCTGCGAAAGTGGCCCGGCGGCGGCTTGAAAGAGGATAGGTACGCAATGGCTCGATTGGCGCTTCGATGCCATCCCGCGCCAGAGCCTCGCGCACGAGGCCCGCTTTCCATGCGATGTAGCGCGCCTCGCTCCAATGCTGGAGCGCGCATCCTCCGCAGATGCCGAAATGTTTGCAGAGTGGTTCGATGCGATCGGGTGACGGCTTCTCGATTTCGATAGCGAGCGCTCTTGTCCCGCGCAGTTCCGCGCGCACCGTCTCGCCCGGCAACGTGTACGGAATATAGACCCTGGCGCCGCCGGTGTGTGCGGCACCATGCCCCTGGGCGCCAATGGCTTCCACCGTGACGGTGACCAGTTCCGCGCGCTCTGCGGAGGACAGCGCGGCGCTAGCTTTGCCGCGTGGCGCCTGCGAGCGTTTCTTCATTGCCATCTTGCCCCAATATCGGAGAGCGAAGCGTTCCGCAAACCGTCCAACCCGCCGCTTCTATGCTTGCGAGCACGCGGCTGACCGCTTCCTTCCTTGCTGCCTCATCTTTGACGATGCCGCCCTTCCCCACCAGCGCACGCCCCACTTCGAATTGAGGCTTGATCAACACGGCGAGCCAAGCGCCTTCGCCTGCGAGGGGAAGCACAGCGGGGAGAACTTTCAGAAGCGAAATGAAGCTTACGTCACACGTCACCGCCTCGATGGGCGAGGCGAATTGATCGCGAGTTAGCGCGCGCGCATCCGTGCCTTCCATCGAAACTACTTTGGGATCGGCACGCAATGACGGATGAAGCTGGCCGCAGCCAACATCGACGGCGAAAATACGGGCCGCGCCGCGCTCCAAAAGCACCTGCGTAAAGCCCCCCGTGGATGCGCCGATGTCGAGGCAGGTGCGGCCCTCAGGCGAGAAGCCGAACTCATCCAGAGCAGCGCGAAGCTTCCAGGCGCTGCGGGCAACATATCGTTCTGTTTCAAGCACTTGTAGAGTCGCGTCCCCGGAAACCTCAAGGCCCGTTTTGGCCACGATCCGGCCGTCGAGGCTGACCGCCCCGCGCCGGATCAAGTCCTGCGCCTTGGACCGCGTGGCGGCCAGCCCGCGCTGAACCAAAAGATGGTCAAGCCTCATTTTCACAATTAATTTCCGTGATGCGGCAGCATGCTCAATATGTATGTTGCAAATGCCCTCAATTGGAGCAATCATCTGCGATCCGTGTTGCATTGGGCAACCAGCGCAAGCACTATTTCCCAATCATCGCTGAAGGATGTTGAAAAAGAACATGTGAGAGACGACAGCCTCCTTCGCGGCCGAGGTCGCCCGGAAGGCCGTGAGCGCAAATTTCGGCGCAATGCCGTCAAGCTTCAAGAAAAAAAGCAAAATCAACCTCACATACCATTGGGATCTAACGATCATGATGCTTGTCCGCACCTATCTCTCGAACAGCGCAATCGAGGGCGTAGGTATCTTCGCCGCTGAGCCCATCAAAGCCGGCGATGTTATCTGGCGCCTCGAGCCCAAATTCGATGTCTTCTTCACGGAGACCGACATCGATGAGCTTCCCCCTCATATGCAGGACTTCATCGCGAGATATTCTTATCCGCACATGCGCAAGCCTGGCGTTTGGGTGCTGGAAGCCGACAACGGCCGGTTTATGAACCACTGTGAGACCCCGAACACGGATTTCACCGGCTTCGAGCAAGGCTTCGCGATCCGCGATATTGCTGCGGGCGAGGAGATCACCTGCAACTATCACGAGTTCGACCCGACCTTCGCGGGATGGTTCCCCTCCATGACGCAAGCGGCGAACGGGGAAGGTCACGTTCACCCTTAAGCGTCCGGTCCAGCGGAACAGTAACGCCGGGGCCTCTTCGGGCATCCGGCGTTACTCTGTTTGAACAGTAAAGGACGCGCCCGTTGCCCTGCGCGCCTGGTCTCGCTCCCGGCCATATTGCGAAAGTCTTCGCTAGCTCTTCCAGCTAGATCTTGTCCTGCCGCGGTGTAAAAGCGCGGCCCCCAAAAATATGGTTGGCAAGCCCCCTCCCCGGCCTTATCTTATAGTCGTTCTGAGCATAAGTTGTCGCGCTTGTCTTTGCACCTTATGCTCAAAATGAGCATAAGAAAGAAGGCGGGCCTAGATTACGGGGTGGAGAAGACAGATGACGTTCGTCGATAGCGGAATCCAGGCGGTAAGGCGGCCGCAGTGCAACGCGAACTGGAAGTCCGGTCCGGGCAGCGATCCCGTGCCCGCGCGGCATAGCTTCGACGCTGCCTTCGTCCGCGAAGCGATCCGCGAACTCAAACCCGTCTATGCCCGCGTCGAGCGCGTGATCCCGCCGCTGGAGTGGGCCGCGCACGCGCCTTACATCAAGGCCATCCGTGATCTGAAGCGCGAAAAGAATGCCGTGGTGCTCGCGCATAACTACATGACACCGGAAATCTTCCACGGCGTTGGCGATATCCTGGGCGACAGCCTTCAGCTTGCAAAGGAGGCGGCCAAGACGGACGCGGACGTGATCGTCCAATGCGGCGTCCACTTCATGGCGGAAACGTCGAAGCTGCTCAATCCAGACAAGACGGTGCTCATCCCCGACCCGAAGGCGGGCTGCTCGCTGGCGTCGTCGATCACGCCGGACGATGTCCGCGCGCTTCGCGCCGCCTATCCGGGCGTGCCTGTCGTGACCTATGTCAACACGAGCGCCGCCGTGAAAGCGGAATGCGATATATGCTGCACATCCGCGAACGCCGTGAAGGTGGTGGAAAGCCTGGGCGCGCCCCGCGTGCTGCTTATCCCCGACGAATATCTCGCGCGTTATGTCGCAACGCAGACAAAGGTGGAGATCATCGCTTGGAAGGGCCGTTGCGAGGTCCATGAGCGCTTCACCGGTGAGGAGCTGCGCCGCTATCGCGACAGCGTGCCCGGCGTGAAAATCATCGCTCATCCCGAATGTCCGCCGGATGTCATCGAGGCTGCCGACTACACAGGCTCGACCAGCGGAATGATCAAATGGGTGAAGGATCATCGCCCCGCCCGTGTTGTTCTCGTTACAGAGTGCTCGATGGCCGACAATGTTGCGTTTGAGGCGCCAAAGACGGATTTTACGCGGCCCTGCAATCTGTGCCCGCACATGAAACGGATCTCGCTGCCGAAGATTCTCGATAGCCTTCTCACCGTGAAAGAAGAGGTGAAGGTCGATCCAGAGGTAGCGGAGCGGGCGCGTTTGGCTGTAGAGAGAATGGTGAATCTAGCGGCCTAGCCTGGCGGCAGGACACGCGGTCCCGCCAGCGTGGAAGCCGCACTCTGCAACGGTCTTTCGAATGGGGGAATCCATGAGCGGGACAGCAATTGCCAAGCCATTGAAGTTCCGGCGCAATGCCAGCCCCCGGCGTGTCCTTGTGATCGGCGGCGGCTTGGCGGGTCTTTTTACCGCGCTTCGCCTTGCCCCGCTTCCCGTGACCATCTTGAGTCCAAGGCCGCTCGGCGAGGGCACATCGTCCGCATGGGCGCAGGGGGGGATTGCCGCAGCCATCGGCGAGGCGGCTGCGCCGGAGGTACATGCCGCCGATACCGTCACGGCAGGCGCCCGTCTCACCGATCCGGCGATTGCACATCTCCTTACAGCGGAGGCCGGTGAGCGCATTCAGGATTTGCTGGGCTACGGTGTGCCATTCGATCGCGATCTTGAGGGCAAGCTCCGCCTTTCGCGCGAAGCCGCTCACAGCGCGCGCCGCATCGTCCGGGTGAATGGCGACCGGGCCGGCAAGGCTGTCATGGCTGCGCTCATTGCCGCTGTTTCGGCAACCCCGTCGATTTCCGTCCTTGAAAATGTCGAGGCAGTGGATCTTGTCCGCAAGAGGGGCCGGGTTATCGGCGTTTATGCCCGGAGGACGGATTCGGCTGGGCGGGCCTGCTTCCTTGGCTGCTGCTCAGTTGTCCTCGCCACCGGCGGCATCGGCCAGCTCTACCGCGTGACAACCAACCCGAAGGAAGCGAAAGGCGGCGGCCTCGCCATGGCAGCACGGGCCGGTGCGATCATCGCCGATCCCGAGTTTGTGCAATTCCACCCGACTGCCTTCGATATAGGCCGCGATCCCGCTCCGCTGGCATCCGAAGCAATACGTGGCGATGGCGGTCTCCTGGTGAGTGGCCGCGGCGAACGTTTCATGCTGCCCGTGCATCCGGATGCGGAGCTTGCCCCCCGCGACATCGTGGCGCGCGCCGTCCATCGCGAGATTGCGGAAGGGCGCGGAGGTTTTCTCGATTGCAGGTCTCTCGACCTTGAGAAGGCATTTCCAACGGCCTATGAGGTCTGCCGCGCGGCCGGTATCGACCCGTCAAAGCAGCCCTTTCCGATTGCCCCCGCCGCGCACTACCACATGGGCGGCGTACTCACCGATGCGCGAGGCCGAACCACGTTGACCGGGCTTTGGGCATGCGGCGAAGTGGCATGCACTGGCGTTCACGGTGCGAACAGGCTTGCCTCGAACTCCCTTTTGGAGGCCGTTGTCTTCGCGGCACGCGTGGCCCAGGATATCGCGGCCGAAGCGCCACAATGGACCGCGCTCGCGGATGAGTGCAAGGCCGAGGAGCATATCGATCTGCCGAAGGAGGACACGGCGAAGGCGGCGGACGCGATCCGGCGGCTGCGCGAGCTTATGGCCCTGCACGCCGGAGTGGAACGTTCGGAAGCTTCGTTGCGGACGGCTCTTACGTCATTGCGCGATCTGGAATCCGAGGCCACGTCCATCGAGCTGCGTAATATGATTACAAGCGCCCTCTTCGTTACTGCGGGTGCTTTCGCGCGGAAGGAAAGCCGCGGCGCGCATTTCCGCCTCGATTACCCCCGCGAAGCTGACGGGCCACCGCGTCATAGCTATTTAACGCTTGGCAAAGCCCGCGCGCTCATGGAAAGCGTGACCGGCGACGAGCTTCAAAGGCAGGGTGTGCCGGAGCCCCGCTGGCGTGCTGCCGTATAATTATTTCCAGTGGAGTAGACAGTGCACGCTTTCGAAACCGGCCTGCAGTTCCCTCATCATCTCGCTGCTGGCCTTATTCGCTCCGCACTGCTCGAAGATCTCGGCCTGCCCGGCGACATAACGACGAACGCCATTATTCCGGCGGATGCAGTTTCAGAGGCATCGATCGCGCTGCGTGAAGAGGGACGGATCGCCGGTCTGCCTTTGGCGATAGAAGCTTTCCGCGCGCTCGACCCAGAGATGATGATCGAGACGCTCGTCGAAGACGGGGCGCTCGCCGGTGCGGGAAGCGTCATCGCCCGGCTATCGGGCAAGACGCGCGCGATACTGTCCGCGGAGCGCGTCGCACTGAATTTGCTCCAGCATTTGAGCGGCATCGCAACAGCTACGCATCATTTCGTGGAAGCTGTCGCGGGTACGCATGCGCGGATCGTCTGCACACGAAAGACCATGCCGGGCCTTCGCGCTTTCGAGAAATACGCCGTGCGTGCAGGTGGCGGGTACAATCACAGGTTCGGGCTATTCGACGCCGTGCTCATCAAGGACAATCACATCGCGGCTGCGGGCGGCGTCTCCGCCGCCATCGAGCGGGCGCGCGCGGCTTTGGGCCATCTCGTGAAGATCGAGGTGGAAGTCGACTCGTCCGGCCAGCTTGAAGAGGCGCTGCATCATCCTATCGATGCGGTGCTCCTCGACAACATGGCCGTGCCGGAGATGAAGAACGCCGTCGCACGCGCAAAAACCGTCAGGCCCGGCATTCTTTGCGAGGCTTCAGGCGGCATCCGGCTCGTTACGGTTCGAGCCATCGCGGAAACGGGCGTGGATATGATCTCGGTGGGAGCCTTGACCCATTCCGTGAAAGCCTTGGATATCGGCCTCGATTTTTAGCCGCGCCCCGTCATTGCGAGCGTAGCGAAGCAATCCAGAGCTAAGTCACTGATGCTATTATGGATCGCCACGGCGGCAAGAGCCGCCTCGCGATGACGCAATATTTCCCAGCAACTCAAGCCGGATGGAAGAGAGCGGGCGCTCTGGCTGCCGGTGCCGCCGCGTTTACGCGCGGTTCAGCGGGATGGCCATAGCCGAGAAACGCGAAGAGCCGCCTGCGCCGGTGATCCTTTTGGTCGCGCTCCTGCTTTTTGAGATGCTGCGCAAGGGCGAGAAAGGGATTGGCGATGGCGCGATCACCAGGAGCGCCCTTCGTGATGCGATGCCAGATAACGCCGAGCGGCCGCCTCGTCCGGACCTCGATGGCGCCGATCACCATGACGGCGATATAGGGGAAAAGCTTTTCAAGCTCCGCCGCACCGATGGGCAAGACCTTGGCCCGGTTCTCGATGATCTTCTTCATGCGCGCTTCCTGGACGAAAAGATAGCAGAGCACCCGCTCTCCTTCTTTCAAGACCTGCGCGTGCCCGAAGATCCGGGGATCGTCGAGGAACCTGTCATAGCGGCGCGAGCCTAGAAACTCCAAAACCGACAGCAAGCCTTCCGGGGTTTGTGCGCGCTTTTCGATGGCCTTAGCGATGGGCGGTATGAAGTACCGGACCGTCTGTGCCATCAGCTCATCGCTGAAGCCGAAGGCTTCCCCCATGTTCGAGAATGCGCGATTGCCCTGCGCGTTTGCGACAATGTGAAAGAGCTTCATGGCTCGCCTCGTTCAGCCCGCTTGGCTTCAAGGCGATGCGCGCCTCTAAGCCGGACCCTCTGGGAAACTCGCTCTACGCACTGACGCTATCCTTCTCAGCCGCCCCAAAACTGGCAGCCGAATCACTTCACTCTAATTAAAGTGTAAATAGAAACTCCCTTGACGCGAACTTGGCGCGCGCCATCTGGCTTGGGGATATCGCTCAATTGACCACACCTGTGGTAAATTCGCATCATAATCTGAGCCTGAGGCAAGTCCAACCCATTTCAA
This sequence comes from uncultured Rhodomicrobium sp., assembly GCA_964498645.1. Classification (GTDB taxonomy): domain Bacteria; phylum Pseudomonadota; class Alphaproteobacteria; order Rhizobiales; family Rhodomicrobiaceae; genus Rhodomicrobium. The sequence continues at coordinate 6,081 of CAZCIF010000027.1, read as the reverse complement.
GGGTCACGCTCCGGCCCAAGGGCGGGATGCGGCTTCTTGTCAGTCTATTATAGCGGGGACATTAAGCGGAGACGGCGCCGGGACCGGTCAAGACTTTCAGCTCGCAGTATTAGAAGGACCATTCCCTGGATTTAGCGACAAGAAAGTCCCGGAATACGCTTACCCGCTTCGTATCCTTGAGATCCTCCGGGTACACGAAGAACGTGTCGAACACCGGCATTTCTATGTCTTCAAGGACATGCACCATGCGCGGATAATCCTTGGCCAGATAGTCGGGCAGGACAGCAATTCCGATCCCCTGCGCCACCGCCTCGCGCAGCGCAAGCAAACTGTTTATCCTGAGCGCAGGCTCGCGAGGCCCCTGGCCATTCCGGCCTGTCGTCTCCAGCCAGTTCATCTCCTTGAACGGGCTTGGCATCGGGCCGCCATAAGTCAAAATGCGGTGCCTGTCGAGATCGGCAAGGTTCTTAGGCTTGCCAACGCGCTTCACATAGTCGTTCGAGGCGTAGACATGGTAGTGGACGGTAAAAAGCTTCCGGCGGACCAAGTCCTGCTGTGTGGGAGCGCCGAACCAAATCGCAACGTCGGCTTCCCGCATTGTGAGGTTCAGCACTTCATCGTCGAGCAGGAGTTGCAGCCGGATATCGGGGTAGAGCTTCATGAACTCGTTCAGGCGCGGCGTAAGCCAGCCCGTTCCGAGGGCCATGGTCGTGGTGACTTTCAGTTCCCCATTCGGCTTCCCTCGCGAATCTGCCAGGAGTATTTGCGTTGTAGCGAGCTTGCTGAAAACCTCTTGCGCTGTCCGGTATAGAAGCTCGCCCTGCTCCGTCAGAACAAGACCCCGCGCGTGCCTGTGAAATAGCGGGACATTCAAGTCACGCTCAAGAGCGCTGATATGGCGGCTGACAGCCGACTGGCTGATGTTTAGCGTCTCACCGGCATGGGTAAAGCTGCCCGCTTCCGCAGCAGCATGAAATATCCGCAGCTTGTCCCAATCCATGCAGGCCCTTTTCCACCCGGTGATCGCTTATTTTCTATTCTGCGGCGTGCGCCAATGTCCCCAAGCTTGCAAG
>CAZCIF010000027.1:364-4998 GCA_964498645.1 uncultured Rhodomicrobium sp. | reverse complement strand
GCAAGATAGCGCTCGGCATCGAGAGCCGCCATGCAGCCCATCCCAGCCGCCGTGACAGCCTGCCGGTAAATTTCGTCGGTTACGTCGCCGGCGGCGAACACCCCCGCCACATTCGTCGCCGTCGATTTGGCGGCGGTTACAATATAGCCGGACGATGTCATTTCGACATGCCCCTTGAACGGCGCTGTCGCCGGTGCGTGCCCGATAGCGATAAATACGCCGTCCGCGGCAAGTTCGGAGATACTGCCAGTGTTAACGTCCCGCAGTCTTACGCCCGTGACCGACTTGGGGCTTTCTACGCCAAGGATTTCGTCCAGGGCGGCATTCCAGATGACCTTGATTTTCGGATGGGCGAAGAGCCGGTTTTGCAGGATTTTCTCGGCCCGGAACGCATCGCGGCGATGCACCACGGTCACGGATTGCGCAAAGTTCGTGAGAAAGAGAGCTTCCTCGACAGCCGTATTGCCGCCGCCCACAACGACGACATCCTTGCCTTTGTAAAAGAAGCCGTCGCAGGTCGCGCAGGCCGATACACCGTGCCCCTGATATTGTTGCTCGCTCGGCAAGCCGAGCCAGCGAGCCTGAGCGCCAGTGCAAATGATGACGGCTTCGGCATTGTAAACTGTGTCCGAATCGCCATGCAGCACGAAAGGCCGCTGGGTAAAGTCGGCGGAGACGATATGATCCTGAACGAGTTCAGCGCCGACATTCGCGGCCTGGGCGCGCATTTGCTCCATGAGCCACGGCCCCTGAATTGCGCTGGCAAAGCCCGGATAGTTTTCGACGTCCGTAGTTATCGTGAGCTGGCCACCGGGCTGGATCCCCTCGATAAGAACGGGCTTCAGCATAGCGCGAGCCGCATAAATCGCGGCGGTATAGCCGGCGGGGCCGGACCCTATAATCACGAGTTTTTCGTGACGCTGCGTCATGATCGGTTCCCCTTCGCCCTGCCGTCGTCTTTGCGTTGCACAAATAGGTTTATGAGCCGTTTTTCACAAGAAGTAATAGCTAAGCCGCGGTTTTGGGACAATTTAAGGTTTGGATGCAACCGCGCAGCCCTTTGCCGCAGGGAAGCTTTTTCTCTTCCAAATATAATTTCTTTATACCATTTTTACCCGGCGATAACGCCCATCGCCTGACCGTTAAATAACGCAGGCCTTACCCATGTCTTCAGCCCGCACAATGGACGATTTGGCAAAAACCGCAAAACTCGACGCCATCGATTGGCGAATCCTCGCCGAGCTGCAACGGGACGGGCGCATGACGAATGTCGAACTCGCGGCGCGCGTGGGGCTTTCCGCGCCTCCTTGCCTGCGGCGGGTGCGCGAATTAGAGCGCTCCGGTGTCATCGCCGGCTATCACGCGGCGTATAATTTGCCCCGTCTCGGTTTCCACCTGACCGCATTCGCCTTTGTAAGGCTTGAGAGCCAGTCCGAAGTGGATCTCTCCGCGTTCGAAGCGCGGATACGCCAATGGGATATCGTGCGGGAAGCTTACATGCTGTCGGGCGAGACCGACTACATTCTGAAGTGCGTCGCGCCGGACGTGGTGACATTCCAGAATTTCATCATCCGTGAGCTGACGGCCGCTCCGAATGTGAATTCCGTGAAGACCGCATTCACGATAAAGACCGCGAAGAACGAGCCTGGCGCGCCGCTTGAGTAACTCTTTCGAGTGAAGCGCAATCGATGCTCTCAGCATGCGGCCGTTCACTCTTGCCGTGCCACCAAGGCTATTTCGGCTTCGGCAAGCCGGTGATAAAGGCGGCGTGCCCGTCTTATCTCCCAAAAATCATACAGAAATAATTCAGCCGGCCGCCAATTTGCGACCCAGCCAAAAATCACGAGTCCATCTGCCACGAGCTGCGCGATTGGCGAGGCCTGCGTGATCGCGATCAGGATGCGTGCGATTAAACTGCACAGCCCCAGGACCAAAATACCGGCAACGAGAAACCGGCGTCCCATGCGAAGACACTCGCGCTCGGAACGCTCTAGCATCGCCGAGCGATAGGCGAAGTAATTTGAAAACGCCTTCCGCAGTCCTTGCTGCTCGGCCTTGATTATTTCGGCTCTCGGTAGGTGAATGAGGATGCGAAAGCTCTCGCTTGGGGAAAGCTCCTTCGCCCAGCTTACAATGTAGGCTTCAACTTCATCGTCGAGATCGCGCTCGGGGAAAGGCGAAGGGTCCCAGGAGTTGAAAAGCTGGATAAGATCCCGTGCCGCAACCTCTATCGTTGAGGATTTCTCTGCCATGTTAGAGGACGCTCAACTGCTCCAACCCCTGGGAAATCTGGTAGTGTCTCAGGTGTTTTTTTGATACTATAGATTTCAGGCTTGAACTCCTATATGCTTAGCACAAAGCAAGGAGTGCGTATGACCGAACCAACCAAAGATGAAATTGAACAGAAAGCCAAAGAGCTTCTTCAATCCGAATGCCCAGGCGTACAATGGTATTTGGTTGCGCAGAGACATTCAATCGGGGATCCGCCAGCTGACACCCCTCTCTGTCTTACTGAGGAAGAGAGATATGAATATCGGACGCGCGCTCGCCAATTGCTATTATCAGAGCGCAAGGGGCAGAGCTAATGCCAAAGGGACCAAAAGGCGAAAAGCGCCCCGCTGACGTGATCGCATCTGCCGTTAAGGTAATGAAGATCGCGACCGGCGAAATCGAAGAAGACTACGCCAAGCCAGAGAGCGAAGGCAAGGACGCTGCCGCCGTGTCACTTGGCAAGCGGGGCGGGAAGGCGCGCGCCGAAAAGATGACACCAGAGCGGCGCGCGGAGATCGCAAAAAAGGCTGCGGAAAAGCGGTGGAGCAAGGCCGACTGAGCTATTGACAATGTCCGGTTTTACCTCCACGTTCGAGGCAGAAAAAACGGACATTGAGTCACCATGCCCCCCTTAATCAGAATAGAAACCCACGACATTACAGGTCGCGTCTCCGAACTTGGCCTGGACTACGATGGCCTGTTCAAGGTTTTGAGGCTCATCTTTGCAGAGCACGGATTCTGTAACGAAAACGATCCGTCCGGCACTAAGGGACACACTGTCTATCGCTGGGGTGTCAGGGGTCTGCGAGAACAGTTCCGCTCCAAAGGGTGGACCATTGATCGATCCGGCAATCTGGAGACGATTGCCAATCACGATCTTAAGTTTCGTATCGCGATCATAAATACCGACGATTCAACATGCGATCCGAACACTTTGGTGCCGCGCAACACAAACGAAAAAGGACCAAACTCAGAACGGGCAGCGCTTGCAAACTGCGCTATGTTGCCGGGTGCTGAAGATTGGCCGCAATCCAACCGCGATGGGACGCCCGCCGTCACACCAGAATACGATACGTGGCATCTATGCGTTTACGTTCGCGACGACGAGCTTCGGGCCGAACTGTCGCTGCTTACACAATTCTCGGCGGGGTATTTTTCCGGTGCGCGCGAACGAATTTTTTTGGTGAAGCCAGGAGATTGGAAGGTCGCTTCGCAGCAAATGCCGGCGGACGATAGCCCCGATACGAACGTTGTCACGTTCCAGGTCGAACGCAAAAAATAGACGACCATGTTTAACCCCGCGCGCATCACGGCGGCGCGTCAGCGGCGAAAGCTTACCAAAAAGGCTCTCGCTGACGCGCTTGGATTCGATGAGAAGACAATTAGGCGTTATGAGGTGGAGGGCGAAGTTCCGCCAGACACAACGCTTGAGCGAATTGCGACCGTATTGGATTTCCCGGTTGGTTTCTTCTATGGGCCTAATCTCGACACGCTACCAACCGAAGCAGCAAGTTTTCGCTCACTCAAGGCAATGCTTGCCCGAGATAGGGATGCAGCGCTTGTAGCTGGATCGATAGCATTTCTTTTTGATGATTGGGTTGCCGAACGGTTCACGTTACCGCCAACGGATCTGATGGACTTCAAGGAAGCCATTGATCCCGAAGCCGCCGCCGAAGCGCTACGATACAAATGGGGGCTTGGTGATCGCCCAATCGCCAATATGGTCCATCTCTTAGAAGCAAAAGGAGTAAGAGTATTCTCTCTAATGGAGAATACCAAAAATGTAGATGCCTTCTCAGTCTGGCGTCGCGGCACTCCATACGTCTTTCTAAACACATTCAAGACTGCTGAGCGCAGTAGATTTGATGCAGCACATGAGCTTGGTCATCTCGTGTTGCATAAGCATGGCGGCGCCCACGGCGGCGGCCAAGAATCTGAGCGCCAAGCAAACGCCTTCGCTTCGGCCTTCCTGATGCCGAAGGCGGCAGTCTTAGCAAAGCTGCCTCGTGTCTATTCGTTAAATCAAATCATTCAGGCGAAAAAAGCATGGCGCGTTTCGGCGGCCGCACTGAATTATCGCCTTTATAAACTTGGCGCTTCAAGCGAATGGCTTAACAGACGTTTTAACATCCAACTGTCTGAGGCTTACGGTCAAAGCGAGCCAGAAGGCATCCAACGCGAAACGTCCCTTTTGTGGGAGCAAGTGTTCGCCCAGCTTCGTTCGGAGAAGGTCACCAAGCACGGCATCTCAGAGCAACTTTGTTTGGCTATCTCTGAGTTTGAAAGTTTGGTCTTTGGCCTTTCAAACATGCAGAGCATCGATGGAGGCGGTTCGACAAGTAGCGCCAAGAGCCGCGCCAATT
>CAZCIF010000027.1:0-354 GCA_964498645.1 uncultured Rhodomicrobium sp. | reverse complement strand
CTTGACACTAAGCATCGTGTGTCACATGTTAACGGCATGAGCAAGCTGTCGCTAAATCAACGTGTCCAAATCCTTTCGCTGTTGTGCGAAGGCGCTTCCATGCGGTCGATTTCCCGCGTGGTTGGCGTGAGCATCAACACGGTATCGAAGCTGCTGGCGGAAGCCGGAGAAGCCTGCATTGACTTCCACGACGAGCACGTTCGCGGCTTGAACTGCAAGCGCATCGAGTGCGACGAGATTTGGTCCTTCGTTTATGCGAAGGAAAAGAACGCGGCTTCGGCTAAGAACGCGCCTACCTTCGCCGGCGACGTTTGGACTTGGACATCGATCTGCGCGGATAGCAAGCTCATCTGC
>CAZCIF010000026.1:21164-23028 GCA_964498645.1 uncultured Rhodomicrobium sp. | reverse complement strand
GGCTGCGTCATTACAGCACCTCTGGCGCAAGGGAGATGATCTTCATGTGCTGCTTCGCGCGAAGCTCACGCGGGACCGGGCCGAAGATGCGCGTTCCGATCGGCTCGCGCTGGTTGTTAATCAGCACCGCCGCGTTGCTGTCGAAGCGGATGGCGCTGCCATCGGGGCGGCGAACAGGGAACGAGGTGCGGACGATGACCGCCTTCATCACCTGGCACTTTTTCACGCGTCCCTTCGGGATCGCTTCTTTCACGCTCACAACGATGACGTCGCCAATCGTGGCCGTGCGGCGCATGGATCCGCCCAGCACCTTGCTGCACATGACCCGGCGCGCGCCCGAATTATCGGCGACTTCCAGATTAGTTTGCATCTGTATCATTTCGGTTCACCTTTCAAACGAAGGAGCCTGAGCCCCCCTCGCGTTCAATTACTCAGACGATGCCTGCGGGGATACCTGGTCCAAAACCACCCACCGCTTATTTTTCGAAACCGGCGGACATTCCTGAATGCGCACCACGTCGCCTTCGCGGAATGTATTGTCCTTGTCATGCGCATGATATTTCTTGGTCAGGCGCACGGTCTTTTTCAGAACCGGATGGGTAAAACGGCGCTCAACTTGAACGACCACCGTCTTGTCGTTCTTGTCCGAGACAACCACACCCTGCAAAATGCGCTTCGGCATCTGTGTCTTCCTTAACTCTGCGCTTCGGCGGCGCGCTTCTCGCGCCCGACCGTCTTGATACGTGCGATAGTGCGGCGTACTTCGCGAACGCGCGCAGTGTTGTTCAATTGCGCGGTCGCCTTCTGGAACCGCAGGTTGAATTGCTCGCGCTTCAGCTTGATGAGTTCGTCCTCAAGCTGATCGAGCGTGAAATTGCGAATATCTTCAATCTTCATGGCAGCCCCGCTTATTCCTTCGCTGCGCCAAGCTCGCCGAGCCGGGTCACGACGCGCGTGCGGATCGGCAGCTTAGCCGCGCCGAGCCGCAAAGCCTCGCGTGCGGTGTCCTCGCCGACGCCATCGATCTCGAACATGATCCTGCCCGGCTTCACCCGCGCGGCCCAAAATTCCGGCGAACCTTTGCCCTTGCCCATGCGAACCTCGGTCGGCTTCTTCGAAACCGGGAGATCGGGGAACACACGGATCCAGACGCGGCCTGCGCGCTTCATCTGACGCGTGATTGCACGCCGAGCCGCCTCGATCTGGCGCGCAGTTACGCGTTCAGGCTCCAGCGCTTTAAGGCCGAAACTGCCAAAGTTAAGCGACGTGCCGCCTTTGGCATTGCCATTCATCCGGCCCTTAAAGGCCTTTCTGAATTTTGTCTTCTTCGGTTGCAGCATCGCTCACACCATATCCCAATCCGCCGCGCCATTCGCGCCGGCGGCTAAACCTTTCCTCTTTCCCGGTCCCGATCGCGCTCACGGCCGCCACGTTCGGAACGCTCACGGCGCGGCGGACGCCCTTCAGGCCTGCCGCCCCCTCCGCCTTCCTGGCTCTCAAGCGAGAGCCGCTCTTGCGCCATGGGATCGTGTTCGAGGATCTCGCCTTTGAAGATCCAGACCTTAACCCCAATGATTCCGTAAGCCGTTTCCGCTTCGGCCGTGCCGTAATCGATATTGGCGCGAAGCGTATGCAGCGGCACCCGGCCATCCAGATACCATTCCATGCGCGCGATTTCCGCGCCGCCCAGCCGGCCGGCGACATAAATGCGCACGCCCTGCGCGCCAAGGCGCTGCGCCGATTGCGTCGCGCGCTTCATTGCGCGGCGGAACGCCACGCGGCGCTCAAGCTGCTGCGCAATGCCCTCGGCGGCAAGCGTGGCATCGATCTCGGGTTTGCGGACCTCGACGATGTTCAAATAGAC
>CAZCIF010000026.1:0-21154 GCA_964498645.1 uncultured Rhodomicrobium sp. | reverse complement strand
TTCCTACGAAGTGAATTTCGCAAGCTGCGTACGCAGCTTCTCGATGTCCGCGCCCTTCTTGCCGATCAGAATGCCGGGCCGCGCGGTATGCACGGTCACGCGGCATTTCTTGTGCGGACGCTCGATCACCACCTTGGAGATACCGGCCTGGCGGCGCTGCTTCAGAATGAACTCACGAATACGGAAGTCCTCATGTAGCAGCTTGCCATACTCACCCTTGTCGGCGTACCAGCGGCTATCCCATGTCCGGTTGATGCCGAGCCGAAGCCCGATCGGGTTGACTTTCTGCCCCATTAGGCTTGCTCCTGAACTTCTCTCACAACGACAGTGAGCTGCGAGAATGGCTTCTCGATCCGGCCCATGCGGCCGCGGGCGCGCGGATGAAAGCGCTTCATCACCAAATTCTTGCCCACATGCGCCTCGGCTACGATCAACTGATCCACGTCGAGGCCGTGGTTGTTCTCAGCATTTGCAATCGCCGATTGCAGCGTTTTCTTTACGTCTTTCGCGATGCGCTTGTGCGAGAAGGTGAGTTCGGCCAGCGCCTTGTCGACCTTCTTGCCGCGAATGAGCTGGGCAACGAGATTAAGCTTTTGGGGGCTGACGCGCAAGCTGCGCACCACCGCCTGAGCCTCGTTTTCCTTGAGCCGCCGCTCGAATTTCGGTTTCGACATGGCTACTTCCTTTTCGCCTTCTTGTCGGCGGCGTGGCCGTAATAGGTGCGGGTCGGAGCGAACTCTCCGAATTTGTGGCCAACCATGTCCTCGGAAACGAGCACCGGTATGTGCTTCTGGCCATTATGCACGGCAAAGGTCAGCCCAACGAATTGCGGCAGAATCGTCGAGCGCCGGCTCCAAATCTTGATTGGCGCACCCGACTTCCTTTCGCGCGCGGCATCCGCCTTTGCGATTACGTAGCCGTCGACGAACGGCCCTTTCCAGACAGAGCGTGTCATCGCTACCTCTATTTCTTCTTCACGTGGCGGGAGCGGACGATGTATTTATCCGTGCTCACATTCGTGCGGGTGCGAGTGCCTTTGGTGCCCTTACCCCACGGTGTAACGGGATGGCGTCCGCCCGATGTACGGCCTTCGCCGCCGCCATGCGGATGGTCGATCGGGTTCATAGCCACGCCGCGAACGCTGGGACGCTTTCCGAGCCAGCGATTGCGGCCGGCCTTACCAAGATTTTGGTTCGAATTGTCGGGATTTGAGACTGCGCCGACAGTGGCCATGCAATCGGCCTGAACCATTCTCATTTCGCCGGAGTTGAGACGGAGGATTGCCATACCCTGGTCGCGGCCGACGAGTTGCGCATAGCACCCCGCAGAACGTGCGATTTGCCCGCCCTTGCCGAGCTTCATCTCCACATTGTGGATAATGGTGCCAATCGGCATGTTCGCCATCGGCATCGCGTTGCCGGGCTTCACGTCGACCTTGGCGCCCGAGATGACCTTGTCGCCGGCATTCAAGCGCTGAGGAGCGAGGATGTAGGACAGCTCGCCGTCCTCATATTTGATGAGTGCGATGAAAGCCGTCCGGTTCGGGTCGTATTCCAGCCGCTCGACGGTGGCCGGCATGTCGAATTTGCGCCGCTTGAAATCGACGAGGCGGTAATTCCGCTTGTGGCCGCCGCCACGGCGCCGCGAGGTGATACGCCCGTGCACGTTCCGGCCCGCACTCTCGGCGCGGCCCTCGGTCAGCGCCTTCACCGGCTTGCCCTTCCACAACTGCGAGCGGTCGACCAGCACCAGCTGGCGAAGGCCCGGCGTTATGGGGTTATATTTTCTTAATGCCATGGCGAATGCGCCCTTACCAAAATCTCTCTTACAGCTTTGCCGTTATGTCGACCGTCTGGCCCTCTTCGAGCGTTACGATCGCCTTTTTGAAATCGCTCTGCTGGCCCTTGACGCCCTTGAACCGTTTGGTCTTGCCCTTGCGGATCAGCGTGTTGACCGCGACAACCTTCACACCGAATAGACGCTCAACGGCTTCTTTGATGTCCGGCTTCGTCGCGCTCATTGCCACCCTGAAAACGACCTGGCTGTTTTCGGAAGCCATGGTCGATTTTTCGGTTACGAGCGGAGAGCGGATCACGTCGTAGAGTTCTTCTTCCCTCATTTGAACCGCTCCTCCAGCGCTTCCAGCGCGGCACGCGTCAGCACAAGCTTGTCGCGGCGCAGAATGTCGTAAACGTTGATGCCCTGCACCGGCAGCACATCCACATTCGGGATATTGCGCGCGGCCATCGCAAAGTTCTCCTGCAGCGCCGCTCCGTCGATGATGAGAGCGTTCGAAAGCCCGAGCCCGTCGAACTTGCCGCGCAGATGAGCTGTTTTCGGCTCTTCCAGCTCAGCCTTGTCGAGCACCATGAGAGCGTTCGTCTTTGCCTTGGAGGAAAGCGCGTGCTTCAAAGCAAGCGCGCGGACCTTCTTCGGCAGATCGTGCGCGTGGCTGCGCGGAACCGGACCGAATGCACGGCCGCCGCCGCGGAACTGGGGCGGCTTGTCGTTTCCGTGACGGGCCTGACCCGTGCCCTTCTGCTTATAAATCTTCTTGTTCGGGCCGTTCACTTCGCCGCGCTGCTTCGCCTTGTGCGTGCCAGCCTGCCGCTTCGAAAGCTGATAGCGGACCATGCGCTGCAAAATGTCGGCGCGCGGCTCGAGAGCGAAAAGCTCGTCCTTGAGTTCGACGCTTCCGGCGGAGGAGGCGTCGAGGGTCATCACATCGGCTTTCATTTCGCCTCCGCTTCCGCGCCTCCGGCGGCGCCGTTATTCTGATCTGCTTTGCGGAATGCGCCCGGTTTCGGCGCCTCCTTCGGCACCGGCCTCTTGACCGCATCGCGCAGCATGACCCAGCCGCCTTTCGCACCAGGAACCGCGCCGCGAATGAGGATCAGCCCGCGCTCGGCGTCCGTGCGAACCACCTGCAAATTCTGGGTCGTGATCCGCTCGTCGCCAAAATGACCGGCCATCTTCTTGCCCTTGAAGGTCTTGCCGGGATCTTGCCGGTTACCGGTCGAGCCATGGCTGCGGTGCGAGACGGACACGCCGTGGGTCGCACGCAAACCGCCGAAATTCCAGCGCTTCATGGCGCCCGCGAAGCCCTTACCGATGCTCGTGCCGGTCACGTCCACATATTGGCCGGCCACAAAATGATCCGCCGTCATCTCGGCGCCGACATCGATCAGATTATCGGGCGAAACGCGGAACTCAACGATCTTCGCTTTTGGCTCGACTTGCGCCTTCGCGAAATGACCGCGCTGAGCGCGCGTAACATTCTTCACCTTGCGCATGCCGGCACCGAGCTGCAGCGCGGTATACCCGTTTGCTTCTTGCGTCCGATGCGCAACCACTTGGCATCGGTCGAGTTTCAACACCGTCACGGGGACGTGCTCGCCCGCGTCGGTGAAGATCCGCGTCATGCCAACCTTCTGTGCCAACAATCCCGATCGCATCGGTCTGCCTCAGTTCCTAATGCTTCCCTGTGCCGTGACGGACATCTGCCCCATCACTCTCAAAGCTTAATCTCTACGTCCACGCCCGCCGCCAGATCGAGCTTCATAAGCGCGTCGACCGTTTGCGGGGTCGGATCGACGATATCGATCAAGCGCTTATGAGTCCGCATCTCGAATTGTTCGCGGCTCTTCTTATCGATGTGCGGCGACCGGTTTACCGTGTACCGCTCGATACGCGTCGGGAGCGGTATCGGCCCCCGGACATCCGCGCCCGTGCGCTTCGCCGTGTTGACAATCTCCTTCGTGGAGGTGTCGAGCACACGGTGATCGAACGCCTTCAACCGGATGCGGATCGTCTGACCTGCCATTTCTCGCTCCTAAAAGAAGAGGCGCCCCGCGCACGGGACGCCCGCTCCCCATTCCCTTTGCTACTTTATAATGCTTGCGACGACGCCGGCGCCGACGGTGCGGCCGCCTTCGCGGATCGCGAAGCGCAGCTTCTCTTCCATGGCGATCGGCACAATCAGCTCGACTTCCATCGACACGTTATCGCCCGGCATCACCATCTCGGTGCCTTCGGGAAGATGAACCACGCCCGTCACGTCGGTCGTGCGGAAATAGAACTGCGGACGATAGTTCGTAAAGAACGGAGTATGACGGCCGCCTTCTTCTTTCGTCAGAATATAAGCTTCCGCTTTGAACTTCGTGTGCGGCGTTACCGAGCCTGGCTTGCAGAGAACTTGGCCGCGCTCGACCGCCTCGCGATCGATACCGCGAAGGAGGCAGCCTACGTTATCGCCGGCTTCGCCCTGATCGAGCAGCTTGCGGAACATCTCGACGCCCGTGACGATTGACTTCACGGTTGGTTTGATGCCAACGATTTCAACCTCTTCACCGACCTTGATGACACCGCGCTCGATACGGCCCGTTACCACCGTACCGCGTCCTGAGATCGAAAACACATCTTCGATCGGCATCAGGAAGGGCTGGTCGCGCGGACGCTCAGGCAGCGGAATGGATGCGTCAACAGCTTCCATCAGCTTGAGAATGGCTTCCCGCCCGAGTTCGCCCTTGTCATCATCGAGCGCCAGCTTCGCCGATCCCTTCACGATCGGGATATCGTCGCCGGGGAAGTCGTATTTCGAAAGCAGCTCGCGGATTTCGAGTTCTACAAGTTCGAGCAGCTCCGGATCGTCCAGCAAGTCGACTTTGTTCATGAACACGACAAGCGCGGGCACGCCGACCTGGCGTGCAAGCAGGATGTGCTCGCGCGTCTGCGGCATTGGGCCGTCGGCGGCGGACACGACGAGGATCGCGCCGTCCATCTGAGCGGCGCCGGTGATCATGTTCTTGACGTAGTCAGCGTGACCGGGGCAGTCGACATGCGCATAGTGACGGTTCGCGGTCTCATATTCCACGTGGGACGTGGAAATCGTAATACCGCGCGCCTTTTCTTCCGGCGCCTTGTCGATCTGATCGTAGGCGGTAAAGGTCGCGCCGCCGGTTTCAGCCAGCACCTTCGTTATCGCAGCCGTCAGCGACGTTTTACCATGATCGACGTGACCGATGGTGCCGATGTTAAGATGCGGTTTTGTGCGCGCGAATTTTGCCTTGGCCATCTGGCTCTCCGTCTTCCTCTTTATGCCGGTCTACTGAATAGATCCGGAAAAAAGCTCCTGCTTACTTCGGTTGAACTGAAAATCAAGCGAATTTCGCCTGAACCTCTTCTGCCACATTCTGCGGGACTTGCGCATAGTGGTCAAATTGCATCGTGAATTGCGCCCGCCCTTGGCTCATGGACCGCAGCGTGTTCACATAGCCGAACATATTCGCAAGCGGCACCATGGCGTTGATAACCGTGGCGTTGCCACGCATTTCCTGGCCGAGAATCTGCCCGCGCCGGCCCGTCAGGTCGCCGATGACGCCGCCCACATAATCCTCGGGCGACACGACCTCGACTTTCATGATCGGCTCAAGCAGCTTCGGACCGGCCTTTTGCGCACCTTCACGGAAGGCAGCGCGCGAAGCGATTTCGAATGCCAGGGCGCTCGAGTCCACTTCATGGTATGCGCCGTCAATGAGCGAGACCTTAATATCGAGCATCGGAAAGCCGGCCAAAATGCCGTTTTCGAGCACGCTTTTCACGCCCTTTTCGACGCCAGGGACGTATTCTTTCGGCACCGCGCCGCCCACGACCTTGCTCTCAAACACAAACCCAGCGCCTTGCTCTTGCGGTTCGATCACGAGCTTCACGCGCGCGAACTGACCGGTGCCGCCCGTTTGTTTTTTGTGGGTGTAGTCAACTTCTTGCTTCCGTGTGATCGTCTCCCGATAAGCAACTTGAGGCGCGCCCACGGTCGCTTCCACCTTAAATTCACGGCGCATGCGGTCCACGATAATTTCGAGGTGGAGTTCGCCCATTCCCTTGATAATGGTCTGGCCGCTTTCTTGATCGGTCGAGACGCGGAAAGAGGGGTCTTCCTGCGCAAGCCGGTTCAGCGCCAAGCCCATTTTTTCCTGGTCGGCCTTTGTCTTGGGTTCCACGGCAACCTCGATAACCGGGTTTGGGAACTCCATGCGCTCAAGAATCACGGCCTTGTTCGGATCGCAAAGCGTATCGCCAGTGATCGTGTCCTTGAGAGACGCAATCGCCACGATGTCGCCCGCATAAGCTTCCTTGATGTCTTCGCGGCTGTTCGCGTGCATCAAGAGCATGCGGCCGATGCGCTCTTTCCTGTCCTTCACGGTGTTGATGAGCTGCATGCCCGTCTCGACCTTGCCCGAGTAGATGCGGCAGAAGGTGAGCGAGCCGACAAACGGGTCGTTCATGATCTTGAAGGCGAGCATGGATAGCGGCTCGTCGTCGGACGATCTGCGCACGGTCTCTTCACCGGTCTTTACTTCGATCGCTTTGATCGGCGGGATGTCGACCGGAGACGGCAGATAGTCGAGAACTCCGTCGAGGAGCGGCTGTACGCCTTTGTTCTTGAAGGCGGAGCCGCAGAACACCGGATAGAAGTGGCTGCTGATCGTCCCTTTGCGGATGAGATCTTTCAGCTTCGCCTCGTCGGGCTCGTTGCCCTCGAGATAAGCCTCCGTCGCTTCGTCCTCGACCTCAACGGCCAATTCGACGAGCTTGTCGCGATATTCCTTGGCCTTATCCACGAGGTCGGCTGGGATTTCGACGTCGCGGAAGCTCGCGCCGAGCGTATCCTCGTCCCAGACCACGCCCTTCATGCGGACGAGATCGATCACGCCTTTGAAATCGCTTTCGGCGCCAATTGGCAATTGCACTACAAGCGGCTTCGCGCCCAGGCGTTCGATCACCGAAGCTACCGACGCGTAGAAGTCGGCGCCGATCTTATCCATCTTGTTGACGAAGATCATGCGCGGAACGTTGTACTTGTCGCCCTGCCGCCAAACGGTTTCGGTCTGCGGCTCGACGCCCTGGTTGGCGTCGAGGAGCGCGACCGCGCCGTCGAGCACACGCAGGCTGCGCTCCACCTCGATGGTGAAGTCCACGTGCCCCGGCGTGTCGATGATATTGATACGCTTGCCCTTCCAGAAAGCAGTCGTCGCGGCCGATGTAATCGTAATGCCGCGCTCCTGCTCCTGCTCCATCCAGTCCATCGTCGCGGCGCCATCGTGCACCTCGCCGATCTTGTGGCTCTTGCCGGTGTAATACAAGATACGCTCAGTCGTGGTCGTCTTACCGGCATCGATGTGCGCCATGATGCCGATATTACGATAGTCTTCGATTGGGGTCTGACGTGCCATGACTAAGCCCTCGCCGTAGCCTTAAACTCTACCATCGGTAATGCGAGAACGCGCGATTGGCCTCGGCCATCTTATGCGTGTCTTCGCGTTTCTTAACCGCCGTTCCACGGTTATTCGCGGCATCGAGCAATTCGCCCGAAAGCCTCTCTTCCATCGTGTTCTCGTTCCGCGCACGAGCTGCTGCGATAATCCAGCGGATCGCCAGCGCCTGGCGGCGTTCGTTACGGACTTCGACCGGCACCTGATAGGTGGCGCCGCCCACGCGGCGGGAACGCACCTCGATTGCCGGCTTCACGTTATTCAAAGCCTCGTGGAACAGTTCGATGCCATCGCGTTTCGCCTTTTGCTCGATCCGGTCAAGCGCGCCGTAAACAATGCCTTCCGCCGCCGACTTCTTGCCCTCGAACATGAGGCTGTTCATGAATTTCGTAATCACGAGATCGCCGTACTTCGGGTCCGGAATGATCTCTCGCTTCTCAGCTCTATGCCGCCGTGACATGCTTTTCGTTCCTTAATTCTACTTCGGCCGCTTCGCGCCATATTTCGAACGGCGCTGCCTGCGCTTCGCCACGCCTTGCGTATCGAGCACGCCGCGGATGATATGATAGCGGACGCCGGGAAGGTCCTTCACGCGGCCGCCGCGGATGAGCACCACTGAGTGCTCCTGCAAATTATGGCCCTCGCCAGGGATGTAGCTCGTGACCTCGAAGCCATTCGTGAGGCGGACGCGCGCAACCTTCCGCAAGGCCGAGTTCGGCTTTTTCGGCGTCGTCGTGTAGACGCGCGTGCAAACGCCGCGCTTCTGCGGGCATTCCGTCATCGCCGGCACTTTATTTCGCTTGACCGGCGCCACGCGCGGCTTGCGGATCAACTGCTGTATCGTTGGCATCGACGCTTCCAAGTAAAAACGGCACTAAGACCGGTGGATAATCCGTAACCCGGCCCAATGACGAAAAATGAGATGACCGGAGACCTTCGCTCCTCCATCTCACGCATGTAATGTGTCCGGTGTCTTTGCAGCAGTGTTTAAGCGAATAAGCGCGCCCAAGGCGCGCAAACGGGCTTACTACCTGCCACCAGAGTGTGTGCAAAATAGGTGGCTAGACGGACCCCGTCAAGCTCAAAATTGCCTTATTTTTCGGGAATTGCGGGATTGTTGAATGCTTGCCGCACCAGGAAAAGCTTGCCGGGCCTGGAACCTTATGGAACCCCGGGGGTCTGATGCTGGCGGCCAATCAGGGCCGCAGTGGCTCCGGTCGTGCCGCCAACGATAGCCCCTGCCATGATGTCGCTCAGCCAGTGGTAGTTCGCGCCGAGTAGGCCAACCGCTACCGCAACGGCCAGCAAGATGCCTACCCAGCGGATACGCGGCAAGAGCAACCAGACCGCACCCGCAAAAGCCGCGATCGCCGTAGTGTGCCCGGAGGGGAAAGACGCATATCCCCGCCCGCCATGGAATGGAAAGAAACCGTAAGTTCCGTTCCCGAAATAGGAGGGATTGTTATCGACCCAGGTCTCGGGCCAGGTTCGCCCAAAGGCAATTTTCAGCTCGTAAGTCAGGACACCAGCGATGAGGATGCCGCAGCATAAGCGCAACAGCACGGACTCGGCCGGCGTGAGCGTGCGCCTTGCCATTGCCCGCACGCCAATGGCCGCCACCACAATCGACGAGAGTAGTGTCAGGGGCTTCGAGATATAGGTTAGCCAAACAAAGACCCGGACGCCTGAAAGGTGAGGTCGTAACGCTTCGGCGAGCGGCCGGTCCACAAAGAAGTAGGCGAGCGCCACGAGTGCAAAAAAAGCGCAGAAGATGAGCGCGGTTCGCGCAAATGAGCCTTGTTCCTCTATGCCGGCGTTCATGATGCCCCCCACCGCACGCGCTCCGGGTGCGCGAATGTATGGCTTCCTCCCGGTCTCGCCGCATCGCTTGCAGCGTATTCCGCCTTTCGCCAGCGCGCGTCAACCCGCTTGCTGCTCCCGGAGATATAAGCCGCTTCTGTTTGCATGCCGGCCGCCTGTCCGGAATTGGGACGGCGCCGCATTCGAAATCCGGCTCTCCGGCCAAGCTTCGAAGAATCGCTCACGGTGGGGATTCCCGTCTTGAAGGGTATCGGCAACACACCGGACTTATTTTATAAGCTGTTGTGAAAATTTTTTGAAAATCGCTTGCATGGCGTTACTACTTCTGGTTGATGTCGATTATGAATACTTTTTCCAGTGGCAAACGATTTTTTCGAGGTTCTACTACTATGCGCCGCTTTGGGTTGTTATTTGCTGATATCGCGCTTTTGCTTTTCGCTACCTTTAGTGCGCTAGTGTTGCGGGATAATTTTGAAGTCTCCGCGGCGCGGCTCTCGCAATCCCTAACGTATTTTCTCGCGACCGGGATAATGGCGCTCATTGTTTGCCCGCCTACAAGCCTCTACCGGACGGTTTGGAGATTTGGCGGGGTGGCGGACTATCTTCGTGTGGCCGGCGCCACGGCCGCGGTCGCTGCCGGCGCTGTCGCCATAACATTTGCATATAATAGGATGGATGGGGTTGCGCGGTCCTTGCCCGTGCTCCAATGGCTTGCCGGGACCGTTTTGCTTATAGGCGTCCGCGTGCTGCACCAGCTCCACCACGCCGCCCGGCAGCAACGGAAAGCAGCGGGGGCACTCCTTCAGCCTGGCAGCGGGACGCCAGCGCAGACCGTTTTGATTGTGGGGGTTACGCGGCTAGCGGAAACCTACCTGCAAGCAATTGCTGAGTTTGTCCCCGGTCAGATAAAAGTGGCAGGTTTCATCGGACAATCTGAGCGCTATGTTGGCCGGCTCATCGCAACTTATCCGGTGCTTGGAGTACCCGAGCAAATAGAAGACATCCTCGACAGACTCGACGTTCACGGGATCAGTGCCGACCGCATCGTCGTTGCATGCGCGTTCCAGGGTCTTTCGCCGGAAGCGCAGGAAGCACTTCGCCATGTTGAGCGTTGCCGCAATATCCCGTTGCAGGACCTGGCTGAAAATCTGGGGTTACACTGCGATAGCGACGAGTACCCCGCCAGGGGGCAAGAGCGGACGCACTCACAGCCGTCACCGGCTGAACTTCATTTTGAAATAGAACCCTATGAACTCAAGCTGCTCGCACAACGGCCATACTGGAAACTGAAACGAGCGGCCGATTGCATCGCGGCTCTTTCCCTTCTGACAATTTCGTCTCCGGTCATGCTGATTGTGTGGGCGCTCGTTATGGTCAGCCATGGCTCTCCCTCGGTGTTCTGGCAGCAGCGCCCAGGGCTTGGCGGGCGACCGTTCCGCCTTTACAAATTCAGGACCATGCGCGCTGCTTATGCTCCAGACGGCCGGCGCCTTCTGGACAGCGAACGGACTTCTTGCATTGGAAGCATCCTGCGCCGCTTGCGTCTTGATGAATTGCCTCAGCTTCTTAACATTCTGCGCGGCGAAATGTCGTTTGTGGGGCCGCGCCCGCTATTGCCTAAGGATCAATCGGAGGCCTACCGCGCACGGTTGCTCGTCCGGCCGGGCCTTACGGGTTGGGCGCAAGTCGTCGGGGGACGGAATATCCCCCCCGAAGACAAGGCTGCGCTCGACGTTTGGTACGTCCGGCATGCAAGTCTGGCCTTGGATTTCGAAATCGCGGCGCGAACGATACCGGTCGTGCTCTTTGGAGAGCGGATCTCTTTCTCCTTAATCGAGCATGCTTGGCGCGATCTAAGCGAGTCCGGTGTGCTTAAAGGAGAACTGACTTCAAGAATAAAGAATAGCCTGTATGTTACACCTTCTCGTGTATAGCAAAACTAACTTACGAACTAACCGCAGGCACGCATAGGGCGGCCTCGATCCCGGTGGCGGAGAGGCCGCCGGCACGAAGGCGGGAGGCGTTCCCCAAAGGCTGCAGTGTAGGACGGCTTTGAGATGAAAGTTCTCGTCACCGGCAATGCCGGCTTTATTGGATTTCACGTCGCCAAGTGCCTGCTACAGCGCGGCGACGAAGTTGTCGGTTTCGACTCCGTTAATTCCTATTACGATCCCGCGCTGAAGGAAGCCCGCCTTGAGCATTTGGAGCAGACCGCGCGCGAGACGAACGGCGCCTATCGCTTCATCCGGGGTGATCTTGCCAGCCGCCAACAGATCGAGGCTTGCTTCGAAGGCCATCGCTTCGATCGCGTGATCCATCTTGCAGCTCAAGCAGGCGTCCGCCATAGCGTTGATAATCCTCACGATTATGTGCAATCCAATTTGGTGGGCTTTACAAATATCTTGGAGTGCTGCCGGCATAGCCGTACGCCGCATTTGATCTACGCCTCAACCTCAAGCGTTTACGGTGCGAATAGGCGGATGCCGTTTTCGGAGCATCACGGCGTTGACCACCCCTTGCAGTTCTATGCGGCGACGAAGCGGGCAAATGAACTGATGGCGCACGCCTACAGCCATATGTTTCGCCTCCCGACGACAGGCTTACGCTTTTTCACCGTCTATGGGCCGTGGGGCCGCCCCGATATGGCACTCTTTCTGTTTACCAAGAACATCTTGGAAGGAAAACCGATCAAAGTATTCAATTACGGCAAGCACAGCCGCGATTTCACTTACATCGACGACATCGTCGAGGGCGTGATCCGCGTGAGCGATCAAATTGCGGAGCCAAATGCCAATTGGAGCGCCGGCGCCCCGGACCCGGCAACTTCGAACGCCCCCTTTAGGATCTTCAACATCGGCAACAATTCTCCCGTTAAGCTGGAGGCGTACATTGAGGCTATCGAGCAAGAGCTCGGCCGGAAAGCAGAGAGGGAGCTTCTTCCTTTACAGCAGGGGGATGTGCCGGACACTTTCGCCGATGTGAGCGAGCTTATCGCTGCCGTGAATTACAAGCCTGCGACGCCTGTTGCGGAGGGGGTAGCGCGGTTTGTGCAATGGTACCGCGAGTATTACCAGGTTTGAATGGATGGAACCGGCCCTTTTGGCTAAGCGGTTCCAGTAAGTTCACGCAGCAGGGCGGCGATTTCAGGCCGGCAAGACCCGCAATTTGTGCCGGCCTCCGTCTTCTCGCCTACCGCCAGTACGCTGCCGCATCCCTCTTCTATTGCCGCCGCGATTGCGCTGCGCCGCACGCCAAAACAAGCGCAAATCGCTTTGTCATGTACGAGCGCTTGGCTGCCGCCGCCGCTCAACAGCGCCGTAAGACTTATCTTCGAGACTTCCCCGTCCGCAAATGCGGCAAGCGCCGCAGCCCGGTCCGGCAGGCCAGCTTCACCCGGCGCAGCGAAGAAGCAGAACTCGATCCGTCCGTCACATGAAGCGGCGAGCCGTAAAATGCCGTGCTCCTCATCGCGATACTCGCCGGTGACGGCGCCCGGCGGAAGTTTGGTCATCAATTGCGCTGCAAGCTGCTCCGGCTCCGCATCTCCGGCAAGAACCGTCAAATATCCGCCGGCGGTAGCGGACCGGGCCGAGTATACGCCCTCGCCGGCGGCCAGAGGATGGCGGGAAACGAAAAAGCCGGCCGCCTTGAAGAAGATTGGCGTAATCGAGCATGGGGTCGCCTTGGCCTCAGGCTGCCCCGACAGCAAATCGCAATGCGGCGCCGCAAGGTCCGAAACCCGGGTTGCCGGGGAGAACTGGTGGTTCCAATGAATTGGAACGAAGACGCTGCCTTCGTTTTGATCGCCGGAGATGTTCACAGGCGCTACCAATGTCCCATGCGCGGTGGCAACACGCGCGAACCCGCCATTCTCAAGGCCGAAGCGCAATGCATCCTTGGGATGAATGTGCAGGGCGGGCTCCGGGCTGTGCTGGCCGAGCCTCGGGCTGAGGCCCGTGCGTGTCATAGTGTGCCATTGGTCGCGCAGGCGGCCGGTGTTGAGCCGGAGCGGATAGTCTGCCGATAGCGGCGCGGCAAGCGCTGGATGCTCCACTGCAATAAAGCGGGCCTTGCCGTCCGGCGTGTAGAACCTCCCTTCGCCGAACAGGCGCGTGCCTTCCCGGTGGCGTGACAGCGGCCATTGAAAGGGTTCGAGTTCGTCATAGGCGGCCTTAACGCTTGCGCCAAGGCCCGAAAGATCGAACGCGCGGGTGCCCTCATTCTCGAAGGCGGACAGCGCGGCATGCTCGGCGAAAATACCGGCAGCGCTCTCATAGGCGAAGGCTTCCGCCCATCCGAGCCGGCGCGCCACCTGAGACACAATCCACCAATCCGGCTTCGCTTCGCCCGGCAATGGCAGGAACGCGCGCTGCCGCGAAATGCGCCTCTCGGAGTTCGTGACCGTGCCGTCTTTCTCGCCCCACGCCGCCGCCGGCAGCAGGATATGCGCGCCTGCGCCGATGGTATCGGTGAAACGCACATTGTCCGACACGGCGAACAGCTCAAGGCCCGCCATAGCCTTGGCCATGGCCGCGCTGCGCGGAAGCGAAGCAGCAGGATTGGTGCCCATCACCCAGAGCGCCTTGATGCGCCCTTGCTCGATTGCCTCGAACATCTGGACGGCCTTGAGGCCCTCCTTGGAGGCAACCCGCGGAGCATTCCAAAACCGTGCAACCCGGTCGCGATCTTCGGGCGAGAACGTCATGTGCGCTGCGAGTTGATTGGCAAGCCCGCCCACTTCGCGGCCGCCCATGGCGTTGGGCTGGCCGGTCAGTGAGAACGGCCCCATTCCGGGCTTGCCGATCCGCCCCGTAAGCAGATGGCAATTGATGATCGCGTTGACTTTATCCGTCCCCTGCGCCGACTGGTTCACACCTTGAGAATAGCAAGTAACCGTGCGCCCGGTACTCGCGAACCATTCGAAAAATAGCGCAATGTCCGCCGCCGGCAGGCCAGCCGCGTGGGCGGTTGCCTCAACATCCGGTGCGATTTCAAGCGAGCGGGCAAGGGCCGCTTCAAAGCCGCTTGTGTGCTGGGCCACGAAGGCCGCGTTTGTCTTGCCATTCGCTGCGAGATAGGCGAACAGCCCGCAAAAAAGCGCAGCATCCTTTCCAGGCTCGATGCCGAGAAAAAGATCGGCTTCCTCTGCGGCAGCCGTGCGCCGCGGATCGATCGCAACGATCTTCGCCCCGCGCTCGCGCTTATTTCGAAGTATCCGCTGGAACAGAATGGGATGGCACCAGGCGGTATTCGAGCCAACGAGCACGATCAGACCGGCCTCGTCGAGATCCTCATAGCAGCCGGGCACCACATCGGCGCCGAAAGCGCGCCGGTGGCCAGCCACCGAGGATGCCATGCAAAGTCTTGAATTGGTGTCCGCATTCGCGCTGCCGAGGAAGCCCTTCATGAGCTTGTTGGCAACATAGTAGTCCTCGGTCAGGAGCTGGCCGGAAAGATAGAAGGCGATCGCGTCAGGGCCGTCGCGTTCGAGCACCCGCTGGAAGCCGGAGGCAACGGCATCGAGCGCGGCGTCCCAGCTCACGCGCGCGAGCGGCCCTTCTCCTTCCCGCATGAGCGGATGCAAGACCCTTGTTTCGAGCCCAAGCGTCTCGCCAAGGGCGAGGCCCTTCGAGCAAAGCCTGCCCGAATTAGAAGGATGCCCCGGATCGCCGGAAACGCCTGCGCCGCCTTTCCCATCCGGCACGGCGATCACGCCGCAGCCGACCCCGCAATAGGGACAGGTTGTCTTGACCGGAGATGCGCCCAGGGAAGCAAGGTTGTTCATAGGTCTTACCCCTCACCCCAGCCCTCTCCCAATGGGAGAGGGAGCCGGTCACAGCGGTTGCAACGGCGTTCCCTCTCCCATCGCGCTTGCTTGCAAGCGCGATCACTCTTGAGTGCAAGCACGCCAAGGCGTGCTTGCTGGGAGAGGGACAGGGTGAGAGGCGCAATCCTATCAATAAACATCGGCCTGGAATTGCCTTGCTTTTTTGAGGTCCGCGATAAAGGTCACGGCCTTGGCGGGCGTCAGTCCGCCATGCTCGCAAGCAATATCCGCCAGAGCGCGCTCGACATCCTTCGCCATGCGCTTTGCGTCACCGCAAATATAGAAATGCGCGCCTTCCTGTAGCCATGCCCACAGGTCGCGGCCCGTCTCGCGCATGCGATCCTGCACGTAAAACTTCCCGCTGCCATCGCGCGACCAGGCCAGCGAAAGGCGCGTGAGCAGGCCGGAAGCCTTCATAGCGCTCAGTTCCTCCTCGTAGAAGAAATCAAATGCGCTGCGCTGGTGTCCGAAGAACAGCCAGTTCTTGCCCTCGGCGCCGATAGCCTGCCTCTCCTGAAGGAAGGCGCGGAAGGGAGCGATGCCAGTCCCTGGCCCCACCATGATGATGGGCGTTGACGGGTCATGCGGGAGGCCGAAATTGTGCGCCTTCTGCACATAGGCTTTCAGGAGGGTGCCCGGTTGTATTCTATCGGAAAGAAAGGTCGAGGCACATCCGAACCGCGTGCGCCGGTTGATTTTATAGCGCACGCTGTCGACGGTCAGAGACAGCCTGCCGGGCGTGGCCTTCGGCGAGGATGAAATGGAATACAGCCGGGGCTGCAGCGGCTCAAGCGCTTCCAGGAATGCCTCGACGTCCGGCCGTATGCCTTGGAATTTGCGAAGCGCCGCGAGCACATCGAGGGTCGCTGCATCGCCGTCCGGGTCTTCGCCAGCGGCAAGCGCCTTCGCCTTCTGCCGCTTTTCACCGCCGGTCAGATAAGAAAAAAGCTGGAAGAGGGAATCCGGCGCCGGGCTGAGCGAGAAATCCTGGCCGAGGATGCCGGCCAGCGTCCGCCCATCCCGCTTCCGGTCCGGATCAGCCCAGAGGGTTATAAGAATCTCGCGGACAAGAGCCGGATCGTTCCCCGGGAAGATACCGAAGGAGTCGCCCACAGTATAATCGAGGCCGGCCGCTGAGAGGTCGAACTCTATGTGCCACGTATCTTTTTCCGAGCCCGGCTTGTTGAGGCGGCGGCGCCCGATGAAGACAACATCGGCGGGACAGCCGCGGCCCGTTCCAGGTTTTGCCGGCTCGCTTGGTTCCGCCGCCTTCTCCCCTTGAACCGCAAACGCAAAAGCTGGCGCGGCCGGCCCGTTGTCTATTTCCTCGTAGAGCGCCTTTAGCATGCGCGCCGTTTCCTTGCCGCCCGGCACGCAGAGGTTCAGCCGCGCTTCCTTCTTGTCCGCGAGCGCATCCGCATAATCGTGGCAATTATAGCCGCATTGCCCGCAATCCTGCTGCGCCATCGCCGCCATCATGCGGCGCCGCAACGGCCGGCCTTCGGCCAGCGCCATTCGCTCGGCGAGCGGCAAGGTCTGATCGTGCCAGGGTGCGTCATTGCCAGCATCTTCGGCTTGGGCTGGAGGCACAGGCGAGGGTATCGCCGCGACGCCCGTAGCCGTAGCCCGTTCGAGCGCGACGAAGCCTGAGAAAAACCCGTTCAGCCAAGCGCGCTGTTCATTCGAGAATGGCGCCGTTTCTGGGATGAGCGACGGCGTTTTGGCAAGGACCGGCGTCATATCAGTCATGGCGGCACCCCTTACCCAGCTCATTCATGTCCCGTCTCCTCCCTGGCGGCGGCTTGCAGCTCCGCTATTTCACAGCGGCGCGTGAAGGCAACGAAAGTCTCGGACGGCCCGGAGCGTTTGCGCATGTAAAAGCGCAATAGCCGCTCGATCAATTTGGGCGCATCCCCGGCTTTGACATCGCGCATAATCTCGCGGCCGATCATGGCATCCGGGCCGAAGCCGCCACCGGCATGCAGATGATAGCCTTCCACAGTGTCGCCCTCTTCGGAAACGGCCACGCGCGCGCCGATAAGGCCGATATCGCCGATGTAATGCTGGGCGCAGGAGTGATGGCAGCCCGTGAGGTGAATGTTGACGGGGCTATCCATCGCGATGCGAGGTTCGAGATAGGCCGCAATCGCCTCCGCGTGGCCCTTTGTGTCCGAGGGCGAAAAGCGGCACCCCTTATTGCCCGTGCAAGCGACAAGCCCGGCCCGGATCGATGTCGCGCGGGCGGATAGGCCGGCCTCCTCCAGCGCGGCCTCCACGGCTGCGATCTTGGATTCCGGCACGCCGGAGATGAGCAGGTTTTGCCAGACTGTTAGCCGGATGTCGCCATCGCCCATTTCGCGCGCGATTTGTGCGATCTTGCGCATTTGCAGCGCCGTAAGCTTCCCAACGGGCAGCGCCACGCCCACCCAATAGAGGCCAGCCTGTTTTTGCGGATGCGCGCCGATATGAGCAAGCCGGTCGAAGGCCGGTTGCGGCTCGATGGCATCGGGCCGCAACCGCGTGAGTCTTGCCCCAAGCTTTTCCTCGGCGGCGGAGAGGAATTTCTCGAAGCCCCAGGCGTCGAGCACATATTTCAGCCGCGCCTTGTTACGGTTGGTGCGGTCGCCATGATCGATGAAGACGCGCACGATCGCATCCGTGACGCGCACCGCATCGGCGGGTTTCACGATCACGCCCGTATCGCGCGCGAAATCCTTATGCCCGGTGATGCCGCCAAGGGTCAGCCGGAACCAAACCCCTGACTCAACGCCGAAGCCTTCGCGGACGCGCACGGCCTGGAAGCCGATATCGTTGGTATCTTCGAGCGTCGGGATGCGTCCTGCACCGTCGAAAGCCACGTTGAATTTCCGCGGCAGCCCAAAGAGCGAGCGGTCATTGAGTATGTGAAAGTGCCACTCGCGCGCATAAGGCCGCGTATCGATCAGCTCCTGCGGATCGATGCCGGCCGTCGCCGTGCCGGTGACGTTGCGGATATTGTCCGCCCCGGAGCCGCGCGAGCACAGCCCAAGATCCTGGATTGCCTCCAAAATCGTGACCGCGTCCTTCGATTCGATCTCCCGGACCTGCAGATTGGCGCGCGTCGTTACATGGGAATAGCCGCCGCCATAGCGTTCCGCGATACCGGCCATGCCCGCAAACTGCCAGTGGTTGAGGATGCCGTTCGGGATACGAAGCCGGCACATATAGGCATTCTGATTGGGCGCGACGTAAAAGAGGCCAAAATAGCGCCAGCGGAAATTATCGGCGGGTTTCGGGAATTCGTCGCGAGTAGCCTGCTCCTTCAGCCGTCCATAGGCATCGAAGGGATGCTCCTCGCGCTTCCATTTTTCCTGATCCGCGAGCTTGCCGCCGGCTTCGAGGACGCGGTCTTGCGCCGCAATGTGCGGTGCGTCCGGTCCCTGAGCCCCGGCGGCTGCCGGCGCGCCAGTTGCCTTCTGCGTGGCCTTCGCCAGGGCGAGGCCCGATGCGAAGCCTTCGAGATAGCGCTTTTGCTCTGCGGTGAAGTCAGCTCTCATGTTTGCCTCACGCCGCCAATTGATTGGGCACGCCGCAATGGGCCTCGCCGAAAGCAAGGCCGGAGCGGAAGGCCGCGATGGGGGTGCGCTCGCGAATAAGTTTCAGATACCAGGCGCCATCGCCCGTATCGCCAACGAGAACGGCGCCGGCGAGCACGCCGCCACGCGTGATGAATTTCTTGTAGAGGCCGGCTTCCTGATCGCGCAGCAGGATCTGGGATGTCCCCTCTCCGCCAAGGAAATCGCCAGCCGAGAAGACCGGGACGCCGGACACCTTCAGATTGGTGCCAGCGACGGCCGGCGCATAGCGGGCGGTTTCGTCGCCGCAGAGATGCCGCGCCAGCACCTCGGCCTGCGCATAGGCCGGTTCGACGAGGCCGCAGCATTGGCCCCCGGTTTCAGCACATTCGCCGATCGCATAGACGCCAGCGATGGAAGTCTCGAGCCGTTCATCGGCGATGATCCCGCGATTGACCGCCAAACCTGCGTCTCTGGCGAGATCCGCATTCGGTTTGATGCCTGCGGCCATCACAACTGCATCGGCCGGCAACGCGCGACCGCAGGTGAGGCGCAACCCTTCAACTCTTTCATCGCCAAGGATGCTCTCGCTCTGCGCTTCGAGCAGCACGGTAATGCCCTGCCTTTCGAGCGATGCCTTCACCATTGCGGCGGCACCGGCATCGAGCTGCCGCTCCATGAGCCGGTCCATGAGGTGGACGAGAGTGACTTGCGCTCCTCGCTTGGCGAGACCGTAGGCCGCCTCGATGCCAAGGAGGCCGCCTCCGATGACCGCAACCCTGGCTTGCGCCCCGGCCAGCGAAATCAACTGCTCCGTATCCGAAAGCGTGCGGAATACGGATATACCGGGAAGACCGGCTCCTGGGATAGGAAGGCGCAGCGCGCGCGAGCCGGTCGCGAACACAAGTTTCGAATAGGGGATGCTCCGGCCATCTGCGAGGTGAACTAGCCGCGCGGCCGTATCGACGGAAGCAGCTGCGATGCCAGTGATGAGCATCACGCCATGTTCGCTCCACCATTCAGCCGGCCGCAACGCCAAACCGGCCGCGTCCGCATCGCCCGAGAGGACCGGGGAGAGCATCACGCGATTATAGGCAAGCCCGGCCTCGTCGCCGATGAGCGTGATCGCATAGCGGTTTGGCGCACGCTCCACGATTTCCTGCACGAGGCGCGCCGCCGCCATGCCGTTCCCGATAATGACAAGGGCTTCGGTCATGAGCCTATTTCTCTGCGGCGGAGGCGCCATAGGCTTCCGCGATCATATAGCCGGAAAGCGTCGAGTAGGCTTTGCCCCAGGCCGCCGCCGTTCCGGGCGTCCATTTCGGCCCGAGGCCCTTTTCCAAGGTCCAAAGCAGCGCCTCGCCCACGGGACCGTAATGTTCAGGCTTTACACCATAGGCAACGTGACGCTTGGCAAGGCCGCTGGCGGCGGGCAAGATCGAGGGCAGGTCTGAAAGCCCATTGACCACATAAGAGAGCGTGGCCATCAGTTTGCGCCCTTGCTCGGCCATGTCCCCCTTGAACAGCGGCCTGACGGCCGGCGCGATCTCGAACAGCCGCCCATAGAACAGTGCGGCGGCTTGCTCTGCGATAGGGTTCACCTCGGCAAAGCTCGATTGGATCAGGGCAATGTCGGTCGCTTCCATAGCGGTCCTCACTTTGGCAGGCTGCTGAAGCCTGGAGATTTTTGGCTCCATCCTTCGACAAGCTCAGGATGAGGCGTGTTATATCAACGGGTTGAGCCTCATGGTGAGCCTGCCGGCCATGGGCTACATGCTTTTCACAGCCCGTTAGGCTGCTTCAACGAAACGGTGGCGCTCGTAGAGGAATTCGAGGACGCGCTGGCGGCAGCCGATATAGGTGGGATTGGCCGCCAGTTCGATCCGCTTCCTCGGCCGGGGCAGCGGCACATCGAGGATCTCGCCGATATAGGCCGCAGGCCCGTTCGTCATCATCACGATGCGGTCGGAGAGGAGCACCGCCTCGTCGACATCGTGGGTAATCATCATGACGGTGTTGCCGAGCTTGGCGTGGATCGCCATCACCTCGTCTTGCAGATGAGCGCGGGTCAGCGCGTCGAGCGCACCGAATGGCTCATCGAGCAGCAGTACTTTGGGCTCCATGGCGAGTGCGCGGGCGAGGCCGGCGCGCTGCTTCATCCCGCCCGAGATCTCGGCGGGCCGCTTGTCTTTCGCATCCGCCATTTGCACGAGATTGAGGTTGTGCAAAACCCAGTCGCGGCGCTCCCTTCGCGATTTGGACGAGCCAAACACCTTGTCCACCGCAAGCTTCACGTTCTCGTATACCGTGAGCCAGGGCAGGAGGCTATGGTTTTGGAAGACAACCGCGCGGTCCGGGCCGGGCGTGTTCACCTCCTTGCCATCTAGGATGACGCCGCCCTGCGTCGCGTTCGTCAGCCCTGCCACGATGTTGAGCAGCGTCGACTTTCCGCAGCCGGAATGGCCGATGATCGAGACGAACTCGCCTTGGCCGATACGCAGCGTCACGTTCTTCAGCACCTCCGTTGCCTTGGAGCCGCGTGCATAAGTCTTGTCCAAATGATCGATATTGAGATAAGCGGCCATCGCATCCTCCTTAGACGGCTTTGGTGCTGCGGGTGACGATGGCGGCGAGCGCGGCCACCAGGCGATCGAGGATGAAACCGGCCACGCCGATAAAGA
>CAZCIF010000025.1:22814-23439 GCA_964498645.1 uncultured Rhodomicrobium sp. | reverse complement strand
TGGACGATGATCGACAGCGCATCCACCGGCTCGGCGTTCACCAGGATCTGCATCTTCACGAGGTCGCACTCGCGATAGCCCGTGAGCTGGTAGTCGAAGCTTGCATAGCCGCGGCTTACCGATTTCAGGCGGTCGTAGAAGTCGAAGACCACCTCGTTCAGCGGCAGCTCGTAGACCACCATGGCGCGGTTGCCGGCATAGGAGAGATCGATCTGCCGTCCGCGCCGGTCCTCGCAGAGTTTCAGCACCGCTCCGAGATACTCGTCGGGAACGAGGATAGTCGCCTTGATCCAGGGCTCCTCCATGCGGTCGATCTTCACGACGTCCGGCATGTCCGCCGGATTGTGCATCTCCATCATTTGCCCATCGGTGAGATAGAGGTGATAGATCACACTCGGCGCGGTGGTGATGAGGTCGATGTTGAACTCGCGTTCGAGCCGCTCGCGGATGATTTCGAGGTGGAGCAGGCCAAGAAAACCGCAGCGGAAACCGAAGCCGAGCGCCGCGCTCGTCTCCATCTCATATTGGAAGCTCGCATCGTTGAGGCGCAGCTTTGCCATTGCGTCGCGCAAATCCTCGAACTGCGAGGCATCCACGGGGAACAGGCCGCAAAAGACGACAGGCT
>CAZCIF010000025.1:20739-22804 GCA_964498645.1 uncultured Rhodomicrobium sp. | reverse complement strand
GCTGCACGGGCTTGACACCGGGCAGCGCCACCGCCGCGGGGCGCTTTTCTTCCGTTACCGTGTCGCCGACGCGCGTGTCGGCCACTTCCTTGATCGCTGCGGTGAAGAAGCCGACCTCGCCCGGCCCCAGCACATCCAGCATTTCCTGCTTCGGGCGGAAGATGCCGACGCGGTCCACCGGATGCACCGCGCCTGTCGACATCAGCTTGATGCGCATTCCTTTCTTCAAAAGGCCGTCCACTACGCGGACAAGCACGACGACGCCGAGATAGGGATCGTACCAGCTATCGATCAGCATGGCTTTGAGCGGCGCCTTGGCATCGCCCTTCGGCGGCGGCAGCCGGTGCACGATCGCTTCCAGCACCTTATCAACATTAAGCCCGGTCTTCGCCGAAATCTCCACCGCGTTGCTGGCGTCGGGCCGATCACATCCTCGATCTGCTGCTTCACGCGCTCTGGCTCGGCGGCAGGCAGATCGATCTTGTTCAGGACCGGCAAGATCTCGTGATTGTTGTCGAGCGCCTGATAGACATTCGCAAGCGTCTGCGCTTCGACGCCCTGGCTTGCATCCACCACGAGAAGCGACCCCTCGCAGGCGGCGAGGCTGCGGCTCACCTCATAAGCGAAGTCCACGTGCCCAGGCGTGTCCATCAGGTTCAACTGATAAAGCTCGCCATCCTTGGCGCGGTAATCGAGGCGCACCGTTTGAGCCTTGATGGTGATCCCGCGCTCCTTCTCGATCTCCATGCTGTCGAGAACCTGCGCCTGCCCCGCCATCTCGCGGTCGGACATGCCTCCGCAAAGCTGGATCAGCCGGTCGGCCAGCGTGGACTTGCCGTGATCGATATGGGCGACGATCGAGAAATTGCGGATGCGGGCAAGCGGCGTCACCCCCTTGGGGGCTGTCTCGCGCGGCGCGGTGTCTGGCAATGCGGGTGTTGCTGTTGTCATGGCGCATACATAATGGAAAAGGCTTCGGGCTGGAAGCGCCCGGGCCGGTTTAAGAATAGATGGTGCATCCTAAGCGAGGCCGCGTTGCCCGCGTTTCATGCTGGGACGGCGGTGTCCGCAAGTCTTGCCGCGATGGCGTTCAGCGCGGCCTCGGCGCTTGCCCCATCGGGGCCGCCTGCCTGGGCCATATCTGGCCTTCCGCCCCCGCCCTGGCCCCCAAGCGCTATCGCGCCCGCTTTGACCAAGTCCACCGCGTTATATTTCGAAGTCAAATCGTCCGTGACCCCCACGACGAGCCCCGCTTTCCCTTCCTCGGTAACGCCGATGATCGCGACGATGCCGGATTTGATCTGACGTTTGCCATCGTCGACTAGGCCGCGGAGATCCTTGGGCTGGATGCCGTGCACCGTGCGGGCGAACATCCTCACCGCCCCTACCTCGCGAACCGCTTCATCCGCGCTCGCCTCGCCATTGCCTCCCGCGCCAAGGGCGATCTTTTTCCTGGCTTCGGCGAGTTCCCGCTCGAGCTTCTTACGCTCTTCGAGCAGATGAGAGAGCCGGGCGGGCACCTCGGAGGGCTGAACCCTCAGCACGTCGGCAGCTTGCCGGAGCGCCGCATCTTGCGCCGCTAGATAGGTACGCGCCGCATGTCCCGTCAGCGCTTCGATGCGCCGGACACCCGCCGCAACGGCGCTTTCCTGAATAATCTTGACGATCCCGATCTCGCCTGTTGCCCGGACGTGCGTTCCGCCGCAAAGCTCCACGGAGAAGGCGCGCGCGCCCTTATCGTCATGCGTGGCTTCACCCATGGAGACAACGCGCACTTCGTCTCCGTATTTTTCCCCGAACAGCGCTGTGGCACCCGACTCAATCGCATCGTTCACGGCCATAAGCCGCGTTACGACCGGGCTATCCTGAAGGATCACGGCGTTGGCTATGTCTTCGGCCGCTGCGAGTTCCTCCTTCGTCAGCGGCTTCGGATGGGAGAAATCGAAGCGCAGCTTACCGGGATCTACCAGCGAGCCTTTCTGAGTGACATGGGTGCCGAGCGTCTCCCGCAATGCCTCGTGGAGCAGGTGGGTGGCCGAATGGTTTGCGCGGGTAGCCGTGCGGC
>CAZCIF010000025.1:0-20729 GCA_964498645.1 uncultured Rhodomicrobium sp. | reverse complement strand
TCCCGCCGAGCGCTCCGACGCGAGCACGCGCAGCTCCCCCACGGGGAACCGGCGCTCGTCGAGCACGCGCAGCATCTCCTGGCCGACGGCGCCCGTCGCGCCGACGACGGCGACGCAATACTTCGTCTCTTCCATGCTCATTTCGCCTTCTCTTGAGTGTGGAGCCAGGCCATCAGGCCGCCCGCCCCGATCAGCTCCATCATGAACGCCGGTATGGGCGAAGAGCTTTCCGAGCTTCTTCTGCGTGTCCGTCACGTCGAAGTGAACGCCCTTCGGCCCCATGATCACGCCATGATCGCCGGTCTGTCCGCCGGACTCGCCGTAGAATGGCGTCTGGTTGACGATGACGATACCCTCTTCGCCCTTCTTGAGCTGCTTCACAGGCTTGCCGCTCTTCACCAGAGCGAGCACCTGGCCTTCAGCCGTTTCGGTTTCATAGCCGAGAAATTCCGTTGGTCCGGCTTGATCGAGAAGGTCGAACCAGAGCTTATCCGTCGCGGCCTCGCCGGAACCTGCCCAAGCTTTGCGCGCCTCAGCCTTCTGTTGAGCCATGGCCGAATTGAATTGATCGACGTCGACGCGGATATCGCGCGCTTTCAGAGCATCCTGGGTAAGGTCGAGCGGGAAGCCATACGTATCGTACAACTTGAAGGCGACCTCTCCTGCCAGCATATCGCCGGCTTCGAGAGTTCCGGTGGCCTCGTCGAGCAGGCTCAAGCCCCGCGCCAGCGTCTTGCGGAACCGGATTTCCTCGATTTTCAGCGTTTCGCCGATAAGCGCTTGGCCGCGGACGAGTTCGGGATAGGTTTGCCCCATCTCGCGCACGAGAACCGGAAGCAGCCGGTGGAGCATGGGCTCCTCCACGCCAAGGAGATGCGCGTGGCGCATGGCCCGCCGCATGATGCGGCGCAGCACATAGCCGCGGCCCTCGTTCGATGGCAATACGCCATCGGCGATGAGGAAGCTCGAGGCCCTTAAGTGATCGGCGATGACACGATGGCTCGGAAGCGCCGCACCTTCAGCCGGCACGCCGGTGATTTCAACGGAGGCCTTTATGAGCGCCAGAAAAAGGTCGGTCTCGTAATTGTTGTGAACGCCCTGCAAAACTGCCGCGACGCGCTCTAGCCCCATCCCCGTGTCGATCGAGGGCTTCGGCAAGAGCCGCCGTTCATCTTTTGAAACCTGATCATATTGCATGAACACGAGGTTCCAAATTTCGATGAAGCGGTCGCCTTCCTGGTCCGGGCTGCCGGGAGGGCCCCCAGGGATTTCCGGGCCGTGATCGAAGAAGATTTCGGAGCAGGGCCCGCAAGGCCCGGTTTCGCCCATCGACCAAAAATTGTCGGAGGTCGGAATGCGAAGGATCCGCTCCTCCGGCAGGCCGGCAATCTTGCGCCAAAGGGCAAATGCCTCATCGTCCTCCGAATATACGGTTACCAGCAGGCGCTTCTTATCGAGGCCGAATTCCTTTGTGACGAGCGTCCAGGCAAGCTCAATGGCAACGTCCTTGAAGTAATCGCAAAAAGAGAAATTGCCCAGCATTTCGAAGAATGTGTGATGGCGCGCGGTATAGCCGACATTGTCGAGATCGTTGTGCTTGCCGCCGGCGCGCACGCATTTCTGAGCCGTGACGGCGCGCTTGAACGGCAGGGTTTCCATCCCCGTGAAAACGTTCTTGAACTGCACCATGCCCGCATTGGTGAACATGAGCGTCGGATCGTTCCGCGGCACGAGCGGACTGGACGGAACATGTTCGTGGCCGTTCTTGCGGAAAAAATCGATGAATGTCCTGCGGATATCGTTGAGGCTGCTCATAACTGACTTCATTTCCAGAGGGCTGGCGCGGCTTCCTAAAGATAAAGGATACAATTGTGCCGGAAGATGAAAAAGCTTACCGGATCAAAATACCGATACCCCAAATTCTTGTTATTTAGCAAGCAAGCGCCAAGGCCTAACGGCGGCCTTTGCGCGCAGGTACCGCCCCGGCCGGCACGGCCATTTCCGCTTCGCTCATGTCCTCGCCGTCTTCGCTGCCGTCAAGGATGCGCGTTGCGATCAAGCCGGCATTTGCCCTGATCTCGCGCTCAAGGGATTCTGCCACTTGCGGATTATCGCGCAAATAGAGCTTTGCGTTCTCCCGGCCTTGTCCGATGCGCTGACTATCGTAGGAATACCAGGAGCCGGACTTTTCAACGATGTTGGCTTTCACGCCAAGGTCGATCAACTCTCCGGTCTTCGAAATTCCTTCACCATACATAATGTCGAATTCGACCTGTTTGAATGGTGGAGCAACTTTGTTCTTTACGACTTTCACGCGCGTCTGATTGCCCACGACCTCGTCGCGCTCTTTGATCTGCCCGATACGCCGGATATCGAGCCGCACGGACGAGTAAAACTTCAGCGCGTTCCCGCCCGTCGTCGTTTCGGGATTTCCGAACATCACGCCGATCTTCATGCGGATCTGATTGATGAAGATCACGAGGCAGCGCGATTTCGAGATCGAGCTTGTCAGCTTGCGAAGCGCCTGGCTCATGAGGCGGGCTTGCATGCCCGGCAGCACATCGCCCATCTCGCCTTCGATCTCGGCCTTCGGCGTCAATGCCGCGACGGAATCGACCACGATCACATCGATGGCGCCCGAGCGGACAAGCGTGTCGGTGATTTCCAGCGCCTGCTCACCGGTGTCGGGCTGTGAAATGATCAGTTCTTCCAGATTAACGCCGAGCTTCCTGGCGTAGGCCGGATCGAGCGCATGCTCGGCGTCCACAAATCCGCAAGCCCCGCCCTTTTTCTGCGCCTCCGCGATCACATGCAGGGCAAGCGTGGTCTTACCCGATGACTCCGGCCCAAAAATCTCGACGACCCGGCCGCGCGGCAAGCCGCCGATGCCAAGCGCGATATCGAGCCCCAAAGAACCTGTGGAAATCGCCTCCACCTCCACCGGATGCTCGTTCTTTCCGAGCCGCATAATGGAGCCTTTGCCAAAATTCCGCTCAATCTGACTTAACGCCGCTTCGAGGGCTTTCTGCTTGTCCATATTATTGTAATCCCCTTCGATCACGCGGAATGGCGCTTGTGTCATGAATCGTATCCTTTGTTATTCCATAGCGGCCATAGACTTGCAACGTTACGAATGTACACGATTTGTTCCTGCGCGCAAGCGCTTTGCAACCTTGGGTATCTTTAGCCTGAACATCAGCGGTTGTGCCGTCGAAGCCTTTCGCTTGCTTCTGCTGCGTCCCGCTCAAGGCAAGCCGTTGAATCCCTCCGCTCCTGCCCTGTATGATCGGACGATTCGCGCCGCCCGCTCCGGGGCGGCTCTCATTCAGCGGGGCAGTGCAGCATGAAACCCATCGAGCAGCGGATTGCGGAAGAGCTTGGCGTGCGCGCGCAGCAGGTTAAGGCGGCGATTGAGCTTTTGGACGGCGGTTCGACGGTGCCGTTCATCGCGCGCTACCGCAAAGAGGCGACCGGCACGCTCGACGATGCGCAGCTCCGCACGCTGGAGGAGCGGCTGCGCTACCTGCGTGAACTGGAGGAGCGGCGCGCCGCGATTCTCGGCAGCATCCGCGAGCAGGGAAAGCTCGACGATGCGCTTGAAGCGCAGATCCAGGCGGCGGACTCGAAGGCGCGGCTTGAGGACATCTACCTGCCGTATAAGCCAAAGCGCCGCACCAAGGCTCAGATCGCGAGGGAGGCGGGTCTCGAGCCGCTGGCGGATATGCTGCTCGCCGATCCAGCCAAGACGCCCGAGGCGGTGGCGGCGGCTTTTGTGAACGCGGAGAAAGGCGTGGCCGATGCAGAGGCCGCGCTCGATGGCGCGCGCGCAATCCTCGTCGAGCGCTTCGCGGAGGACGCGGACCTTATCGGCAATTTGCGGGAGGAGATGTGGGGCCGTGGCCGGCTTGCCGCGAAGGTCAAGGACGGGAAGAAGGAAGAGGGCGCGAAATTCGCCGATTATTTCGACACAGCCGAGCCGCTCTCGAAAATGCCCGCGCACCGCATTCTTGCGATGTTCCGGGGAGAGAAAGAAGGTGTGCTGGAACTCAATTTCGAGCCGGAAGACCCGGCGCAAGCGCCAAGCGGACCGAGCCTTTACGAGCAGCGCATCGCGCGGAAATTCAACATCGCAGACCGGGGCCGCCCCGCCGATAAATGGCTGAACGGCACCGTGCGCTGGGCTTGGCGCACCCGCGTGCAAGGACATCTCGCGGCCGATCTGCGCATGAGGCTTTGGCAAGCATCGGAGGACGAGGCGGTGCGTGTGTTCGCAAGCAATTTGCGCGATCTCCTGCTCGCTGCGCCGGCCGGAACGCGCGCAACCATGGGCCTCGATCCGGGTTACCGCACGGGCGTGAAGGTCGCGGTGGTCGATGCAACCGGCAAAGTTGTGGCCACGTCCACGATCTATCCCCATGAGCCGAAGCGGCAATGGACGGAGTCGCTCGCCATTCTGGGCCGCCTCTGCCGCGATCATAAGGTCGAGCTAATCGCCATCGGCAATGGCACCGCATCGCGCGAGACGGACAAGCTCGCGGGCGAGCTTGTGGCATTAGCGCCGGAGTTGAAGCTCACAAAAATAATGGTGTCGGAGGCGGGCGCGTCCGTCTATTCCGCAAGCGCTTATGCGAGCGAGGAACTGCCGGAGCTCGACGTGTCGCTGCGCGGCGCCGTCTCCATCGCGCGCCGCCTGCAAGACCCGCTCGCCGAACTTGTGAAGATCGACCCGAAATCCATCGGCGTCGGCCAATATCAGCATGACGTGTCCGAGACCAAGCTCTCGCGCTCGCTCGAAGCGGTGGTGGAGGACTGTGTGAACGCTGTAGGAGTGGATGTGAACACGGCGTCCGCGCCGCTGCTCGCGCGCGTTTCCGGCATCAGCGAGAGCCTCGCAAAGAACATAGTCGCCCATCGCGATTCAAAAGGCGCGTTCCGGAAGCGCTCGGAGCTTCAGGAGGTGCCGCGGCTTGGGCCGAAAGCTTTCGAGCAAGCGGCGGGCTTTCTGCGCATCCCGAATGGCGACGATCCGCTCGACGCGTCCGCCGTTCACCCCGAAGCCTACCCCGTGGTGCGCAAGATCGTGAAGTCTGCGCAGACGAGCATCGGCAAGTTGATCGGCAACGCGCCCATCCTGCGCGGCCTCGCACCGAAGGAGTTCGTGGACGAAACCTTTGGGCTGCCGACCGTGACCGACATCCTGCGCGAGCTGGAGAAGCCCGGCCGCGACCCGCGCCCCGCCTTCAAGACTGCGACGTTCCAGGAGGGCGTGGAAACCATCAACGACCTCAAGCCCGGCATGGTGCTCGAAGGCGTGGTGACGAATGTGGCGGCGTTCGGCGCGTTTGTGGACATCGGCGTGCATCAGGACGGGCTCGTGCATGTGTCCGCCATGTCGAAGACCTTCGTGAAAGACCCTCGCGAGGTGGCGAAGCCAGGAGATATTGTGCGCGTGAAGGTGATGGAGGTGGACAAGGCGCGGAAGCGCATTTCGCTGAGCCTCAGGCTCGACGATCAACCGGGCGCAGGCGACAGGCCGCAGGCCGGGGCGCAAACGGGGCAGGTGCCGCCAAAGAAGATGAGCGCGGCGCCGAAAGGCGGCCGGCCCGAGGCAAGCGGCGGCGCTTTCGCGGACGCCTTCCGCCGGGCGGGGCTTAGCGGCGGGAAGTAAGCCGGCGATTGGAAGCCGTTTGCGTCAGCCGCTAAAGCCCGGTTTTTGACCTGAATAAACGATCTGCAGCTCAACTTCTTGCCTTGCGAAGTTGCCTCTGTTTTGCGCACAATGCGGCCATTGGGAGGATGCTGCCATGAGCGGGAAAGGCCAAGACGCAAGCCGCTACGCGGACGTCTACGAAAGCTGGAAACAGTGCCCGGAAAAGTTGGCCGCCGCCTTTGCCGGCGTTCTCCTGGAGATGGGCTTCCCCTCCATATCTTCAGCAGCTTGAGCTTCGGCTCGAAGGGATTGAGCCATGCGTCTTGTAATAGTGGCATTCCTTTTGTTTTTCAGCGGCTTGCTGTCCTTAACTGCGGAGGCGGAGGACGCCGGCAAATGGGTGACGAGCTGGGCGGCGTCCGTCCAGGGCCCCTATCCGGGCGGAAACTCTGTCCTGCAGCCGGATTTGCGCCGGGTCTTTCCAGCACCTGAAACGGGAGCCAAAGATCAGAGCTTCCGGATGATCGTCCGGCCGGATGTTTGGGGGCACGAAGCCCGTATCCGGCTGTCCAATGCATTCGGTACGAAGCCTGTCACTTTTGACGGCGTCTATATCGGATTGCAGCTTGAGAGCTCAGCTGTGGTTGCTGGCACCAATAGCCAGGTGACGTTCGCCGGTTCGGCCAGCGTCACCATCGAGCCGGGCGCTAGCGCCTGGAGCGACGCCGTTCCCTTGCCGTATGCCGAAGGCGCGCGGGCTGTCGATTTTCGAGGCAGAAAGCTTGCTGTGAGTTTTCACATTGCAGGCGAAAGCGGCCCGATGACCTGGCATGCAAAGGGGCTGACAACCTCCTATCTAAGCCCGCCCGGCGCGGGGGCACTTGGCGAGAAGGAGGACGAGGCCGCTTTTCCCTATGGCACCACGTCTTGGTATTTTCTTGATGCGCTTGACATGAAAATGCCGGCAGACACGCAACTGGTCGTTGCCCTCGGAGATTCCCTCACCGATGGCACCGCCTCTACCTTGAACGGCGATGACCGGTGGCCTGATGTGCTGTCGAGGCGGCTTCACGCCAGGTCCGGCAGCAAGTTCGCCGTCGTCAATGCGGGCATAGGCGGCAACCAGGTCTCGGGTCCGGCAGAGTATAGCCCGCAGAAGCCGTTTCCAGGTGGCCCCGCCGCCATACAGCGTCTTGAGCGTGACGTGCTGAGCCTGTCGGGCGTTTCGGCTGTCATCTGGTTCGAAGGCATCAACGATTTTAGTAAGAATGGAAATGGCAGTGTCGAAGCCGTTACGGCCGCGCTTACGAATGGAACCGCGCTGCTTCGAAGCCGCATTCCTGGCGTTCGCGTGATCGGTGCGACGGTAACGGCGGCGCTTGGCAATGCCGGCCCGGCCCATGGCTTCGTGGATCAGGATCTTAAGCGGCAAGCGTTGAACGGTTTCATCCGGGGGTCAGGCCTGTTCGACGGCGTAATCGACTTCGACAAGGTGATCGTGAACCCTGAGACGGGCGAGATGCGGCCAGAATTCGTGCCCGACAGCACGGCAGGCGGACTAGGGGACAAACTGCATCCGAACCGGCTTGGCTACTCAGCCATGGGCCAGGCGATCGACCTCAATTTGTTCGGGGCGCCTCCATCTTAGCCTAAACACGGGATGACATGAATCGTTTTTCCGCTCGGGACGAGGTCAAAATCCCGATTGCCGCATCCTGCTGCGTCATTTGCTACATTGTAGTAAGGAACGGTAGGGTAACGTGAATTAGCCTATTGAAACGGACGTATCCCATGGTTCGCGCTGTTCTTGCAATGATTTTTCTCATACTGCTGCAGCAAGCAGCCGGGGCCCAAAACCGGCGTGCTGGCCCTGGCAGCGTTGCGGCGCGCAGCTTCCGTGATTGTCCGGCTTGCCCGGATATGGTGGCGCTACCAGCCGGAGAGTTCTTGATGGGATCGCCGGAAAGCGAGAGGGGCCGCGGCAAGGACGAAGGCCCCCAGCACCGGGTCGCGATACCGCAACCCTTCGCCGTGGGGAAGTTCGAGGTGACGTTTGCCGAGTGGGATGCCTGCGTAGCGGAAGGCGGTTGCACCTACAAACCCGGCGACGAAGGCTGGGGACGCGGAAAGCGGCCGGTCATCAACGTGTCCTGGGACGACGCTACCCACTATACGGCTTGGCTCTCGAAGAAAACCGGTAAGCAGTACAGGCTGTTGTCGGAAGCGGAATGGGAATACGCCGCGCGCGGCAAGACTAGGGCTTCCGATCCGCAAACACCCTTCTCCACAGGCGCGACGATCAACTACAAGCAGGCAAATTACGATGCCAATTTCACCTACAATTCCGGCCCGATGGGCATTTACCGGCAGAAGACAGCCGATGCGGGATCGTTCCGGCCGAATGCCTTCGGCCTTTATGACATGCATGGCAATGTCTGGGAGTGGGTCCAGGATTGCTACAAACCCACTTATGAAGGCGCACCGGCGGATGGCTCGCCGGTTACCTTTCCGCGGTGCAGCCTGCGCATCCTTCGCGGCGGCGCTTGGAACTACTACCCAAGGCTTCTGCGTTCCGCGTACCGCTATGCAACGGCGCCCGAAGTCCGCCTCAACAACGCCGGATTCCGGGTTGCGAGAGCGCTGTGATATGCGGCAATGAGAAGGAATGGATGGCGGCTGGTTTTGAATTCGAGGTCCATCAAATGAAGTTCCAACCCATCTTGCGTTTCTCCATCGTTGCGCTTGCAGGTTTCGCCGCACTCACCGCTGGCGGGATCGGGGCTGCGTCCGCCCGCTCAGGCCGGTACGCCGAGCCTTACGGCCGTTTCGATCCCGCAGCCGCGCCGGTCTTGGCAATCGTTGGGCTCAAGGAGCAGCGTATCTCGATTTACGATGGCGCTGGGAAGATCATGGAAGCGCCTGTCTCCAGCGGTGCCACCGGCCTGGAAACGCCCGCCGGCATTTACAGCGTCGTGCAAAAGGAGGAGGAGCACTACTCCAATCGCTACGACGATGCATCCATGCCATATATGGAGCGGATAACCTGGACGGGTATCGCGCTCCATGGCGGCGTATTGCCCGGTTACCCGGCGTCGCATGGCTGTGTGCGCATGCCGGAGGAATTTGCCGAGCGGCTTTACCGGGTCACCCAATTGGGGATGCGGGTGATCGTTGTGCGCGAGGACATCGCGCCGGCGGAAATTGCTCAACCCGCTCTGTTCACGCCCAGCAAATCTTCGGCCCATGAAACGCGGCTGGGAGAGTTGCAGCGGATTGCAGCGGCGAAGAAACCGGAAGCGGAAGCAGCGGTAAAGCGCGAGAAGGAATTGCGGCTGGCGGCTGCAAAGGCAGCCGCTGCCATTGCGCCGGCTGTCCGGCTGCAGCGCGAGGCGGAAGCCGGTCTCGCCAAGGCGGAAGCGGAGTTGAAAGAGTCCCAGCGCGCGCCTGCGGCGGCTCTCCCGGCGGCCCAAAACGCTGACCTTGAAACAGCGAAGGCGAAAGCACTCGCTAAGACGGAAGCGGCAAAGGTGAAATTGGAGGCGG
The DNA here is from genome assembly GCA_964498645.1 of uncultured Rhodomicrobium sp. GTDB lineage: Bacteria > Pseudomonadota > Alphaproteobacteria > Rhizobiales > Rhodomicrobiaceae > Rhodomicrobium. The sequence goes on along the minus strand of CAZCIF010000025.1, from coordinate 11,536 downwards.
CGAAGCTGCAGGCGCAATCCAAAATGGATGCCGCGGCGCGGGCGCAGGAAGAGGTTCAGGCCGCTGCCGCTGCTAAGAATATCGCACTCGATGCGGCTGAGGCGGCGCAGCAAAACCTGTCGCCTGTCTCTGTGTTCATCAGCCGGAAAATGCAGCGCCTTTACATTCGCAAAGGCAATCAGCCGGTTTTCGAAGGCCCCGTCACGATCCGCGATGCGGATAAGCCGATCGGCACATTTGTTTATACAGCGCTCGATTACACTGGAACGCCGGGCGAGATGCGCTGGAACGCCGTCTCGATGTACAGGAATCCTGCTCATGCCGAGCCGTCTGTGCAGGAAAAAGGGAGCCGCGCCAAAGCCCGGCCGGCCGGACCGGCGCCGGCGGACATTGATGGGGCTCAGGCTGCGCTCGGCCGGCTCGTTGTCCCGCAAGATACCGCCGCCCGCATCTCCGGGGTGGTTTTGCCAGGTTCATCGTTGATCGTCTCGGATGAAGGTCCCAGTATCGAAACGGGCAAGGATACCGATTTCGTGGTCGTAATGAGTGGCGAGCCGCAGGGCGGGCTTGCGATCAGGCGCCGTGAAAAGCCCCGGAGCCAGGATGAATTTGCTTTCTGGCGTTCTGCGCGTGAACGGCGCTCTTACGGCGGGGGGTTCCCGTTCTTCTTCTCGGATTACTGAACTCCCGCGGCTGCCCGCCCCCGCCCAGCGGCGTCTTCCCGTAGCCTAAACAAATGGATGTACCGGCTCGGCGTGATGCTTCGTCGCGGGCTCGCCGTCGCCACTGGTCTCGATGAGATAGACCTCATAGCCCCACAGATTAGCGAGATGCTGCAGCACGCGCTCGGTATCGTCCTCTTCGAGCGTGATGCCATCCACAATCTGGTGACGCAGTTCCAGCCTCCTATCGCCCTCCAGATCGACGTCCACGATCTGAATGTCGGGATCGCGCCGCGAGACATCGTAATGGCGGGCGAGCGCGCGCCGGACTTTCATATAACCGCGCTCATTATGAATGGCTCCCACGGCCAGATCTCTTTCTTTGTGATCGTCCACGACGAGGAAAAGGCCGAGCTTGCGGATCGCATGCGGGCTTAGGAACTGCGAGACGAAGCTCTCGTCGCGATAGTTCGCCCAAATATCTCTGAGCGTTTCCATTGGGTCGTTATTGCCGGCGATCTCTGGAAACCACTGCCGGTCCTCGGCTTCGGGATTGACGCAGATGCGCTCGATGTCCTTCATCATTGCGAATCCGAGCGCATACGGGTTCAGCCCATAATAGCGCCTGTCGTCGAAATCGGGCTGTGCGACGACGTTAGTATGCGAATGCAAGAACTCTAAGTAGGACCCCTCGGTGATCTGTCCCCTGTCGAGAAGGCGCTGCATAATCTCGTAATGAACATAGGTCGCGCATCCCTCGTTCATCATCTTGGTCTGGCGCTGGGGATAGAAATATTGCGCGATCAGCCGCACGATACGGATCACCTCGCGCTGCCAGGGCTTGAGGCGCGGCGCGGTCTTCTCCAGAAAATAAAGGATATTCTCCTCCGGCAAGCCTAACAGCGCCCGGCGCCGGTCGCGCTCGGACCGCTTTTTCGCCTTCTTGCCTTGCTCGGGAACGGTGCGCCACAAATCGTTGAACAACCGTTCACCATGCTCGCGGCGTTCCCGCTCGCGTTTTTCCTCCCCCCGGAGGTCTATCGAGCGCTTGCCGGGATAGCGGTGGATGCCCTGATTTTGAAGTGCATGCGCCGCATCGAGCACGCGCTCGACCTCGGCGGCGCCGTAGCGGTCTTCGCATTCCGCGATATAGTTTTTGGCAAACGCGAGATAATCGAGAATGCCGTCGGCATCGGTCCACTGCTTGAAGACGTAGTTGTTCTTGAAAAAGTGGTTATGGCCGAAGGCGGCATGTGCGAGTACGAGCGCCTGCATGGTCGCGGTGTTCTCTTCAAGGAGATAAACCACGCACGGGTTCGAGTTGATGACGATCTCATAGGCAAGACCCTGCCAGCCCTTCCGGTAGAGCGTCTCGTTGCGCACGAACTGCTTGCCGAACGACCAGTGCCGGTAAAAAAGCGGCATCCCGGTGGAGGCGTAAGCATCCAGCATCTGCTCGGTGGTGATAATTTCGATGCGTGGACGGTAGATGTTGAGACCAAGCTCGCCGAGGCCAATTTCAGCGATACCGTCGTAAATTCTGGCAAGGGTTCCGAAATCCCAATCGGCTCCGCTGAACAGAAGCTTATCCCCGGCTGCCGTAATCGTCATCGAACCCCCGTTGACGTGTTGCTCTTCTTCTCGAACAGCTCGCGGAACACAGGATAAATATCCCGCCGGTCGCGAACCTTGCGCATCGCCATCGGGATTTGCGGCGAAAGGATCAGATCGTAAGCGCGCCAAAGCGTGCTTGGCGGCTCTCCGCCGCGGCGGCGCTCCTCTGGCTCCCGCCCGACCTCGATATAGGCGTAATATTGGCACACCGGTAGAATGACAGTCTTCAAAAGGGCAACCGCCTTCTCATTGTCGATAGGAAGGTTGTCCCCATCCGAGGCCTGCGCGGCATAAATGTTCCAAGAGCTTGGCGGGAACCGGTCAGCGACAACCTTCGCCATTTCCTCGAGCGCCGTCGAGACAACCGTACCGCCTGTTTCGCGGCTATTGAAAAAGGTTTCCTCGTCGACCTCCTTCGCCTCATGTGTGTGGCGGATAAAGACCACCTCCACATAGCGGTAGCGGCGGCTCAAAAAGAGATAGAGCAGGCTGAAAAACCGCTTGGCCAAGTCCTTTAGATGCTCATCCATGGAGCCGGATACGTCCATGAGGCAGAACATAACGGCCTGTGCAACGGGCTTCGGCACGGACTCATAGCGCCGGTAGCGGACGTCCACGGGGTCGATGAATGGGATCGCGCGGGCACGCAAGCCCTGCCGCTCAAGCTCGGCGCGGATGGCGAGGATCTCGTCTTCATCGGCCCCCGCTTCCTCAAGCTCCTCGATCCGTTCCTCAAGTGCCGCGATTTCTTCCGGCTTCGGCCTGCGCAGAGCAATGCGGCGCGAAAGGCTGTTACGCATTGTCCGCGGGACCGAAAGCATCGAGGGCGGCCCCGAGGAGCGATAGCCCGCGCGCCGGGGCTGGCTTTTCTCCTCGCCCATCACCTGGCGTTTGGCGAGATCGGGCAGTTCTAGGTCTTCGAGAAAGAGATCGATATATTCGTCGTCGGAAAGGACGAAACGGAATTCGTCCTCGCCGCTTCCATCCGCGCTCGCGCCACCCGAGCCGCCGCCCGGCGGAGGCCGCTCAATGGTATCGCCTTCTATGTAGTTCTTATTGCCGGGGAGGAGATATTCGCGGATTCCTCCACGGTTGCTGCGCCGCAGGCTCGGCTCATGCACACCATCCGCAGGAACGGTAATTTCGCCGCCGCGGCCAGCATCGGTGATCTTGCGGCCCTTCGAGGCTTCGCGAACCGCGTGGCGGACCAATGCCCTTGCCCGGCGGATGAACCGCTGGCGATTGCCGAGACTTTTGCCGCTCGCGTCGCGACGCCGATCGATAATGTGCACGGTTCGTTAGCCAGCCTGCCTTACGCGCATGTACCACTCGACGAGCCTGCGGACTTGGCGTTCCGTGTAGCCCCGGGCGACCATGCGCTCTACAAATTCACTATGCTTTTTTTCGGTCTCGCTATCCTTCTTCGAGCCGAAACTGATCACGGGAAGAAGATCCTCCACTTGACTGAACATGCGGCGCTCGATGACTTCGCGGATCTTCTCGTAGCTTGTCCAAGAGGGGTTCTTGCCGCCGCGTTGCGCCCTAGCTCTCAATGTAAACTTTACGACTTCGTTGCGGAAGTCTTTTGGGTTCGCGATCCCCGCCGGCTTCTCGATTTTCGACAACTCCTGATTGAGGAGTTCCCTGTTCATGAGCTGGCCGGTGTCTGGGTCTTTGAAGTCCTGATCCTCGATCCAGGCGTCGGCATAGGCCACGTAACGGTCGAAGAGGTTCTGCCCATAATCGTGATACGACTCGAGATAGGCTTTCTGGATCTCGTGCCCAATGAATTCCGCGTAGCGGGGCCCAAGCTCCGCCTTGATGAACTCGATATAGGTGCTCTCGACATCGTCCGGAAACTGCTCACGGCGGATGGCCTGCTCAAGCACATACATGAGGTGGACCGGGTCGGCTGCGACCTCTTGCGTATCGTGATTGAACGTCGCCGAAAGCGTCTTGAATGCGAAGCGCGTCGAGATGCCTTCCATGCCTTCATCGATGCCGGCGTGGTCGCGATATTCCTGCATGGTGCGGGCCTTGGGGTCGACCTCTTTCAGGCTCTCGCCGTCGTAAACCCGCATTTTCGCGTAGAGGCTCGAATTCTCGTGCGGCTTAAGGCGCGACAAGACCGAGAAGCGCGCGAGCATCTCCAGCGTGCCGGGCGCGCAAGGCGCGGACGCAAGCTCGGAGCCATGGATGAGCTTCTGATAGATCCTCTCTTCCTCCTGTACGCGCAGGCAATACGGAACCTTGATCACGAAGATGCGGTCAATGAAGGCTTCGTTGGTCTTATTGTTCTTGAAGCTCCGCCATTCGGCTTCGTTGGAGTGGGCCATGATGATGCCGTTGAACGGAATCGAACCGATATTTTCGGAGCCGACATAGTTCGCATCCTGCGTCGCGGTGAGAAGCGGATGCAGCATCTTGATCGGCGCCTTGAACATCTCGACGAATTCGAGAACGCCCTGGTTCGCGCGGTTTAAGCCGCCAGAGTAGGAGTAGGCGTCCGGGTCGTTCTGAGCGAGAAGCTCAAGCCGGCGGATATCGACCTTGCCGACGAGAGAGGACACGTCCTGATTGTTCTCGTCGCCGGGCTCCGTTTTTGCGATGGCGATTTGCCGCAAGCGCGACGGCATGATCTTGGCCACGCGAAACTTCGTAATATCGCCACCGAACTCATCGAGCCGCTTTAAGCACCAGGGGCTCATCAACCCAGTCAGCCGGCGGCGGGGGATGCCATATTCGCTTTCGATCCTCTCGCCCATTATTTCCGGGTCGAAGAGGCAGAGCGGGCTTTCGAAGATTGGGCTCAGTTCGTCGCCGGCTTTGAGCACAAAGACCGGCTTCAGCTCCATCAGCGCTTTGATGCGCTCCGCAAGCGAGGATTTACCGCCGCCCACTGGGCCAAGCAGATAAAGGATTTGCTTACGCTCCTCCAAGCCTTGCGCGCCTTGCCGGAAGAAGGCGACGATCCGCTCAATCGTCTCCTCCATGCCGTAAAATTCCGCGAAGGCGGGATAGATCCGGATTGTCCGGTTCATGAAGATGCGGCCGAGGCGGACATCCTTAGAGGTGTCCACCATCTGCGGCTCGCCGATTGCGGCGAGCAGCCGCTCATGCGGCGAGGCGCACGTAAGAGGATCGGCCTTGCACCCCTTCAGGAACTCGGCCAGCGTCATCACCGTTTCGCGTCTCGCTTCGAAGCTCCGCGCATAGGTGTCAAACAAGTCAGTCGACATCGCGACCCCGCTGATCGTCGTTTAAACTCAATCCTGGCGCGCGCGTGAACAGCCTACGTTCCGATTTTCTCTGCCCGCGTGGGGCCAGGTGACGTACAACCGGACTTCCGGTTTTACTCGCCATTCTCTCCCCGATCGATACCCCGGAAGAGAGTGTTCTAGTTTTATGTCGTTCGTAGGATGACCAATGGAAGGGGGTCCATTCGCCCAACGCTAAATTAGACGTCTGATTTGAAGGCTGACCCAACGCTAAACCGTTTCCTACCTGGACCTGTGCATTCATATGCAAACCGGATGCCGATCACCCTAGAGGCATTCCCGCCCGACACATAAATAATAAGCGCGCACCGCGCTCTTGAAAAGCTCGACCTTAATGGAAAGACGAGCTTTGTCACGCCAAGCCGATACAAATCTGTCATATTGAGACAGCGCGGCGAGCTCGTTCCTCTGGCAAACCCGGCTCAAGCCGCAAACGAATGACAATACAGATACTTAAGCAATAGTCGCAATGCTTAAATGGAAGAGCGCGGTTACCCGCGCTCTTGTGTTGACGTTAGGCAAGCTGAAGGTTGCCTGCCGAGGTCTTACCGGTCCTGCGGTCCGTCTGGATCTCGAAGGAAACCTTCTGGCCTTCGACCAGTCCGCGAAGGCCAGAGCGCTCAAGAGCGCTCACATGGACGAATACGTCCTTGCCCCCGTCATCAGGTTGAATGAAGCCATAGCCTTTTTGGCTATTATACCATTTCACGACACCCATATTCATGGGGAAGTCCTTTCGCTAGATAGATGCGCAATGCCGCGCCATAAGGCATGACGCAGCGGTATTCGAAGTTTGGAGAGAGGTAGGAACGTGCGCCCCTGGCGCGAAAGGCGAGGCGGAAACGGCCCAATCGTCCGGCCAAATCGATGGTAATAGGATAGTCACGAGAGGACGCGGAGGCAACATCAATTCGCTTCGGAAGCAAGAAGTCCTCAACTCTTTTTGCTAAAATACCTGAACGCTTCCTTTCGGCACCGTCATAGGCGCGCTTCGCGCGCGCCTATGAGGTATATGTATGCCGGTCACTTAATCTATTGCCGGGGCATCACTTCTTGAGATAGTTCCGGTGCACCCACTCTCCGCTGGGCTTTGCGGCTTCGACAAAGAGTGCGGCATCCGCATCACGCGTTTCCTGGCGCGCAAGGCTGCCTATATTTTGGGCATTGGATTTGCCCTTTTCGGCAGCCGCGAGGAAACTCTGCACAGCCTCAATTGACGGCACGCCCGTGTCATTGGCTTGCTTTCTCTCGCCAACGGCTTCGGTCACGCTCGCGGTAAGAAGCTTTGTCCACATCTTGCGGAAGAGGCCATTCGATGGATACACATCGGCGCTGTTGATGTGCCCATTCACCGCGAATACGAAACCCACGATATCGTCAGCCTGTGCCTTGTCCTCGAAGGCCTTGGCATATTCGGCACGAAGGTTCTTCAGCTTCTCATTTTCAAGGGAAAGTTCGAGGCTGGTCGCAGATGCGGGCGATGCCACCGGGGCGTTTACCCCTGCCGAGAGCTTATGCTGGGTTCTCGCCACTTCTTCCCAGACAGCCCGCTGGCGCTGGCTTGTCTCGCTCATCACGTGTTGGCGGACGGATTGGCGGGCGCGATTTTCCAACGAAGGCTCCGCCTGCGCGGCTTGCACCGGAGCTTTCATGGCGAGCTTTGCGGCCTTGGAGGGAAGCGAATTGTAAGAGCCTGCGAATTTCGTCGAGTCTTCCGCCCCCCGGGCGCTCCAGCGGCCATGCTCGACACAATAGGAAGCAACCGGGACGTCACCAGATTTGCGCGGCAGCACGAAACTCACAGTGAGCACGCGGTCCTGCCGGCCCCCCTTCACGATATCGCCTGATTGGATGAAAACATCCTCGCTGCCGGTATTTTCAATTTTCAGCTCATTGACCGAGCCCGTTTCTTTCACATTCACCGTGCCCTTGGCCATCGCCTCTTGCAGGGTGAGAGGGACCGGGCCGTCAGCGCTCCGGCCATGAACGAAGTAAATGGAAAGGTTGGCGTAGGTGAATGGACCGGATATCGCCGGAGGAGCCTCGCCGGCATGCGCCCTGCTTGGAAGAGCGGCGGCAAAGACCGTAGCGGTTGTGACCAAGGCGGTTAAAGCAATTATACGCATGATAACACCCTTTCGAAGTCAGAAAGAGATGCTAATCGAAGTTTGCGGCCTCAGTCCGTTCACCTGACGGCGCGGCTGCGGTGCAGGCGTGGCCCGATCATGCCCGGATCGTGTTTTCACAGTGGCAGAACTCCAACAGCTGCTGAAAAGCCCGAAATTTCTGATTCCATCCTTCGACAGGATGAGGACACACCAAATTCACTGCGCCTGGTATTTTGCGCTTAGTATATCGGCACGGGCTTGGTAAACTGCGTGGGCGGGGGACGCAGAAGGAGCGCGTCTATGCAATTCATCGTTGGACTGAAACTCAAGGGCAGAAGCGATCACCTCACCGTCGCCGCCGAGGATGCCCTGATCGCCGCCCTGAAGGCGAAGGCTCAGCGGCCGGAGTCCATCATCATGTATGTCCGCCGCCAGAATAAGCGCGGAGACACCCGCCATCCTTCAGCGGCGCTTCCTGCTGCGGCGGAGTGAGCCGGCCTATCGGGGTTCGCGAATGAGTGTGACCCCGCCAGTCTCGCTGTCAATCACGAGCGGCGCGCTGCAATCGTGGTGGAGCTTCTGCCGGAGATAGAATCCCCAGCCGGCAGGAGGGCTGCAGCAGCAGCGGCGCAAGCGCATACCGCGGCCGGCCTTGAAAAGATGCGCGGCGGACAAGCGATTGGATAATGGGCAGCGGCTTCCATTTTCGCAGCCCTGATTGGCTGGAGCGGGCGCTGCGGGTACGGACAGCAAGAAAATGCAGGTAAGAGCGGATAAGGTTCGCATCGTTCTGTGGCCCTACTGCGCCCGGCCTTCTTCTTGCTGGGTCTTGGCGAGCGCCGCTTCCAGTTCCTTCATCGCGGCGGGCATGACCTCAGCCATGTAAGTCTTCATCTTTGCCATCGCGGACTTTCCGGCGGGCGAGCCGTAAAAATCGGCAAGTGCGCGCAATTCATCCGCCGTGAACGTCTTCATCATCGCCGCCCGCATCGCAGCGGTTACGCGAGCCATATCCAGGTTTTTCGTCATCATTCTTATGAACTTCTCCTGCTGCGCTGGAGGCAGGGTAGCGGCCAGCCTCTTCGGAATGCCGGCCATCATCGATTCGGGTGGAACGGCCTGCAGATAGCGGTTCGCCTCCTGCTCGCGATTACGCGGCGAATCCTCCAGCGCCGAAGCGGGCAGCGGGGACATCAGAAACAAACCAAGAATGAAAAGCCGGGTGAACGAAATCATTGCGTAAGACTCCGGAAGGAATTGGGTCTCGTATGCAAGGCCTTAATCTCCGTCGCGTCAGCAGGCGGCTGCGGCCTCATGGTTCGACAAGCTCACCTTGAGGCTTAACTCGTTGATATGACGTGACCTCATCCTGAGCTTGTCTAAGGATGGAGCCAAAAATTTCCGGTCTTTCAACAGCCTGTTAGAACGGCAAATACGACATAAAGCAATCTTTATGTCTTTATTGCTTTTCCGGCGCGAGCACGCTACCAGTAATCGCCAACAGCATCATCGTCCAGGCATGAATGGACCAAGGAGAAATCAGTGTCAGCAGCACCGGCCTTCGAAACTGCGTCTGCCACGGCGGACTTTCATGTTAAAGACTTGAGCCTCGCGGACTGGGGCCGCAAGGAGATGGACATCGCCGAGACCGAGATGCCAGGTCTCATGGCCGTCCGCGAGGAGTTCGGTAAGCAGCAGCCGTTGAAGGGCGCGCGAATCGCCGGCTGCCTGCACATGACCATCCAGACGGCGGTACTAATCGAGAGTTTACAGGCGCTTGGCGCCGGGGTGCGCTGGGCATCGTGCAACATCTTCTCGACACAGGATCACGCCGCCGCCGCCATCGCGGCCAGAGGAACACCGGTTTTCGCGTTCAAGGGCGAGACGCTCGATGAATATTGGCAGTTCGTGGATCGCATCCTCGAATGGCCCGGTGGCGAAACCGCGAATATGATCCTCGACGACGGGGGCGACGCGACGCTGATTGTCCAGCTCGGCGCGGAGGCGGAAACAAATCCGGCCGTCCTATCCGATCCGAAAAGCGAGGAAGAGGAAAGCCTGTTCAAGACCATCAAGGCGCGGCTTGCCCGGACGCCCGGCTGGTATTCGAAGGTAAAGGCGAACATTAAGGGCGTGTCCGAAGAAACGACGACCGGCGTACTGCGCCTCTACCAGATGGAGAAAAGGGGCGCGCTCTCGTTCCCCTGCATCAATGTGAACGACAGCGTGACGAAATCGAAGTTCGATAACCGCTATGGCTGCCGCGAGAGCCTTGTCGATGGCATCCGCCGCGCGACCGACGTAATGATGGCGGGCAAGATCGCCGTGGTTTGCGGCTATGGCGATGTGGGCAAAGGCTCCGCTCAGTCGCTGCGCGGCGCGGGCGCCCGCGTTGCCGTCACCGAAATTGACCCGATCTGCGCGCTTCAGGCCGCGATGGATGGCCATGAGGTCGTGACGCTTGAGGATATGGCGGACAAGGCCGACATTTTCGTCACCGCTACGGGCAATAAGGACGTTATCAAACTCGACCACATGCGGGCCATGAAGGACATGGCTATTGTCTGCAACATCGGCCATTTTGATAACGAGATCCAAGTCGCCAATTTGCGCAACCTTAAATGGACGAATGTGAAGCCGCAGGTCGACATGATCGAGTTCCCCGATGGCAAGCGCATTCTGATGCTTTCCGAGGGACGCCTTGTGAACCTCGGCAACGCGACCGGCCATCCAAGCTTCGTCATGAGCGCATCGTTCACGAACCAGGTGCTCGCGCAAATCGAGCTTTGGACGAACGCCGGGAATGGCAAATATCAGAACAACGTGTACACGCTGCCGAAGCATCTCGACGAGCGCGTTGCGCGGCTTCACCTAGCCAAGCTTGGCGTTAAGCTGACTGAGCTGACCTCCGAGCAAGCAGAATACATTGGCGTACCGGCCAGCGGGCCTTACAAGTCAGACCTTTATAAGTATTGATGTAAAAGGAGGCTGGACCGGCTACAACAAACGCCGGCCCCGCCTCCGCGGGGACGGCGCTTCACGCGCTTAACCGGTGCGCGATCTGGTTCCATGCCCCGTTATAAAATCACTATCGAATATGACGGCACGCCTTTCGCGGGCTGGCAGATTCAGGCGAACGGCCCTTCGATTCAAGGCGAGTTTGCGCGCGCCATCGAAGGCTTAACCGGTAGCCGCATTGTGCCAAGAGGCGCCGGCCGCACCGATGCCGGCGTGCATGCGCGAGGCCAGGTGGCGCATTTCGATCTCGCGCGCGAATACCCCCCGAAGACCGTGCGCGACGCACTCAATTTTCATCTCCGGTCCGCGCCCATCGCAATTCTCGATTGCGCCATCGTGGACGATACCTTCGATGCGCGCTTTTTGGCAAAGGCACGGCATTATCTCTATCGCATCGTCAACCGCCGCGCCCGCCTTGCGCTCGACCTCGGCCGCGCCTGGCATGTCTCCGTGCCGCTCGCCGCCGCGGTAATGCAGGAGGCTGCGCGGCATCTCATCGGCCGCCACGATTTTACCACCTTCCGCTCTGCCCAATGCCAGGCGAAATCGCCGCTTCGCACACTCGATAGGCTTGAGGTCTGGCAGGATGGCGAAGACTTTTTCATCTCCGCAAGCGCCCGCTCCTTCCTGCATCATCAGGTGCGCTCCATGGTTGGCAGCCTGAAGCTCGTGGGCGAGGGCAAATGGCAGCCGGAAGACTTGCGCCGCGCGCTCGAAGCCCGCGACCGCACGGCTTGCGGCCCGGTCGCTCCCGCCTGCGGCCTCTATTTCATGAAGGTGGATTACTGAGCCCGGGCTGAGTAATACCAACGGCCCTAAGTGCTGACCTGTGCCCATTTCCGGGTGGCGATTGAAC
>CAZCIF010000024.1:0-23504 GCA_964498645.1 uncultured Rhodomicrobium sp. | reverse complement strand
GACGCCGGTTCCACTAACGCTGATCGGCATCATGCTCGGGCATTGGCTCTTCGGTGCGCCCTTCACGGCGACTTCGATGATTGGCTTCATCGCGCTCGCGGGGATCATTGTCCGCAACTCGATCCTTCTCGTCGATTTCATCCGGGAGAGACGGAGTGCCGACGTCCCGTTGAGGCAGGTGCTGCTGGAAGCGGGCGCGATCCGGTTCAAGCCGATTTTGCTGACGGCGCTCGCCGCCATGATCGGCGCCGCGGTCATCTTGGCCGATCCGATCTTCCAGGGCCTTGCGATCTCGCTCCTGTTCGGGCTGGCATCCTCGACACTCCTCACGGTGCTGGTTATCCCTGCGATCTACGTGGTGCTGAGGGACGACCGGCGGCCTCTGCCGGATGAGAAGCTTGTGGAAAAGCCGTTAGTTCTAGGGGAACAATCTTAGCTCAGCGCCTCTCACCCTGTCCCTCTCCTATTAGGAGAGGGACAGGGTGAGAGGTATAACGATCATATTCTCTGATATTAAGAGACGAATATATTGATGAGGCCGCGTATGACCACATACACGCCCACGGCCGCAACAATCGCAGCGAAAACCAGTTTCAGCGTTTGCTTGTCCGCCGAAAGGCGCTGGGCGGCGCGCCCGCCGAAAACCCCGCCCGCAAACCCGCCGGCGATGAAAATCGCGGCCAGCTTCCAATCGATAAGCCCAGAAACAGCGTAGTTGGCCGCCGTCGTCAGACCGAAAGCCGTCACTGAGACAAGCGAGGAGCCGACCGCCGCCAGCATCGGCATATCCGTTGCAGCGATCAGCCCCGGAACGACGAGAAACCCGCCTCCAATCCCGAAAAAGCCGGACAAGGCTCCGACGGCAGCACCATAGCCCACTAAGCGCGGCAGGAGCCTCCGGGCCGAAATGTATGTCAGCTGAACCTCACTATTTCCGCCTGCGGATCTATTCCGGGCCATCATAATGGCGACGGCGATCATCACCAGCCCAAACAGCAAGAGAAGCTTCTGGCCGGGATAAGCCTTTCCAAGCGTCGATCCCATAAGCGCGCCAATGATCCCAGCGGCAGCAAACACCACCGCGCATGGCCATCTGACGTTCTGGGCACGCGCATGCTGAGCCAAATTGGCGTAGGCGCTCAGCGCAACAGCCACCGAGCTTGTGCCGATGGCGACATGGGGCGAGCTCACGCCCACGACATAAACGAGAAGCGGCACGGCCAGAACCGAGCCGCCGCCCCCGATAAGCCCAAGCACGAAGCCGACGAGCGAGCCCGAGACGAAGGCCAGGATGTCCGTGATCATCTTTTTGTCCGAGCTCGCAGCGAAAAGGATTGCTTGTTGTAAGAAAGGCGGCAATCAACCGCCGCCTCTTCGATCTAGCACGTTTTCCGCTCTGCCGAATCCCTGTGCAAGCTCTTTTACAGCGCATTCACCGGCACTTTGAGAAACGTCTTTCCTCCGGCCTCGGGTTCCGGAAGCCTGCCTGCCCGGATATTGACCTGAATGGAAGGAATGATGAGCCTCGGCATGCCAAGCGTCTTGTCCCGCGCCGCCCGCATGGCCACGAACTCGTCCTCGGAAACGCCGTCGCGGACATGAATATTGTTGGCGCGTTCCTCGGCCACGGTCGTTTCCCAGCGGATCTGCCGGTCATTCGGCCCGTAGTCGTGGCACATGAATAAGCGCATCTCAAGCGGCAGGCTGAGGACCTTCTTGATCGAGCGGTAAAGCTGCCTTGCATCGCCGCCGGGGAAGTCCGCCCGCGCCGTGCCGCCGTCCGGCATGAAAAGCGTGTCGCCAACAAAGGCTGCGTTCCCGATCACATGCGTCATGCACGCGGGCGTATGGCCGGGAGTGTGCATGGTGAATGCCGGAAGTCCGCCAATTGTGTATGTGCCACCGTCCGCGAAGAGCCGGTCGAACTGGCTGCCATCGCGCCGGAATTCGGTCCCTTCGTTGAAGATCTTTCCGAACACGTCCTGAACTTCGCGAATATGCTCACCGATACCGATCTTGCCGCCAAGCTTTTGCTGAATGTAAGGCGAGGCGGAGAGATGGTCGGCATGGGCGTGCGTTTCGATGAGCCACTCCACCTGCAAGCCATTCTCGCGAATGAAGCCGATGATACGATCGGCGGATTTGAAGCCTATGTGCCCAGAGGCGTAGTCGAAATCCATGACTGGGTCGACCACGGCACAGGCTTTCGAACCCGGATCGCGAACGACATAGCTGATCGTGTTAGTGTCCGGATCGAAGAACGCCGTAACCTCTGGCGTTTTGCTCATATCGATTGGATAGGTTTTGCCGGTCATCGTGATGACCTCCTCATTTTTGCTTAGCCGAAGGCGGAGCGCCCCGAACTGAACGGCGGACGCCTGGCGAAGCTGGGACGCGATCCCTCGGCATATCCCAGGAGACGCTTTCTCCTGGATAACACCGGAATCTCCAAGTTGGTGACTCGGACTTTAGATTGCCAGCTATTGTCCAGTCTGTGACTTAGTCACCGGAGTGCCGAACGGTTTTTTCAGGGCGGCGTTTGCCCTCAGAGGAAATCCGGCGAATATGTTCCGCGTCATCGCGAGGCGGCTTTAGCCGCCGTGGCGATCCACGCCAGCATCCGCCAGGACTTGGTCCTGGATTGCTTCGCTTCGCTCGCAATGACGGTAACTCTAACCGAAAAGAGCGCGCGTGACATGAGCATACCACGCCTCTGCTTTCTGGGATGTTTCCGCCCGGTCTCCGGGCGGCTCATCAAGGCGCGACTCCACCTTATCTTCGCCGGCGAAGCGGCTCTTTTCTCCGTGCCACTTTCCAGAAAGTTCAATACAATCATTGGGAGCAAGCTGGCTCCAGCAATGGCTTTCATAGATTGCCGGTGCGGGCGGCCTGCCGGTCAGCGCGCTAAGGATCGCGCGTGCCGCAGCCTCTCCCTCCGAAATGGCAGCCGAGGCCGTCTTCGGGATCGGTGCCGCCATGGAAGCGTCTCCGATAGCATAAATCCGGCTATCCGCCTTGGATGCCATAGTGTCCGGTTCAACCGGACAGAAGCCTGTTTCATCGGTGAGACCCGCCTCTAAGGCCGGCAGAATGGCGGTTTGCGCCGGGATGACGTTGACGAGCGCGGCTTCGTACTCAAAATCAGTCACCACCGTATTCGATTGCGGGCGTAGTTCGCGAATGCCGCCATGAATAGCCGGGGTCAGCCACTCGATCATCCCCGTGTAATACTTATCCCATGCCTCTTGAAACAGGGCTTGCATGGGAAAGACCGTTTTTGCATCCAAGATGACGATCTTACAATTCCGCCGCCCGCTGGCCTTCAGCGCGTGGGCCATCATGGATGCGCGTTCGTAGGGAGCGCCGGGACAACGCGACGGCAACGGCGGTGAGATGATGACGATGAGGCCCCCGTCTGGTACGGCATCGAATTTTGCTTTCAGCAGCTGGAGTTGCCCGCCGCCGGTGAAGGCGTGAGGCATAAGCTGTGCCGCTTCCGGGCTATATCCGGGGACCGAGCCGTAATTGAGTGCGATGCCAGCCGCAAGAATGAGCCAATCGTATGAGAGGCGATCGCCGTTCGAGAGCCGGACCTCGCGCCTTTCCCGCTCGATGCCCGAGACCGCTGCACGAACGGGATCGATGCCGAGGCCAGGCAACGCTCCATAGTCGAAAACAAGCTTTCGATAGTCACGGAGCCCGCCGATATAGGTATTGGAGCCGAAGCAAGCCTCATAGGTCACATTGGGATCGACCAACGTGATGCTCGCGCCCCCGGCTTCTTTAGCCAGCCTACGCGCAGCGGTGACGCCCGAGGCGCCGCCGCCAATGATAACGATTTTTGCTGAGGATCTAGATTGCGCAATGAGCCGCCCCGGCCCCAGGCTTGCGGCCGCTGCTGCCGAAAGGAGAAGCGACCGCCTTGATAGAAGCATGAAGCGCTAGCCGACCTTGATATAGCCGAAACCTTTACCTTGCAGCGCAGCAATTGTGGCTACGCCGGAGGGCACGAGCAGCAAGAAGTTCGCATCACGAACCTTGCTATAGGGAATTTTTAGCAGCCGGAGAGTCGTAGCACAAAGATAAACTATCAACCCGTTTGCGGCGAAGCTCTTAACGCGCTCGAAGACGGCATCGTAGGGGCTTTCCTGTTCCCAAGGCGTTTCCTTGAGGTCGGCCAGGAAGAATTTTACGCCGTCGGCAACCGCAACGATCAGGAGCTGCAGGTCGAGAGGATTGGCGCCAACCGCACTGTAGTGATTGCTGATGTTGCTCAGCATCAGATTAAAGCGCGCAGGATCGCCAAAGTCCGCATGATAGATGCAGGCGGTGTCGGCTTCCTTCTTGATATCCGAAGGCTCCACAGCTTTAGGTCCCGCCTGGACGGAACCCGCGGAAGCTGCCGCCCCAGCCAGAACTACGCTGCCGATCACCGCCCTGCGAGTAATTCCGGTCATGGTACCTTCCTCCCTTTAAGACGCGTTTCCTCAGACGCCTGCCACTTTTATGGCATTGTTCTTTTTGAGATGGACAGTTTTCACCCGTGAAATGTAGCTCCGCGCCACGTCCCAGATCGGCGGGCCCTCCGTACCCTGAACGACGCTGGCCCAGCCAGCCACGGTGTAGCTCTTGGCCGCCTCGATCGGGGCGCCGGTTTTCAAGAGCGTCATGTTCGAGATGCGCTTGCCGATAGTTGCGCTCACGTCGATGGTGTAGCCAACGCCGCCGAGGCGGGCCATGTCGCCGCCCTGCTGATAATAGGGGTCCTTGTTGAAGAGGTTGTCGGCGATATCTTCGAGGGTCGTCTTGAGCTGCTCCCCGGTCATTTGCCTGCGGTAGCAGGCTGGATAAGTGAGCGCGGTGGCGTCGCCGATGTATTCGAATGTGATCGGTTCGCCGGGTATGAGGCTGTTCCCCCAGCGGATGCCGGGCGACAGGGCGATTTCCGCATCGCGCTCGGCAAGCATCGCATCGCAGAAGAGGTCATCCAATGTGCCATTGAAGTTTCCGCGCCGGTAAAGCAGCGTATCGGCATGACCTAGAACTTCCGAAAGCTGTTTCTGGAACGGTGCGCGCGACTTCTCGATGGCTGCGGCCATCTGAGGATCTTTGGCGATCACATCGGAGAAGATAGGAATAAGCTTGTAGCGGTATCCAGCGATCTTCTTGTCTTTGATTTCGAGATCGAGACGCGAGAGGAACTTGCCGGCCGAACCCGACGAAATGAGCAATGTTGAGCCAATCTTGAGCGGCTTCGGTATGGCATCGTGCGTATGCCCGGTGAGAATAACGTCGATGCCCTTGACGCGGTTCGCCATCTTGCGGTCGACGTCGAAGCCGTTATGCGACAGGAGAACGACGAGATCCGCTCCGCCTGCGCGTGCCTCGTCCACCTGCTTTTGCATGTCCTCCTCGCGGATGCCAAATTCCCAGTTCGGGAACATCCAGCGCGGATTGGCGACAGGTGTGTAGGGGAACGACTGGCCGATCACGGCGATCTTGGCGCCGCCCCTTTCAAAGAACTTCTTGGCCTCGAATGCCGGCTCACCCCATTCGGTATCCCTGATATTCTGGCCGAGGAACGGGTAGGAAAGGCTTGCAACCGCCTGCTTGACCCTGTCCGTACCGTACTGGAATTCCCAGTGCCCCACCATGGCATCGGGCTTTAACAGCGACATGAGATCGATCATGTCCTGGCCCTTGGTCTGGAGCGCAACCCAGCTTCCTTGCCAAGTGTCGCCGCCATCGAGGAACAGCACATTGCCTTCGCCGCGTTCGGCGCGCACGGCTTTCACAACGGTTGCGATGCGGTCGAGGCCGCCGAGCTTGCCATAAGTTTTAGCAAGGCTCTCGAAATCGACGCTTGTCAGCGCGTAAGCATCAGCGGTCCCCGCGGCGATGTTGAAATAGCGGAGAAAGTCGCCTTCGGTGAGATGAGGCGGCTGGCCCTTCGCCTCGCCAACGCCCAAGTTGATAGAGGGCTCGCGGAAGTACACCGGCTGCGTCTGGGCGTGAATATCCGTTAGATGCAAGATAGTGAGATTGCCGAAGGGCTCATGAGCCAGCAGCATATCCTGTGTGAGCGACTGGCGCGCGGCGGCGCGGGCCAAAGGCAGCCCAGGCAACACCACGCTAGCTGCCGCGGCGGCAGCCAGAAAATCCCTTCGGCTAATCATTCAGCGTCCTTAGCTGTCTTATGGTAGATTTCTTGCTATCTGCGGCCGCAGTTACGCCACCTTGAGCTGATGGGTGGATTTGTATTCAGACCCATCGTCGTCTTTCCAAACGAAATCCAGCGTACCGCTCTCCTTCGCCCGGAAATAGAACGACTGATAGGGATTGGCCGATACGGCGGAGTACCAGTCCACGCTTAGGAATTCCTTGCCGTTGAACTTGGCGGTAAACTTGTTAATGATTTTGCGCGGGATGGGTTTGCCGTCTTTGTCTTTGCGCTGCCCCGACTCCATATCATGGGAGATGAGGGTCTTGATTTCAATGATTTCGCCGGCTTTCGCTGTAGCGGGGACGCGGACGCGTGGTGTAGGAGTGCCCATGGTTCTGAACTCTTAAGTTTAATTGGTTGACGACTGGACCAGGTTCCGGGGTAGCAGTTCCTGCTAGCCGCAACCGCCAATCGTGACCTTGACCTCGGATTTTGCCGTATAGAGCTTTCCGTCCGACATCTCCGCAACCGCTACGATATTTTGCGTTTTCCCGAGGCGTATCCGGTTCGAACCGGCAGCGCGCCCAGCTTCAGGCGTAAAATGATAGGAGAAAACGTTTGGAGTCGGGTTGCCGTCCGCGAAAACATGCACCGATTTTACGTAATCGGCTGGCGTCATGGGGCTTTCGACTTCGAAATTGATCGGAACCACAGCCCCGTTCTCGGCGATCTGAGGTATGTCGAGCTTGATTTTTCCGCTCGCCATGGGTTTATCTGCAAAGAGCTTTTTCAGTTCAGCTTCAACCTCGGCCGGTGCGGCGAATGCCGGCCGCGAAGCGATGACGAGCGCAGCTGCACCGAGGCCGCTCATGAGGATTTGACGCCGGGATAGGCACGTTGAATTTTGCATGTTCGATAAACCTTCGCGTTTCCCTTCGGACAGCACCAACAATCGGTACTTTCCGCCCTATTCGCCAGACTAGCAGATATGCCGTGCTGACGTCTCTTATACCAATTGTCGTATTGGATTTTGTGAATGTGAGATTGTATGGTCGGTGACTACCTGTCAAGGGGAAATGAGCCAGTACGTAGGCATTGCCGGGCCTCCGGCCCCGGCAAGAATGGGAGGAACAATGAATAGGCTGCTTGGCCGCACGCCGTTTTCGGCGGCGTTGCTTTTGCTTTGCTTTATTTGTCCGGGAGTTGCCGTCGCGGCAGACTCCGCTTCGGACTCGGAAAAAGGGATCGCACGCTATCGCGAAATGTTGGCAGACCCGTTCTCGAATCCTGGATTTTTGAACGTGGACCGCGGCGAGAAGCTCTGGAAGACGGCGCGTGGCAAGAACAACGTCTCTCTTGAAAAATGCGATCTAGGCGAAGGACCTGGCAAGCTCGAAGGAGCGTTTGCCAAGCTTCCCCGCTATTTCAAGGATGCAGACCGGGTCATGGACCTTGAGCAGCGCATGCTGTGGTGCATGGACAAGATCCAGGGCCTCGACACCAAGGACGTCATAGCGAATCGCTTTGGCAAAGGCGCCGGCAAGACCTCGGACATGGAGGATCTTACTGCCTTTGTTTCGAACAAATCGAGCGGCATGAAATTCCAGCCGCAAACCAGCCATCCGAAGGAAAAGGAAGCGCTGGAGATAGGCCACAAGCTCTTCTACCGCCGTTCGGCAACCATGGACTTCTCATGCGCCACTTGCCACTCTACGCCGGGCAAGCGGATCAGGCTTCAGTCGCTGCCGAACCTCGCAGAACCTGGGAAGGACGCGCAAGTAGCGATGGGAACATACCCCGCTTACCAGGTCTCTAACGGCAACGTCCGCACGATGCAGAACCGGCTTACCACTTGCTATACGCAGATGAGAATGCCAGCGCCGGCATATACTTCGGACGGCCTGACGGCGCTTACGCTCTATCTTGTGAAGATGGCCGAAGGCGGCGAAATCAACGTTCCCTCTCTTAAGCGGTAAGGAAGACATTCATGCACCGGAAGACGATCTATGCCGCTTCTGCGATTGCGGCAGTGTTGCTTTTCCCGTTCGCTGCCAGCAGCGATCCGGTCAGCGACGCGACCATACAGCGTTATATCGATGGCATGTGGGGCAAGGCGCCTCCCGAATGGAAGGCGCGCGTCGATCAGGACGAAACCCAGCGCGTTTGCACGCAATATAAAGATGAGCCGCCTGCTGCCGAGGCAAACAAGCTCATGGACCGCGAAAAGGCGGGCGTCGTTTATCCCGCCGATATGAAGGGCGATTGGAAGGAGGGAGAAAAGGTTGCCAAGAGCGGGGTGGGCGGCCGGGTCAACGACAAGCCAGGCACGGTCAATGGCGGCAATTGCTACGCTTGCCATCAATTGGCTCCGAGCGAGATCAGCTACGGGACGGTGGGGCCAAGCCTCTTGAATTACGGCAAGATTCGCGAATTTAAGCCTGAAGAGGCAAAGGCTGCCTACGCGAAAATCTACGATTCCCAAGCTTTAACGGCTTGCTCCAACATGCCCCGCTTCGGTCATAACAAGGTTCTGTCCGAGCAGCAGATGAGGGATGTGCTGGCCTACCTCTTCGATAAAGATTCGCCGGTGAACAAGTAGGAACCCGCTGGCTAAGCGTCTTCCCGGAACGGCAAAGACGCAGCCCTGTATAAAGAACATCCTGGATACCCCGGTATCCGGGATGTTCTTTTTTAAGCCTCAAGCCGGGTTCTTATGGCTTTTAACCCAGTCCTCGAAAGACTGCTTCTCATAGCCCTTTTCCCGGACGAAGCGCAGCATCGCCAGAAAGTCATCGGGTTTGAGGTAGCCGATGCGGCCTAGTTCCCGCCCGCGCGCGGCGTCGCTCGGCTTAAAGAACTGGATCGCCGGCGTGGACATGACATTATATTTTAAGGACAGGGATTCTTCCGGCAGCTTTGCCCCATCGAAATCTGTCAACTCGCGTGAGCCGCGTATATTCAATTGAAGCAGGGCGAAATTGTCCTGCATGTAGGCTGCGATATCCGGCCTTGCAAAATTCTCCATGTGAAGCCGCTTGCACCAGGGGCAGCCGCGCATTTCCCAGGCGATCGCGAAATTCTTTTTCGACGTGGCTGCCGCGGCGAAGTCTTTCCCCAGATCGCCCGTGGTCTTAACGAGCCAAGATTCCTCGTAAAGACCGTCAAGCCGGAGCTGAGGCGCAGCGAATGCGGGAAGCGATCCGGCTAAGAGAGTGGCCCCCGCTGACGCGATGAAGGTCCGCCGCGAAAGACAGAGCGCAGAAATTTGCTTGGTGTGCGTCATTTGTGCCCCTTCGGTAGATTCATCTCTTGATGCTTTTGCTATCATATTCATATATATTCATGCTATCAAATCGGCGTGAAACATATGGAAGCGGACCCGAACGGCATGACGACGGAAGACAGCCCGGTTCCGGGCAATGGCGTTGAGGCCGAGCTCCGCTTAGAATGTCCGCCAAATCTCGATCAGATAATGGGGAGCGCCCGGCAGGCAAGCCATTTTCTGAAGGCGCTATCCCACGAAACGAGGCTGCTGCTGCTTTGCCTCCTCGCCCAAGGCGAGCGGTCGGTGACGGACCTGGAGAACGTCCTGTCGCTTCGTCAGCCGACTGTGTCTCAACAGCTCGCGCGCCTTAGGCTCGACGGTCTAGTGAGCGCACGAAGGGATGGCAAGGCCATTTACTACAGCATCGCTGACGACGATATTAGAAAGGTGATAGCGCTCATTTACGAGATTTTCTGCAAAGGAGGCCAGGGGCGTCAAAAAAATCCTCAGCCCTGGCGTAATTAGAGCATTTCTGGCGGAAACGGAGTCTCCGTCATTGCGAGCGAAGCGAAGCAATCCAGGGCTAAGTCTCTGATGTTGCTTGGATCGCCACGGCGGCAAAAGCCGCCTCGCGATGACGGCCCAGCGGGATTCACTCTAGGTGGCAACCTGGTTTCCTTGAGGCGTTGCTTGCATGCGGTTACCGCGGGCTGGCCGCGCGCACATCCTTATCTCAGCCTTGAAGCTATCTCGCTTTCATCGCCGGACTTCTCTAGGGTGAGCGGCGGATTAGTGAATTAAGCGGGAGGGTGCATTGAAGGTAGTTGGATTGGCCGGAAGTCCGTCTATTCCCTCGCGGACGCGGCTGATTGTCGAAGCGGCTATCGAGCGCATCGGCGCACAAACAGGCGCGCAAACCCGGCTGGTCGACCTCGCCCAACTCGTGCCGGACCTTGGCATCCGTTGCCGGGCCGATGCCTCACCGCGCGTGGAGGAGGCCCTCCGCCTCATCGAAACTGCCAGCCTCCTTGTTGTGGCCTCGCCGGTTTACAAAGGATCGTATACCGGCCTCTTCAAGCATCTCATCGATCTCATCAACTACCCGTCCCTGCTCGGAACGCCCGTCGCGCTTCTCGCGATGGGAGGAAGCGAGCGAAGCGCGCTTGTGGTCGAGTATCAGCTCCGGCCGCTCTTTAGCTTTTTCGGCGCGAAGACGCTTCCCACGGCGGTCTTCATCCCGGACAAGGCCATCGTTAACGGATGGGTGGAGGACGCCGCTTGCAGCGCGCGGCTGGACCAGATGATCGCCGAAGCCGTGCACGAATTGAAATCGCTCCGGGAAATGCGGGCCTCTGCGTAGGGCCGAGCTGAGGCACCGTTCTGCCTCACAACCAAGAATACGGAGCGGGCCACAGCGCTCCCCCCCCAAAAAAAAATGGCGCAAGAAGTCATTCTTTAACCATGCGCCATACACAAAATTTACGCCCCTCATGCACTATCGCCGATGATGGTTAGCATGGGGAAATGCGGTGATGCGTTCACTCTGCCTATTGGCCTTCGGCTGCCTCGTGGGCCTCTTGCTCTACACTTACGATCTCAAGCTCAAGACGCGGAAGCTCGAAGCCAGCGCGCGCGACCTCGTGACCGCGCTTCAGGACGAGAGCGATTTCCTGGCCCTCATGCGCGCGCAGGTCAGCTATTTGTCGAGGCCCGAGCGCATCGAGGATATCGCCCGCAAACAGCTCAAGCTTGAGCCGATCGCGCCGGCGCAGCTCGTGCCATGGAAGGCCGTCGTCGCCGATTCGAACCCGGCTTCGGAGGCCAAGCCCGCCTCCCGCAAAGACGGCATCGCTACCCTGATCGAGAAAACCGCGACGCCCGTGGCGGCTGCGCGGTAACGGCCATGTTTACGCTGGCCTCGCTTTTCCAAAGAATCGGCCCGCGCGAACCCGGAAGCTCCGCACGGAATACGCGCCGCGCACAGCTTCTCTTGGGCTTCTGCTTCGCTGCGAGTTTCGCCGCAGTCTCCGGCAAAGCCGTTCATTACGCAATGCTGGCCAGCGACATCCCGGTTCTAGCATCGGCAGCCGCGCCGCCTGCGCTCGCGAAAAGCCGCCCTGACATCGTGGACCGGAACGGACGGCTTCTCGCCACCGACATCCGCGTTTATTGGCTTGCCGCTAATCCGAAAGACATGCCAAATGCGGACGAAGCGGCCGAAAAGCTCTCGGCTCTGTTTCCCGATCTCGGCCAGGCCGCTCTCGCAAAGAAATTTCGCGACAAATCGAGCCGTTTCGAATGGGTGAAGCGCGGGTTGACACCCAATCAAGCCAGTGCCGCGCACGCGCTCGGCATTCCGGGCTTGACCCTTCTTACGACCGTCCAGCGCGTTTACCCCGCAGGAAACGAGGCGGCGCAAATTCTTGGCATTACCGATGTCGATAATGAAGGCAGAAGCGGCATCGAATGGTATATCGACCAGAAGCTCGCGCCGCAGCTTACGCCGGCATCGCTCGCCAAAAGACCAATTGTTAAGCTTTCGCTCGACCTCGGCGTCCAGCATGCCCTCACGGAAGAGCTTTCCCGGGCGATGGAGCGCTACCGGGCGGCCGCTGCTCTCGGACTGATCCTCGACGTAAGAAATGGTGAGGTGCTGGCTTCCGCCTCCCTTCCGGACTTCGATCCGAATCGCCGTGAGCAAACAAAGGAGGACGATCGCCGCAACCGGGTCGTCACCGACGATTACGAGCTGGGGTCCGTTTTCAAGTCTCTGACGATTGCCATGGCTCTCGATCAGGGCGTAGCGAACCGGTATGAGCGCTTCGATGCCAGCCCTATAAAGATAGGCCATTTCTTGCTGCGCGATCCTCACGCCGGGCGCGAGCCGATGGCCGTCGAGGACATTTTCGTCCATTCCTCGAACACAGGCGCCGCGCGTATCGCCATGGCTGCGGGCATAGCGCGCCAGCAACGGTTCCTGCAGTCTCTTGGGCTTTTTGACAAGATCGAAACCGAGGCCGGCACGTCTCCAAGACCGAAGTTTCCGGCGGTGTGGCGGCCTGCCAATGCGATAACGATCGCTTACGGGCATGGAATCGCCGTTCCCCCAATTCTCTTTGCGTCGGCGATAGCGGCAATCCTCAATGGCGGCGTGCGGATAAAGCCGGCCTTTCTCCTTTCGGAGGGTTCCGCCGGTGACATGGGCGAGAGGGTGATACAGCCGGAAACGAGCGTGATAATGCGCGATCTGATGCGGCTGGTTGTCGAGCGCGGGACCGGCCGGCGGGCCGCAGTTCCGGGCATCGGCATAGGCGGGAAGACCGGGACGGCGCTGAAAGTCAAAAAGGGCCGCTATACGCGCGACGTTATCAATAGTTTCGTGGCGGCGTTCCCGATCGCGGACCCGAAATACCTTCTGCTCGTGACCATCGACGAGCCAAAGCCTGAAGCACCGGGCAAGCCTACCGAAGCCGCCTATAACGCGGCTCCGGCTGCCGGAGCCATCATCAAGCGCATCGCGCCAATGCTCGACATTTTGCCCGCGCCCAGGGTTGAGGAAACGGCCCGGCCCCGGTTTGACGAAGCGCCCGCAACCTCCTATGAACAAACGGGTGTTAAAGGCCCTCAGCGCGCTGTCTTCCGGAAGAACCCCTATGAAACTGGCGGATTTGATCAAGGATATTCCGCTTATAGCCGTCCCCAGCGTGCCCCCGCTCCTCGATATTACGGGGATTACGGAAGATAGCCGGCGCGCCGGGCCAGGGATGCTGTTCGCAGCGCTTCCCGGCACGAAGTCACACGGCATGGCATTTGCCGCAGAAGCCTGTAAGCGAGGTGCCGCGGCGATTTTAGCTGGGGCTCACGCGGAGGGCGGGTCCCTTCCGATTCCTCTTTTGCGTGTGGCGGAACCGAGACAGGTCCTCGCGCTGCTCGCGGCCCGCTTTTACGGCGCACAGCCAGGGACCGTCGCGGCCGTCACGGGCACGAACGGCAAAACGTCGGTTGCCTCCTTCCTACGCCAAATCTGGGCCGCAATCGGCTATGAAGCTGCGAGCATCGGTACGATCGGCGTAGTTACAAGGAGAGGCGAGACGCCTTTAGCGCATACCACACCCGATCCAGTTTCGCTGCACGAGCATCTGGCGGCGCTCGCCGCGGAAGGCGTGACCCATCTTGCAATTGAGGCATCGAGCCATGGCCTGGACCAGCACCGGCTTGACGGGGTGCGCATTTCGGCTGGTGCATTCACTAATATCACCCGCGATCACTTCGATTATCATCCCACCTTCGAGCATTATCTCGATACGAAACTGCGGCTGTTCCGTGAGCTTCTGCAGCCGGGCGCGGCTGCGGTGATCGATGCGGATAGCCCAGGCGCCGGGGCGGCCGTCGCCGCGGCGCAGTCCCGCGGGCTTCGCGTCTTGACCGCCGGAGAGCGCGGAGATGACATCACCTTGAAATCCGTCCGGCGCGAAGGCTTCAGGCAGCATCTCTCCGTTATAAATGGCGGGCGCGAGTTTTTTGTCGACTTACCGCTGGCTGGCGCCTTCCAAGTCTCGAATGCGCTCGTGGCTGCGGGGCTTGCACTCTCGCTCGGCGCCAGCGCCGATAGCGTGTTCGCTGTCCTCCCGGCGCTTCAGGGGGCGAAGGGCCGGCTTGAATATTGCGGCGAGACGGGAGAGGGCGCGCCCATTTTCGTCGATTACGCGCATACGCCGGACGCGCTCATTAAGGCGCTGCAAGCGCTCCGTCCCTATGTTACCGGCCGTTTGGCTGTTGTTTTCGGGTGCGGCGGAGACCGCGACAAGGGAAAGCGGCCTGAAATGGGCCGCGCGGCGGTCTCATATGCAGATGCGGTCTATGTCACCGACGACAATCCGCGAAGTGAAGAACCGGCGGTCATCCGGCGCGAAATTCTGGCGGCGGCGCCGGGCGCGGTTGAGATCGCAGACCGCCCGGACGCAATCGCGGTGGCAGTTGGCGCTCTCAAAAAGGGCGATGTCCTGCTCGTGGCCGGCAAAGGCCACGAAACCGGTCAGATCGTTGGCGGGACAGTTATTCCTTTTTCCGATCAAGAGGCCGTGGCGGCAGCGCTCGCGGTATCGCGGGGAGCAAGCCATGGATGAACCGCTCTGGACGTTCGAGGAGATCTCGGCCGCGCTCGGCGTTCCGCTTCCGGCTTCCGGCGGAAGCGTGAGCGGCGTTTCCATCGATAGCCGCACGCTGAAGGCGGGCGATCTTTTCGTTGCCATAAGAGGCGAGCGCGCCGACGGGCACAAATTCGTCGAGGCCGCCTTCGAGAAAGGCGCGGCGGCTTCTATTGTAGCCGGTGATTATGAATCGAAGGCTTGCGGCGTACTTTTTCGGGTGACCGATACGCTTGATGCTTTGAACACGCTCGCCCGGGCATCGCGCAGGAGGGCGAACGCGCACATTGTGGCCGTGACCGGCAGCGTGGGCAAGACAGGCACGAAAGAGATGCTGCGCCTGATGCTTTCGGCGAGCGGTTCAACTCATGCTTCCGAAAAGTCTTACAATAATCTTTGGGGTGTGCCGCTTTCGCTCGCTCGCATGCCGCGGAACACCCGCTTCGGCGTTTTCGAAATCGGTATGAACCACGCGGGCGAGATCACGCCGCTCACGAACATGGTGCGCCCTCACGCGGCCATCGTAACCTGGGTGGCTCCGGTTCATATCGAGTTTTTCAGCTCGGCCGCAGAAATCGCGGATGCAAAGGCTGAGATTTTCGAAGGCTTGGAGCAAGGTGGCGCTGCTATCCTCCCTGCGGATAACGAGCATTTCGAGAGGCTGGCAAAGCGCGCGCGCGAAAAGCACGCCGAAATCGTTGCCTTTGGCGCACATGCGAAGGCCGGCGCGCGTCTTCTAAGTTTCGAGCCGCTCGCAAACGGGTCGAGGATATCAGCCGATATTCTCGGCTCCAACGTCACCTTTGTGCTTGGCGTCCCTGGCCGGCATCTCGCGATGAACGCTCTTGCCGCGCTCGCCGCCGTGAAATTGCCGGGTGCAAGCGTTGAGGATGCCGCGGCCGCTCTCGCCAATTTCGAGGCGCCAGAGGGCCGTGGACGCCGCCAGAGGTTCGAAACGCCGCAAGGAGCCGTTCTGATTATCGACGAGACATATAACGCAAATCCAGCGTCGATGCGCGCGGCGCTTGGAGTCTTAGGCGCGATTCCGCGAGCGGACTACGCGCGCCGCATCGCCGTCCTCGGCGATATGTTGGAGCTCGGCAACGCCGGGCCGCAATTTCACGCAGACCTTGCGAGCGTGATTGACTCACATGACATCGATCTCGTTTTCTGCGCTGGTCCGTTGATGGCGCATCTTTACGAGCGGATTCCGCCCCACAAACGCGGCGGGGCAGCCAGCACCTCCGAAGAGTTGCGTCTGGCCCTCCCCGATGCATTGCGCGGCGGGGATGCGGTCATGATCAAAGGGTCGCTTGGCAGCCGGATGGGTCTTTTGGCGGAGGCGCTTCGCGCGCACTTTGCGAACCCATCGGCAGACGGGCACAGCCGGAACGCAGCTTAGAGGTTGGGGCATCTGAATGTTGTACTTATTGGGCGTCTTCAGCGGTCAAGCGCAGTTCTTCAACCTGTTCCGGTATATCACCTTCCGGACTGGCGGTGCGATCCTGACCGCGATGCTCGTGGTTTTCATCCTCGGGCCTTGGCTCATTAATGCGTTGCGCGTACGGCAGGGAAAGGGCCAGCCGATCTGGGAGGATGGGCCGCAATCACATTTGCTGACCAAGAAGGGTACGCCAACCATGGGAGGCCTCATGATTCTGCTTGGCCTCTGCGTTGCAACCATCCTGTGGGCCAACCCCTATAATCCCTATGTCTGGATCGTGCTGGCTGTAACGTTGTCTTACGGCCTGATCGGGTTTTATGACGATTATCTCAAAGTTACGAAGCGGACGTCCTCGGGATTCTCTGGCAGGATCCGGCTCCTTCTCGAGCTATTAATCGCCGGCATCGCGGCCTATGCAATTTCCGTCGCTGCCGGCGCGAAGCCATTCGCGACCTCCCTCACGATGCCGTTTTTCAAGGACGCCGTTATTTATCTTGGTCCTGTCCTGTTCATTTGCCTTGGCGTTTTCGTCATCGCTGGGGCGGGCAACGCGGTCAATCTCACCGATGGGCTGGATGGGCTTGCGATTGTGCCGGTGATGATCGCAGCGTCGGCATTCGGCGTGATCGCTTATCTCGTGGGAAATAAGGTTTTCGCGGATTATCTGCAGATCCATTTCGTGGCGGGATCGGGCGAGCTAGCAGTGATCTGCGGCGCGCTTCTTGGAGCGGGGCTCGGATTTCTCTGGTTCAACGCGCCGCCGGCCATGATCTTCATGGGCGATACCGGATCGCTGGCGCTCGGCGGAGCGCTCGGCACCATCGCGGTTGCCGTCAAACACGAGATTGTGCTTGCGATTGTGGGCGGCCTGTTCGTCCTGGAGACTGCTTCCGTGATCGTGCAGGTGCTGTCCTTCAAATTGACAGGCAAGCGCGTCTTCCGCATGGCGCCGCTGCATCATCATTTCGAGCAGAAAGGCTGGGCGGAACCGACGGTCGTCGTGCGTTTTTGGATTATCGCCGTGGTGCTTGCGCTTTTTGGCCTCTCGACGCTGAAGCTGAGGTAGCATGATCGAAGCCCGCTCATTTGCCGGTCAGAAGGTTGCCGTCTTCGGTATGGGAATGTCTGGGCTGGCGGCGGCGCGCTCCTTGCTGGCAGGCGGTGCCGGGGTTTCTGTCTGGGACGACAGCGACCGGGGGCGCGAGGCGGCTCGATCTGCCGGATTGCCTCTTTCCGATCTCCGGGACGCCGATTGGAACTCGATCGATACGCTCGTACTTGCCCCCGGCGTGCCGCTCACCCATCCCGAACCCCATTGGGCCGTGAAGCTGGCCCATGCGCACGATGTTGAAATCATCGGCGACACAGAAATTTTCATGCGCGAGCGGAGGCGGTCCGGCGTGTTGGCAAAAGTGGTTGCCATAACGGGCACGAACGGCAAATCGACCACCACCGCACTGACGCATCATCTTCTCGCATCCGCGGGCCTCGATGCGGTTCTTGGCGGCAATATCGGAACGGCGGTGCTTGACCTTCCTCCCTTCGCGGATGGACGGCATTACGTCATCGAGTTTTCGAGCTTCCAACTCGACCTGACTCCGGGCCTCGACCCCGATGTTGCGATTTTGCTCAACATCACACCCGATCACCTCGATCGCCACGGCACGCTGGAAAACTACGCCGCCGTCAAGGAGACGATATTCCGCAGCCCGGCCGCGTCGGTGATCGGCGCAGACGATGGCTTTTGTGATGCTATCGCGGAGAGGGTGACGGCGCGGGGCATTAAGACGGCCCGGATCTCGGCCCGCCATTCCGTTGAAACAGGCGTCTACGCCGAGGGAGCAGAGCTTTTTGAAGCCGCGAATGGCGTTATCCAAAACCGGACGGATCTCAGCGGCATCGGCTCGCTGCGCGGCGCGCACAATGCGCAAAATGCAAGTGCTGCTCTTGCTGCTGCGCGTTTCCTCGGTCTGCCCTGGGACAAGCTTGCTCAATCGCTTCGCAGCTTTCCGGGCCTCGCTCACCGGATGGAAGAGGTCCGCCGCATCGGAAACGTTCTATTCATCAACGATTCCAAAGCGACGAACGCAGACGCCGCTGAGCGGGCGCTCTTGAGTTTTTCCAACATCTACTGGATTGCGGGCGGCAAGCCGAAAGAGGGCGGGATAGCGAGCCTTGCGCCTTATTTCCCGCGCATCAAAAAAGCGTATCTTATCGGCGAGGCGTCCGATGCCTTCGCGGAGACGATCGGAGGCGCTCTACCCTATTCGCTTTCGAAGACGCTCGACCGCGCCGTCGCCGAGGCTACAGCCGACGCCCTGTCCGGCAAAGCTGGCGATTCCGTGGTGCTGCTCTCGCCGGCTTGCGCATCCTACGATCAATTTCCCAACTTCGAAGTCCGTGGCCGCGCATTCCGGTCGCTCGTCGAGGCTCTCCCCGAAGCTCCGGTAAAGGATCGCGCCGCATGAGCTTTTCCCGGGCGGAGCGCGCCGCCGTGATCGATTGGTGGCTGTCCATAGACCGCACCCTCCTTGTGCTCATCCTGATCCTCGCTCTCGCCGGCATGATGGCCTCCCTGGTGGCAAGCCCATCCGTCGCGATCCATCTCAAACTGGAGCCGTTTCATTTCGTAAAACTCCATGCGATCGGGATGGTGGTGGCGCTAGCGGCGGCATTTGCCGTCTCGCTTCTTAATCCCTCCCAGATCAAGCGGTTCGCTCTTTTTCTCTTCTTCGCGGGCATTATTCTGATGGCTGCTGCGCTCCTGCAAGGCGTGGAGCGGAACGGTGCTGTGCGCTGGCTTGACTTCGGCGGCTTCGTTATTCAGCCTTCCGAGTTTGCAAAACCCGGCTTTGTCGTCCTCACCGCCTGGCTCTGCGCTGAAAGCATGAAACGGCCGGATATGCCGGCCCTTGAGCTTGCAGTACTTGCGCTCGCGGTTTTCATTTCGCTGATGGTGCTACAACCCGACATGGGGCAAACGATCATCGTAGCGATTGTGTGGTGCGGCTTGTTCTTTCTGTCGGGCTATTCCTTGCGTCTTCTGCCCATCTTTGCCGTTTTGGCCGCTGCCGGTTTCGCCGCCGCCTATTACAGCATGCCCCATTTCACGGCCCGGATCGACCGCTTTGCGCTGGGAGCGGGTGAGGCCCGCCAGATCTCGGTTGCCGTCAACGCATTTCGCGACGCGGGCTGGCTTGGGCACGGCCTCGGTGAAGGGTTCACGAAAACCCGGCTTCCCGATGCCCATAATGACTTCGTCTTCGCTGCCATTGCCGAGGAAACCGGCATTGCCGCTTGCCTTTTCCTAATTCTGATTTATGCCTTGATCGTCTGGCGAGGGTTAAGGGGCGCGTTCCGCGAGCAGGATGCCTTTGTGCGTCTTGCGGCCGCGGGGCTTGTCATGATTTTCGGATTACAGGCCTTGATCAACATGGCGGTGAATTTGAATTTGCTCCCGGCAAAAGGGGTTACTCTTCCCTTTGTTTCCTATGGCCGGTCATCCTTGCTTGCGTCCGCCATAACTCTCGGCATGATTGCCGCTCTGACAAGACGCCCGGCATTCAGGCCAGTGCCCTACGCCGTGCCGGTCTTAGATAGGATGACAATGACTTCGGGAAGGGGGAGCCGCTTATGAGCCGCGGTTCGATCATGCTAGCAGCCGGCGGAACCGGCGGGCATCTCTTTCCGGCGCAGGCGCTTGGCGAAGAGCTTATCCGGCGGGGCTGGGAAACCGATCTGATCACGGACACAAGGGGGAATGTGTTCGGAGCGGATTTTCCCGCGCGGAAAATCTATAAGGTGCCGGCGGCGACATTCCGGGGCCGGTCGCCGATTGAGGCGACAAGAACGCTGGGCACGCTCGGCAACGGTTTTCAAACCTCGTATCGCATCATGGGCGAGGCTGCCCCAAAGGCTATCATCGGCTTCGGGGGCTATCCCACTCTCGCCCCCGTCCTGGCCGCGATTGGCCGGGGCATTCCCTCCGCCATCCACGAGCAGAATTCCGTGATGGGCCAGGCAAACCGCTTCCTTGCGCCCATGGTTAAGGTCATAGCCACGTCTTTCGAGAACACAAAATATGTGGAAGGCAAACTCCTTGCCAAGGCGCGGGTCACCGGCACCCCCCTGCGCGGCGCGGTCCTTGCCCTTCAAAACATGCCGTACCGGCCACCCTCAAGCCAGGCGCAGATCAACCTTCTCATCTTCGGCGGCAGCCAGGGAGCGAAATATTTCTCCGATATCATGCCGCAGGCACTGCAATTGCTGCCGCCCCAGATCCGCGACCGGCTGTTCGTGATGCAGCAATGCCGGGAGGAACATATCGACCGCGTTTTCGAAGCTTATGAAGCAGCCGGCGTTGCGGCGGAGCTTGCGACCTTCTTCGAAGATTTGCCTTACCGGATGTCGAACTCACATCTCGTCATCGCGCGCAGCGGCGCGACCACGGTGGCGGAGCTTTGCGCGCTCGGCCGGCCGGCTTTGCTCGTTCCCCTGCCTCATGCGAAGGATAACGATCAGCTCGAAAATGCAACCCGGTTGCAAGCCGGGGGTGGGGGCTGGTGCCTGCCGCAGGAGTCGCTGACGGCGGAAGGTTTGGCGGGTACGGTGCGCGGCCTTTTCGATGACCCGTCGGCGCTCGTGAAAGCAGCGGCGGGCGCGCATGCGCTGGCAAATTTCAAGGCGGTCGAAAATCTGGCGGAACTTCTTGAGGAACTGGCTGAAAAACAGCCGGTTACCGCAACTGCAGCAGTAACTGCTTAAGAATCCGCTCATATTATCATTGGGCTGGCTGTTGTGGGGACAGCCTGGCTGGGGGACGAGAGGAAATGGCGATGACAGATCCGCTGACCGGCGGCGTGATTCACATTATCGGCATTGGCGGCATTGGCATGAGCGCCATCGCCGAAATCATGATGGCACGCGGCATCGCGGTTCAGGGGAGCGATCAGAAGGACGGCGCCAATTTGCGGCGGCTCGCTGCCAAGGGTGTCAAAGTCTTTGCAAGTCACGATGCCGCGAACCTTGCCGGCGCCGCGACTGTT
Organism: uncultured Rhodomicrobium sp.; assembly: GCA_964498645.1. Classification (GTDB taxonomy): domain Bacteria; phylum Pseudomonadota; class Alphaproteobacteria; order Rhizobiales; family Rhodomicrobiaceae; genus Rhodomicrobium. The sequence continues at coordinate 2,440 of CAZCIF010000024.1, read as the reverse complement.
GTCATCTCGACCGCCGTGAAGGAGATCAACCCGGAGTTGAAGGCAGCGCGGGAGGCGGGTCTTCCCGTCTTCAACCGTGCCGATACCCTTGCCGCTCTCATGCGCGGATACCGGACCATCTCCGTGACCGGCTCGCACGGCAAGACCACCACGACGGCCATGATTGGCTGGATGATGGAGAAGGCCGGCCTCGATCCGACTGTGCTTGTAGGCGGTGTGCTCCGCGCTTGGGGATCGAACGCGCGCGTTGGGCAAAGCCAATGGATGGTTGTCGAAGCCGACGAATCGGACGGCACTTTCATCAAGCTGCCAACCGAAATCGGCGTGGTGACGAATATCGATCCCGAGCACCTCGACTATTATGGGACCGAGGCCGCGCTTCATGAGGCGTTCCTCACCTTTTTCCGCCAGATCCCGAAGAGCGGACTGGCTGTGCCCGGCATCGATCACCCGGTTGTGCGCAACTTGCTCAAATGCCTCGCGATAGAAGGTGCGGTTCCCCCGCTTGCCTCGTTCGGGCGCGCGCTCGATGCAAATGTCAAAATCAGCAATGTGGCGACGAATGGCGGATCGGTTACTTTCGACGTGAGGATCGCCGGCCAGGCTGGCTATCCACCCATGCGCACACGCGGCGTAAAACTTAAGGTGCCTGGCGCCCACAACGCTTTGAATGCCGCCGCCGCCGCCGCCGCCGGGCATCACATTGGACTTTCCGCCGATACCATTTTCGAAGCGCTTGCCTCCTTCGAAGGCGTTGACCGCCGCTTCACCAGGACAGGCGAATGGAATGGCGTCGCGATTTACGACGATTACGCACATCATCCCGCCGAGATCGAGGCCGCGCTGAGCGCCGCGCGCGGAGCAGCCAAGGGGCACGTGATCGCCGTGATGCAGCCCCATCGCTTCTCAAGGCTGAAGTCTCTGTTCACAGGGTTCTGCCAGTGCTTCCGGGAGGCCGATATGGTTCTGGTCACCCCGGTTTATGCCGCTGGCGAGGCGCCGAACGGTTTTGACAGCGATAAGCTCATCGAGGGCATCCGCGATACCGGCCACGCACGCGTTTACCCCATCGAAAATGAGGAAACACTTACCCATACGGTGGCATCAATCGCCCAGCCCGGAGATCTTGTAATCGGCCTCGGCGCCGGCACGATCAGTGAATGGGCGCATGCGCTTCCTGCCAGGCTCAGCGGCTACTCCGCCTTCGCCGGCGCGGCGGAATGAGCGATGTTTCCGGATCTTATCCCAAGTCTTGCGGGGGCTGCGCCGGACATTCGCGGAAGGCTCTTGCCGAATGTCCCGCTCAGCAATCTGACTTGGCTGCGCGCAGGCGGGCCAGCGCAGGCGCTGTTCACGCCGGCGGACGAGGACGATCTCGCTTACTTCCTTTCGCGATGCCCGGTTGACGTTCCGGTGACCGTGATCGGAGTCGGTTCGAACCTGCTGGTCCGCGATGGCGGCGTTCCCGGCGCCGTCATCCGGCTTGCGCGCGGCTTCAACGAAACAGCCCAACTGAGCAATACAAGGATCCGGGCCGGCGCGGCTGTGCCGGATGTGAGACTGGCACAGGCAGCCGCCTCGGCCGGTATCGCGGGTCTCGCGTTTTACCGGGGCATCCCTGGCACCGTTGGCGGCGCGCTCCGCATGAATGCCGGCGCTCATGGGGGCGAGACTAAGGATATTCTCGCGGAGGCGCGCGCGCTCGACCGCTCAGGCAACGTCCACGTCTTCGATAATGCCGGGATGGGCTTCACCTACCGCCGCTGCGGTGTGCCGGCTGACTACATTTTCACGCAAGCGATCTTCGAGGGAACGCCCGGCGACCCGGCGGAGATAGCAGAGGCCATGCAACAAGTTGCGGAGTACCGCGAAGCCAACCAGCCCATAAAAAGCCGCACTGGAGGCTCAACCTTCAAAAACCCGCCGGGCCACAGCGCCTGGAAACTCATCGATGCCGCCGGGTGCCGGGGCCTGCGCGTAGGCGGCGCGCATATGTCGGAAATGCATTGCAATTTTCTCATCAATGACGGGGGCGCCACCGCCGCCGATATCGAGCGGCTCGGAGAGCTGGTCCGCGAGCGGGTGTTCGCCCAGAGCGGGATCGTGCTCGAATGGGAAATCAAGCGCATCGGCATCCCCGCCGCTGATATCCAGCTCGCCGCCGCCGAATGATACGGAATCCGCAGAAGCCCCGGCCCTTCGCCCCTCATCCTGTCCTTCTTCCTTTGGGAGAAGGAACGGCGTTGCAAGCGCGGCGGAACACCCTCTCCCATAGGGAGAAGGCCGGGGTGAGGGGCGCGGATGGCAAGCCCTCAAGCAATCAGCCGGATTTGGTATGACAAACAAATATCATCACGTTGCAGTCCAAATGGGCGGCTGGTCCGCCGAACGCGAGGTCTCGCGCAATTCCGGTGCGGCCTGTGCGAATGCGCTCGAAGAG
>CAZCIF010000023.1:0-23507 GCA_964498645.1 uncultured Rhodomicrobium sp. | reverse complement strand
AACCGCCTGGCTGCCATAACAACGCCAGCATTGTGGAAGGATGGACAGCTCGTCTGTGCGCCAGTCCTGGACTTCGTTAACGCCGCAACGGTTCAAACGCAGGCGCCGCCCGCCATGGCCCGCCTGGTGCCCCGGCTTGCGAATTTTCTTAAGCCTAACTGAAGCCTAACTGAACCTTGATTGGAACTGAGCTTGGCAAAGACACACCCATGTCCTATCTTTGAAAAACTTGGCTCACTATCCTAGCTTTGTAAGCGGCTAACGCCCGGTTTGAGCTGTGCCTTTGTGCGCCTCCAATGAGGCATTAGGAGAAACATTCGCCTCCATGAACTCGAACTTCCGAAATTTGGCGATCTGGATCATCATCGCTCTTCTTCTTGTAGCACTATTCAACTTGGTTCAGCACAATCCCCGCAGTTCGCGCGCGAATGAAATTAACTATTCGCAGTTCTTGAACGATGTCGAGAACCGCAATGTGCGGTCGGTAACTTTGTCCGGTAATCAGATCAACGGGACACTCAACAACGGGCAGACGTTCCAGACCGTCGCCCCGAACGATCCGCAATTGATCGAGCGTCTCTATTCGAAAGGCTCCGGCATCACCGTGAAGCCGGCGGCGGAGGAGGTGCCTTGGCTGCTCGGGGTGCTGGCAAACTGGTTTCCGATGCTGCTCCTGATCGCTGTGTGGGTGTTTTTCATGCGGCAGATGCAATCGGGCGGCGGCCGGGCGCTCGGCTTCGGCAAGTCAAAAGCCAAGCTTTTGACCGAAAAACAGGGCCGCATCACCTTTGACGATGTGGCGGGCGTCGACGAGGCCAAAGAAGACCTCCAGGAGATCGTGGAGTTCTTGCGCGATCCGCAAAAGTTTCAGCGGCTCGGCGGCCGCATTCCGCGCGGCGCCTTGCTCGTCGGCCCTCCCGGCACCGGTAAGACGCTGCTTGCGCGCGCCATCGCCGGTGAGGCGAATGTGCCGTTCTTCACCATTTCCGGCTCCGATTTCGTGGAAATGTTCGTCGGCGTTGGCGCAAGCCGCGTCCGCGACATGTTCGAGCAGGCGAAGAAGAATGCGCCTTGCATCATCTTCATCGACGAAATCGACGCAGTCGGACGCCACCGCGGCGCAGGCCTCGGCGGCGGCAATGACGAGCGCGAGCAAACGCTGAACCAGCTCCTCGTCGAGATGGACGGCTTCGAAGCGAATGAAGGCATCATTCTGATCGCGGCGACGAACCGTCCCGACGTGCTCGACCCGGCGCTTTTGCGGCCCGGCCGCTTCGACCGACAGGTCGTGGTGCCGGCGCCGGATATCGGCGGACGCGAGAAGATCTTGAAAGTCCATGTGCGCAAGGTTCCGCTTGCCCCCGATGTCGACCTGAAGGTGATTGCGCGCGGCACGCCCGGTTTTTCCGGCGCGGATCTCGCCAATCTCGTCAATGAGGCCGCTCTCCTGGCCGCGCGCCGCTCGAAGCGGGTGGTGACGCAGCACGAGTTCGAGGATGCGAAAGACCGTGTCATGATGGGCGCGGAGCGCCGCTCGATGGCCATGACGGAGGACGAGAAGCGCCTCACGGCCCACCATGAGGCTGGGCATGCGCTTGTGGGCCTGTTCGTTCCGGGCAACGATCCGCTCCACAAGGTGACGATCATCCCGCGCGGCCGCGCGCTAGGCATAACTTTCAACCTGCCCGAGCGTGACCGCCTGAGCTGGAAGAAAATTGAGATGGAGGCCTTTCTCGCCCGCGTCTTCGGCGGCCGGGTTGCGGAGGAAATCATCTTCGGCCCGGAGAACGTGACGACTGGCGCCGCAAGCGACATCAAGCAGGCCACGAACATGGCCCGCGCTATGGTGATGGATTACGGCATGAGCGAGAAGCTTGGCCGCATCCGCTATCGCGCCAATGAGGAAGAGGTGTTCCTCGGCCATTCCGTCACGCGGACGCAGAACATCTCGCCGGAGACCGCGCAGCTCATCGACCTGGAGGTCAGGCGGCTCGTGGACGAGGGAGAGCAGAGGGCCCGCGCCGTGCTGATCGAGCATCTCGATGACCTGCATATGCTGGCGGCCGCGCTTCTGGAATATGAGTCGCTGTCCGGCCAGGAGGTCAAGGACCTGCTCGACGGCAAGCCGCCGGTGCGCGAGTTCACCATGAAAGAGGACCAGCCGAAGCGGCGCTCTGCCGTACCCTCTACGGGCACGCGCGCCCGCAAGGACCCGGACCTCGGCGGCATGGAACCTCAGCCGCAGACCTAGCTACAAAAGACAAAATGGCCGCCCTCGAGGCGGCCATTTTTATTCTGGGATGGGATGCGGCTGGCCGTCATGGCGATCCATAGCAGGATCGGAGACTTAGCCTGGATTGCTTCGCTTCGTTCGCAATGACGGTGAGAGCGGGTTAAGCCGAAGTGCCGCTAGTTGCGAAACTTGCGAATGATCTCCCTCAGCATCCAGGCGACGGCCAGGATCATCCAGACAGCCGCGAACACCGGAATAAAATACTTCGCAACGATATTGTGCTGGAAGCCCGCCGCCCATCCGGACAGAACGAATAAGACGGGAAGAGCAACGAGCCAAAACTCGATTGACCTGACTTTCGGCATACCGGTCCTCATATCAACTGTGCGCAAGCACCAACGGAAGCGCGTGCGCCCGAAGCACGAATGCATTTACTGTAACTTGATGCGAAGGTCCACAATTATACGTAGGCTTGGCAAATTTGCGGCAGAGTGTGCCGAAGGAGATTGGTATGGCCAAATTGGAGCCCGTGCTCGCACATATCGAGCAGAATTTCGACGCAGCTTTGTCCCGCTATCTCGCGTTCCTGCGCATCCCGTCGGTATCGACCGATCCGGCCTATAGGGAAGAGGTAAGACGCGCCGGCGAGTGGCTTGCGGACGAGTTCCGCGCGATTGGCTTCGAAGCCGCGCTTCACGAGACGCTGGGGCATCCCATTTTGCTTGCTCATCACGATGGCGCAAGCGCAGGCGCGCCGCACCTCCTTTATTACGGGCATTACGATGTGCAGCCCCCGGAGCCCCTGGAGCTTTGGGACAGCCCGCCTTTCGAGCCAGCCATCGTGGATGGGCCGCATGGCAAGCGCGTTGTCGCGCGCGGCGCTGTGGACGACAAGGGACAGGTCATGACCTTCCTCGAAGCGTTCCGCGCCTGGAAGGCCGTACACGGCTCGCTGCCTGTCAGCGCGACCGTCCTGATCGAGGGGGAGGAAGAAAGCGGAAGCGCCTCTCTTCCGGGCTTTTTGGCGGACCATGCGGCATCGCTCAGCCGGGCCGCCGCCGCGATCATAACCGATACCAATGCCTGGGACATCGATACGCCCGCGATAACCTACCGCCTGCGCGGCAATGTCTATGCCGAGGTGACGCTCCATGGGCCGTCCCGCGACCTCCATTCGGGGCTTTATGGCGGCGCCGCCGTCAACCCGCTCAATGCCCTGACGGAAATCCTGGGCCAGCTTCACGGCGCCGGCGGACGCGTTCAACTTGGCGGTTTCTACGATGACGTTGCGCCGCTTTCGGACGGCGAACGGGCGGCTTGGGCAGCCCTTCCCTTCGACGCGGCCGGATTCTTGGGCGAAATTGGTCTTACGCAATCGGTGGGCGAGGCCGGCTACAGCGTGCTTGAGCGCTTATGGGCCAGGCCTACTTGCGATTTGCACGGCGTCTGGGGCGGCTATACCGGACCGGGTTCGAAGACGGTAATCGCAAGCCGCGCCTCGGCGAAGCTCAGCTTCCGCACCGTGCCGGACCAAGACCCGGCAAAGATCGTGAGGGCGTTGAAGGACTTCCTCGACGAACGGACCCCTCCCGATTGCAAATGGAGCATCGAGCAATTCGGCGCGTCGGCGGGTATCCTGGTGCCGGCCGAAGGGCCGTTCATGCAAGCCGCGCGGGCCGGGCTTGAGGACATCTACAAGAAGCCGACCGCGATGGTTGGTTGCGGCGGCTCGATCCCCGTCGCGGGTCATATGCAGACGCTGCTCGGCCTCGATCCCATTCTCGTGGGCTTCGGCCTTTCCGATGACCGCATCCATAGCCCGAACGAGAAGTTCGAGGTGAAATGCCTCAAGAACGGCATCCTCAGCCAAGCCGCGATCCTGGCGCGCATGGGCGAAGTTAGGGTGTAGGTGGCGTTTTTCGTCATTGCGAGCGAAGCGAAGCAATCCATACGCAAGTAAATTTGGATTGCTTCGGCGCGTGCCGCGCCTCGCAATGACGCGTTTCCTATGAATGCTGCCGCCCCCGCGCGCCGGTAAGGCGCAGGCGCAGCGCGTTGAGCTTGATAAAGCCTGCCGCGTCGCGCTGGTCGTAGGCGACAGCACCTTCCTCGAACGTCACCAAATCCTGGTTATAGAGCGAATAGGGGCTTTCACGCCCAATCACGTGAGCCATGCCCTTATAGAGCTTCACGCGCACCATGCCGGTGACATACTCCTGGCTCTTATCGATCAGCGCCTGAAGCATCTCGCGCTCGGGCGAGAACCAGAAGCCATTATAGATCATCTCGGCATAACGCGGCATAAGCTCATCCTTGAGGTGGGCCGCGCCCCTGTCGAGCGTGACGCTTTCGATGCCCCGATGCGCCGCCAGTAGGATGGTGCCGCCCGGCGTCTCGTAAATACCGCGCGACTTCATGCCGACGAAGCGGTTCTCGACAAGATCGAGGCGGCCAATGCCGTGCTTCCGGCCATACTCGTTGAGCCGGGCTAAAAGCGCCGCCGGCGAAAGCCGCTCGCCATTGATTGACGCCGCGTCGCCGCGCTCGAAACCGATCTCGATGACTTCCGGCTTGTCCGGCGCATCTTCCGGCGCGACGGTCCGCTGATAGACATAATCCGGCGCTTCCACAGCCGGGTCCTCAAGCAGCTTTCCTTCCGAAGAGGTGTGCAGCAGATTCGCATCGACAGAGAACGGAGCCTCGCCGCGCTTGTCCTTCGTCACCAGGATTTGATTCTTCTCCGCGAAATCGAGGAGCGCCTGCCGTGACTTGAATTCCCATTCGCGCCATGGCGCGATCACGGTGATGTTCGGCTCCAGCGCGTAATAGGTCAGTTCGAAGCGGACTTGATCGTTCCCCTTGCCCGTCGCTCCATGGCACACCGCATCAGCGCCCGTCTCGCGCGCGATCTCGATCTGACGCTTGGCGATCAAGGGCCGCGCGATCGAGGTGCCGAGCAGATAAAGCCCCTCATAAACCGCGTTCGCGCGGAACATCGGGAACACGTAATCGCGCACGAAATCTTCGCGCAGATCCTCGATGTAAATTTCCTTGATGCCGAGCATCTCGGCCTTCTTGCGTGCAGGCTCCAGCTCCTCGCCCTGGCCAAGGTCGGCCGTGAAGGTCACGACCTCGCAGCCATAGTGAACTTGCAGCCACTTCAAGATGATGGAGGTATCGAGACCGCCTGAATAGGCGAGGACGGCTTTTTTGATGCTTTTTTTCTCTGACATGACCGGCTCTTGAGGAGATAATGCGGTTCCCATAGCGGAGGCTTCGCGCAGCGGCAAGGGGAACGCAACAGATGGCACAGCTTACATTCTGGTTCGAGTTCGCGTCCACATACAGCTATTTATCGGTGATGCGCATCGAAGAGATGGCGAAGGAAGCCGGCGTTGAGCTTGTTTGGAAGCCCTTTCTGCTCGGTCCCATCTTCAAAGCGCAAGGCTGGGACGCCTCGCCTTTCAACCTCTATCCCGCGAAGGGCAAATATATGGTGCGGGATATTGAGCGCATCGCGCAAGGACGGGGCTTGGCCTTCCACCTGCCCGATCCGTTCCCTCAAAGTAGCTTGCTCGCCGCGCGCCTTGCGGTTGTTGGCGTCGAGGAAGGCTGGGGGCCCGCATTCATCAAATCGGTCTACAGAGCGGAATTCGCGAATCAATATGACATTTCCCGCCAGGAAACGCTGGCGCTCGCGCTAGCAGACGCCGGCGCGGGTGTGGAACGAGCATTCGCAAGAGCGGAAACGCCCGAGGTCAAGGGTAAGCTGCGTGCGAACACCGAAGAGGCGCAGGCCAAAGGCATCTTCGGAGCGCCAAGTTTTACAACCCAGAGCGGGGAATTGTTCTGGGGAGATGACCGTCTTGAGCAGGCGCTAGCATTGAGCGGCTGATAATCCGATGCGTTCATTTGCGGTTTATTAAAGTTGTTCTAGGGTGAGATTCGATCCAGGAGGATCGCCAGGTTCATTCAGGAGGTAATCATGCGCATTCTATCGGCAGCCGCGATTGCGGCTCTCTTCGCAGTAGGTACACTGTCCGCATACACCCCGGCCGCGATGGCTGCCGGCGAAACAGCCGCCAAGCCAAAGGCTTGCAGCAAGCGCACCGAGGCCGAGTGCAAAGCCCCTGATTGCGAGTGGAAAGCTCCCACCGGCAAGCAAAAGAAGGGCAAGTGCGTGAAAGCTCCGAAGCCGAAGGCTGCTGCCGTATCTAAGCCGCAATAGCTGACGACGTCTTCATCCCTCGTTTCTTGAGCGCTATCGTTTGAGTACAATAGCGCTCAAGCGCAGATCTCCCGGCGGCTGCTCCCGCTAGCCGATGGTAAAGCCCCATGAGAAGCCGGGGACAGAGAAGTTCGTTGTGAATGGAGCCGGCTCGCGCGCACCATATGGGCGAGGTTGGCGCGGAGCGGGCGAAGGCACCCACATTTTAGTCCACATATGGACGGCTTCATTGAAGCCAGACCAGGGATTCTGTCCCCACGGGTTCATAGGGAATCCCTGAGAGGCGAACGGGAAAAACGGCGCGAAGGCCTGGGAATAATCGGGCCACCCTGCGCCATAAGCCGGGCGCTGGCTTTGCATTCCGAATGGGGGCCAGCCCCCTCTGAAAAGAGACGCTGTTTCGCGGGCCGCACGCTCAAAAGCAAGCGCTGCGGCGAGGAGGGAGAAGAGCGCATTGGCACGGCTGCCGAGAGCGGTAAACAGCGTGGTTATGGAGGTTAAAGTGCGGCGCAGGATTTCAAGGCCGGCGTTCGCAATGTCCTGCATGGCCGTGCCGAATCTGGGCTCCGCGGGTGATTCCCACGCATGGCTGTTTCGCGAAACGGGCAGCAAGGGTAGTAACACCGTGTCACGTACCGATCGCTGGGGCGCAGGCGCTGCCTGTGCATCCGCAGCAAAAGGAAAGAAAAAGAACATTTCCTATGCCCCCGATTTCGTATTTTGGTTCTAATATTTAACATAACGCAAGTCATGTTGCACTGGAACATGATTCGCAACCTAAGGATAAAGCTTGATGCTTAGCGCTGCGTAAATCTGGCGTAGCGCTTTTTCGAGGCGAACCGCTGGAGTGAATACGGCCGATCTGCGTTCAATCGTCATCGCGAGGCGGCTTTAGCCGCCGCGATCCAAAGCACATCAAAGACTTAACCATGGATTGCTTCGCTTCGCTCGCAATGACATGGGCTAGGACAGCGGCCGCTGCAGATGCCGGTCGAGATCACGCTCGCGGTCCAAGGCAACGCGCACCTCGAAATGCAGGCTTCCGTCGTGATAGTCCTGCCGGTCGAGGATCTCTGTGTTCTCGTAAAGCCAATGGATGAGCGGGCCGTTGCCTTGGTCCACCACCACATTACGGGTGCTCATGTCCTTCTGGAGCCGGCTGCGGATCAGTGCGGCGAGTTGCGGAATGCCCTCCCCTGTCGCAGCCGAGACAAGCACCGCGGGCTGCTCCCGCTGGCGCGCCCGCTTGGCGAGGTGCGCGCGCTCTTCTGGCGGCAAGAGGTCAGACTTGTTCCAAACCTCGATCACGCGCCTGGCCTGCTCATGCGCGTCGATCCCGATCTCCGTCAAGACGCGCTCGACCTCGATGCGCTGCGCTTCCGGGGACTCGCCCGCAATATCGCGTACATGCAGGATCAAATCCGCTTCGAGAATCTCTTCGAGCGTGGACCGGAAGGCCGCGATGAGCTGGGTGGGCAGTTCCGAGATGAAACCCACAGTATCCGAGAGAATGAATGCGCCGCCTTCGGGAAACTTCACGCGGCGCAACGTCGGATCGAGCGTTGCGAACAGCATGTCCCTGGCCAGGACGCCAGCGCCGGACAAGGCGTTGAAAAGCGACGATTTGCCGGCGTTGGTGTAACCCACCAGCGACACGACCTGCTGCTGCATTACCTTCCGGCGCTTGCGATGCAGCCGGCGTGTGCGCTCGATAACGCCAAGCTCGCTCTTGATGGCGTCGATGCGCTCGCCGATTGCCCGCCTGTCTGCTTCAATCTGCGTCTCGCCAGGGCCGCCGAGAAAGCCAAAGCCGCCGCGCTGCCGTTCCAAGTGTGTCCAGGACCGCACGAGGCGGCTTTTCTGATAGGTCAGGCGCGCGAGTTCCACTTGCAGGCGGCCTTCCTTGCTCCGCGCGCGATCGGCGAAAATCTCAAGGATCAGCCCGGTACGGTCGAGGACCTTGGCGTTCCAGGCCTTTTCAAGGTTGCGCTGCTGGATGGGCGTGAGAGCGTGATCGACGATGACAACAACGGCATCCTCCGCACTGACAATGGCCGCCAGTTCCTCGACCTTCCCGGAGCCGAGCAACGTTGCCGGCCGCATCTGCGTGATGGAAACGGTTCCGGCGAAGCAAACCTCAAGCCCGATTGCCTCCGCCAGACCAACCGCCTCCGAGAGCCGTTCGGGAGGCGTAAGAAAGCCCTTGGCGGCACTCTGCACTGTAACCTGCTCAGGCGACTTCCGCACCGGAACGACTATGACCGCCCGTGTAACCTTGACCCGCTCAGGAGAGGGTGATGCGCCGGCCTGCCTATTGGCACGATGCGCGGCAATCGCTTTTGGGCCGAGTTTTTTCAATCGTGCTAACGCTCTCCGTTCTGGTCTCCGTCTAGGAAGGAGATAGGACCGCCCGGCATGATTGTCGAGATGGCATGCTTATAGACAAGCTGCGAATGCCCGTCGCGCCGGAGCAGCACGCAGAAATTGTCGAACCAGGTGACGATACCCTGCAGCTTTACACCGTTGACGAGAAAGATCGTGAGAGGCGTCTTGTTTTTTCTAACGTGATTGAGGAATGCGTCTTGTAAGTTTTGTTGTTTCTCTGCAGCCATAACCTGTCCGTTCTTTAGCGCGGCACTCTTGGCCGCTTGCTCAACTACCCGCTAGACGCCGCGCGCAAGCGCTTCCGTTCTTGCTCAGCGCACCGCGCCCGGCGCCGTGAAGGCGCGTGCCGGTTTGCTTCATGCGCCCAGAATTATACGCTTAATGTTACGAGCCTGTGGGGCGAAGAGATTTCAGCCACAGTGTGATATGCTTTCCGTAACCCTAACGCAACTTCCCCCGGCATTCCGTCTCCGACCGGGTGGCCGTCGATCTTCACGACCGGCATCACGAGGCCGGAAGCCGATGTCTGGAACGCTTCCTTTGCAGCTTTTGCTTCATCAACCGTAAAGCGCCGCTCCTCAAGCTGCAGGCCCTTCCGTCGCGCAGTTTCCATGGCCACCTCCCGCGTAATGCCGCGCAGGATACCAGGATCCGCAGGACGCGTCACCAGCTTGCCCTCACGTGTGACAATCCAGGCATTGCAGGAGGCGCCCTCTGTTATGAAGCCGTCGCGATCGATGAGCCACGCCTCGTCAGCGCCTGCATCCTTCGCCTGCTGGCGTGCCAGCGATTGGGCAAGAAGGCCCGTCGTTTTGATGTCGACGCGCTGCCAGCGTATATCGGGAATGGTGATGACCGAAACGCCGGCGGCGGCTTTCTTTTCCGCCTTCGTGCGCGAAAGGGAGCGTGCGAAGCAGACAATACTTGGCGCAACATCTGCGGGCGGGAAAGCGAAATCGCGCCGCGCGACTCCCCGTGTGATCTGCAGATAGACAATGCCGTTCTTCACACGATTGCGCCGGACGGTTTCACGGAGAATGACCCCGAGAGACCTGGCATCCATCGGTTCGGCCATGCTCAATTCTGAAAGCGAGCGGCGAAGCCGGAGCAGGTGCCGGCGCTCGTCGACAAGGCAGCCACCGCGGACTTCGCAAACTTCATACACGCCGTCGGCAAACTGGTAGCCCCGGTCTTCGGCATGCACGGCCGCTTCCGCATAGGGCGCATAAACGCCGTTAACATAGATAATCCGTGACATTCAGTGCCTCGTTCCGCGAGCGTTCGATTCCGGTCAATCGCAGCCACTTTGCTTGAACGCCGTAGCGGACTGCAAGACTAATGCCGAAGATCTCCTGTCCTTTCGTTTGAATTGACGCCGAGCGCCCTGAGCTTGCGGTGAAGCGCCGACCGCTCCATGCCTACAAACTCTGCCGTGCGGGAGATATTGCCTCCAAAACGGTTGATCTGCGCCATGAGATACTCCCGCTCGAAGATCTCGCGTGCGTCGCGGAGGGGGAGCGACATGAGGTGCTCACCCCCCGAACCGTTCGATGATAAAGGGACGTTTGCACCGATGTCGTCAGGCAGCATGTCGGCTGTGATCACGGCTTCGGGATCGCCATTGGACATGATCATGACGCGCTCGACGATGTTACGGAGCTGGCGCACATTCCCCTGCCACTCATGGGACTGCAAGACCGCCATAGCGTCGTCGCCGATGACGCGCGGCGGGAGGCCGGACGAGATCGCGATCTGCTTGACGAAGTGCTCGACAAGCTCAGGAATGTCCTCGCGGCGCTCGATCAGCGAGGGCACTCTCAGGGGCACGACATTCAGCCGGTGAAAGAGATCCTGCCGGAAGCGGCCTCCCGTCATCTCGCGCTCAAGATCGCGGCTGGTGGAGGATACGATACGCACATCGACCGACACTTTAGGCCCGCCTCCGATGCGCTGGAACTTTTGCTCGACAAGCACACGGAGCAATTTGCCCTGTGTGTCGACGGGCATGTCGGCGATTTCGTCGATATAGAGCGTGCCATTGTGCGCTTCCTCGAGTGCGCCGACCTTGCGCGCCGTCTGGCCTGTTTCCTCCACACCGAAAAACTCGATCTCGACCCGGTCCGCCGCCATCGACGCCGCGTTCACCGCGACAAAAGGGCCATTCACCCGTTGTGAGCAAGCATGGAGATAGCGTGCCGCCAGCTCTTTGCCGGAACCTTGCGCCCCCGTGATCATGACGCGGCTGTTGGTCGGAGCCACCTTTTGGATACTCTGGCGGAGATGGTTCATGACCGGGGATTTACCGATCAGATCGGAGTTGTAATAGCTTCTTTCTTTGAGCTCCTTGTTTTCCCGCCGCAATTTCGAAGCTTCGAGCGCGCGCGCAGTTACCAAAACCAGGCGGTCGGCTTTGAAGGGCTTTTCAATGTAATCATAGGCGCCGCGCTTGATGGCGGTAACGGCTGTCTCGATATTGCCATGGCCGCTGATGATGACAACCGGCAGCTCGGGATGCTGCTTCTTAACGCGCGCCAGAACATCGAGGCCGTCAAGCTTAGAGCCTTGCAGCCAAATATCGAGTATGACGAGCGAAGGCCGCCGCTCCTCGATCGCGCGAAGCGCGTCATCGCTGTCTTTCGCCGTCCTCGTCTTATGGCCTTCGTCTTCAAGAATGCCCGAGACGAGTTCCCGAATATCCGCTTCATCGTCGACAATCAGGATGTCAGACGCCATAGCTCACTCCCTCCTTCCCGTGCTGAGCCGCCGGCCCGGACGCGGCCGTCCGCTCCTTGCCGTTCGGCTTCACTTCGTTCCCTTCCGCGTCAAGCCCATCGGAGCTGTGCGATATGGGAATCGACATTCTGATCCATGCGCCATGCGCGTAACCTTCGCTCTTAGGAGCATCGGCAAGTTCGAGTGCGCCGCCATGCTGCTCGGTAATCCTTTGTACGATGGCCAAGCCCAGCCCCGTCCCTTTTTGCCGGGTCGTTACATAGGGCTCAATCAGACGATGCCGGTTTTCCTTGGGCAGCCCGCAGCCATTGTCGATCACGTCGATCGCAAAGCGCTGATCGCCCGCGCGGAGCCGGATAACCACCCTGCCTTTTGCCTCCGCATGGCCGTTGCTGTGCTGGTAAGCATCCACGGCCTCGCTGGCGTTCTTTACAAGATTCGTGACGGCCTGGGTTAAAAGCCTACGGTCGCAAAGTGCTAGAAGCGGATCGCTTAAGACATCGATTTTGTACTCGATCTCGGGGCGGCTCATTTGGAACAGAATGACGGCTTCCTTGACGATCTCGCGGATATCCTGCTCCTCGAACACCGCTTGCGGCATGCGCGCGAATGAGGAGAACTCGTCGACCATCCGGCCGATGTCACCAACATGCCGGATGATGGTTTCGGTGCATTTGTCGAAGACTTCGCGGTCGGTCTTGATGGCGGCGCCCTATCTGCGCCGGATGCGCTCGGCCGAAAGCTGGATCGGGGTCAGAGGATTTTTGATCTCGTGAGCGATCCGGCGGGCGACATCGGCCCAGGCGCTCGTTCTTTGCGCGACGGTGAGCTCGGTGACATCGTCGAAGGTGACCACAACGCCATAATCGGGCTTGTCGGCTTGCTCGCGCGTCACCTGCACGGCAAAGTTCCGCTCGCCGCTTTCGCGCACGATGGTGATTTGGCATTGCACCGGCTTGCTCCGGCCATATCTGCGCGACTTCTCGATGATTTCCGAGAATTCGGGAACGGATGCCTTCAACGGCTAGCCGGTCAGCTTTTCCTCCCGGAGACGCAAAAGCTCGCGCGCGGAGCGGTTGATGAGCGTAACGCGTCCGGCTGAATCGAGGCCGATAACCCCGGCGGTGACCCCAGAAAGCACCGCCTCGATGAAGCGGCGCCTCTCATCGAGCTCGGCGTTCGCGCTCATGATGTCGTCGCGCTGCGTCTTGAGATCGACGGTCATCTGCTTGAACGTCGCTCCCAGCCGGCCCATGTCGTCGCGCGCGAAGCCTGAATCGAGCTGAACGTTGAGATTGCCCTGGCTAACCTCTTGCGCGGCGCCGATGAGCTTGCGGATCGGCATCACGAGGCGGTTTGCGAAAGCGAGGCCCGTCCAGATTGCCGAGGATAGCAGCGTCAGCGCCAGGAAAACGTACATCATGGCGAAGACGGCTTGCATATGGCCGCGCGCCTGCTCGAGCTGTGCGAATTGGATGATGTTGTATTGTGTACGCTGCAAGAGGCGGAACACGTTGGGGTTAACAGGCCGCAGCGCGTAAAGGTAAGCGTTATCGAAGCCCGTTAGCTTCTTCAAGGCCGCCACGCCATTGGACAGGTCCCAGCTCAAAGGCACGATCCGGCCCTCGGCGGCACGCGCAATATCGATGAGCGGCGGAACGCGATACGAGGGGCCGTCTGGAGCGGCGGACGAAAGAACCCTGCCGCTGGCGTCGATGATGAAGGCGGATGGCACCGCGCGAAGCGTGACCACAGCCGAGAATAGCCGGTCGAAGGCCGCCCGGTCTTCATTATAAAGGGCTGCGTTTTCCTCAACTTCGCGCGCGATGCCCGCCATGTCGGAGCGGATCACCTGCCCGCTTTCCTGCACATAGGACTGGGCGACCTCGACCGAGTTGCTCACAACACTCTTAACCCGGGTAGAGAAAAACGTATCGAAGGTGCGGTTGATCGAGACGGTCGCGAAAATGGCAAGAAGAACAGCCGGAAAGAGCGCTACGAGACTGAACACTCCCGCGATCCGGAAGTGGAGGCGGGAGCCGGCGGCCTGGCGTTTGCGCGCCCTCAGCAGCTTGACTATTTGAAAGCCGATAATGCCGAAGATCGCCAGCACGAACGCCGCGTTGATGCCGAGCGTCTCCAGCACCACGTTTTCCGTGGGAATGATGGAGGTCAGGCCATTCAATATGAGGAAGGTCGCGACGCTCGAAAGCAGCGCGGCAACGACGACCGCTAAACTGATCCAGAATCTGGGGGCTTTTGCGAAGAAGCGCGCCGGTGCGGTTGCGGCGGCGGCATCGGCCCGCGCTCGAAGCCAATCTCCAACGGGGGCCGCTTTCGCTTGGCTGATATGCCGGGCGGCGTGGCGCGTTACTGCGGCTCGCGCCGCACTTGCATGCTGCCTCGCATCATTGAAGGCCGCCCAAAATTGCGCCTTCAGACGTTCTCCCACTTGCTTATCAAAATAGCTCAAGCAAGCCGCCTCACCTGTTGCCGGATAGCATCTGGTGACTGCGGAGTTTGGGGAAATTGTGGCGCAAGTAACACATTTTGTTGTGGCTCTGTGTCCAAAGTGTCAAAATCTACCTGAGACAAAATCAGGCTGACGCTCGCATTGATCGAAAGCATTAGCTGATGAAAAAGCATGTGGCCCATGGCCGGCAGGCTCACCATGGGGTTTAACCCGTTGATGGGACTCGGCCTCATCCTGAGCCTGTCGAAGGATGGAGCCAAAATTTCCAGTTTTTCATAAGCCCGCTAAAGTTATGCGGGGCTGCGGACCACCCGGATTTTCTGCTCCCGGACCTTCTTGCGAAGCGTATTGCGATTTAGGCCCAGAAGTTCCGCGGCCTTGATTTGGTTCCCCCTTGTCGCGGCGAGCGCAGCGGTGATGAGCGGTGCTTCCACATCGCGGAGAATCCGGTCGTAAAGGCCGGGCGGCGGAAGTTGATCGCCATAGGAGCCGAAATAGTCCGATAGATAGGCTTCCATCCATTCGTTCAGCTTGGCTTTGCCCGGCGGCGGCGGTTCCGGGACGCTGCCCGCGCCTGTTGAAAGCTCATTGTCGATGATATCGGCTGAAATCAACTCCTGGGAGTATAGCGCACTCAGGCGCCGGACCACGTTCTCCAATTCGCGGACGTTACCCGGCCAATTATGGCGCTTCAGCCGGTCGAAGGCATCCTGCGTTAGCGTTTTCGAAGGCAGCCCGCTCTTCTCGGCAAGTTTCAGGAAGTGCCGGACAAGATCGGGGATGTCTTCGAGGCGCTCCCGCAAAGGCGGCATACGAAGCGGCACGACATTAAGCCGGTAATAAAGGTCCTCACGGAACAGGCCGAGCGCGATCTGATTTTCGAGGCTTTTGTTCGTAGCCGCCACGATGCGCACATCGGTCTTGATCGGCACGCGGCCGCCGACGGTCATGTACTCGCCCTCTTGCAGGACGCGTAAGAGCCGCGTTTGCGCCTCCATGGGCATGTCGCCAATCTCGTCGAGGAAGAGCGTGCCGCCATCCGCCTGCTCGAAGCGCCCGATTGATCGCTGGGCGGCGCCTGTGAAGGCGCCCTTCTCATGACCGAAAAGCTCGGATTCGATCAGCTCGCGCGGAATCGCGGCCATGTTGATGGCAATGAACGGTCCCTTCCGGCGCTGGCCGTAATCGTGAAGCGCACGCGCCACAAGCTCCTTGCCCGTACCTGATTCACCCGTAATCAGAACGGTCAAATCGGTGTGCATCAGCCGGGCCATCACGCGGTAGACATCCTGCATGGAGGCCGAGCGCCCGATCAGCGGCAGATTCTCGGACTCGCTATCCGGCTGCATCGGCGATTTCGCCTTCGGCTCTCTCAAAGCCCGGCCCACCACCGCCACCAGATCCTTAAGGTCGAAGGGCTTCGGCAGATATTCGTAAGCGCCGCGCTCGGCAGCCTTGATGGCTGTCATGAAAGTGTTCTGCGCGCTCATGACGATGATCGGCAGCTCGGGCCTGATTTTCTTGATGCGTGGTATGAGATCGAAGGCGTTTTCGTCCGGCATGATCACATCCGTGATCACCACATCGCCGTCGCCCTGGCTGATCCAGCTCCATAATGTGGCGGCGTTGCTTGTCGCCCTCGCGCTGTAGCCGGCCCGCGCCAGGGCCTGGTTCACGACAGTGCGGATCGCCGCGTCATCGTCGGCTATGAGAACGTTGCCACGGCCCATTATATCGCTCCTGTCTTGCGCATGGATGTCTGATACATCGGCAAAAGCGTGCGGAAGGTCGTGAAGCGCGGGCGCGATTCGCATTCGATCACCCCGCCATGATCGCCGACGATTTTTGCGACGAGCGCGAGGCCGAGCCCCGCCCCCGTCGCTTTTGTGGTCACAAAGGGCTCGAAAAGATGCTGCTTCATATCTTCTGGCACGCCTGGTCCGTTGTCCGACACACAGATTTCGAGGGGAAGCCGCACGCTCGCATCGGAATTCGCGGGCCGCATGCGAAGGCCCGGACGGAAGGCCGTCGACAGTGTGATCTGGCCGTCGGGCCTGTCGCCGATCGCCTCTGCGGCGTTTTTGACCAGATTGAGGAAAGCCTGGATGAGTTTATCCCGGTTGCCGGGCACGTCCGGCAGGCTCGGATCGTAAACCTGCATGATTGTGAGATGACGCCCGAAGCCGGCCTTCGCGATCCTCCTCACATGGTCGAGGACGGAATGAATGTTGACCGGCTCCTTGTTCACCGGGCGCTCGTCGCCGAACACCTCCATCCGGTCCACGAGATCGCGGATACGGTCGGTTTCCTCCGTGATGAGCCGGGCCAGCGGCCGGTCCTCCTCCGCCGCCCCCGCTTCGAGGAGCTGGGCCGCGCCGCGAATTCCGGAAAGCGGATTCTTGATTTCATGCGCGAGCACCGCGGCCATGGCCGAAACCGAACGGGCAGCGCCCCGGTGTGTGAGCTGCCGCTCCATCCTATGCGCCATGCCGCGCTGCTGCAGCATGAGAAGAACCAAATCCTGATCGTCGGCAACAAGCGAAGCAAACACGTCCACAGCCCGGTTCGGATGATCGGGCATGCTCAAATCGAGTTCATATTCGTTGATGGTGCCACGCGTCTGCAGGACTTGGCCGGCAAGGGCCGTTAGAGGATGTGCGAAGGCCAGAACCTCGTGCAATGCACGTTTTTTGAGCACCGCCTCGCCGATGCCGAAAAATTCCTCAGCGGCCAAGTTCACGAAGACAATGCGATTATCGCGATCGATGACGAGAACAGCGTGGGGCAGACCTTGCAGAAGCGCCTCGAAGTTGAGCGCGCCCGCGCGAAGGGAGGCCCTTTTCTTGCTTTTCTCCCGAAGGGACATAGATGTTAGCAAAGCCGCATTTACCGATGACAGGAACGGATTTGTTAGCGCCAGCCCTGCGATTTCGCCTGCCCAAATATTGGGCATCGGGCCGGTTCGGCTAATTTCGAGGCATTGTAGCAAATTCGGCCCTCATGTCAGCAGGCAAATTTTCAGCATGGCAAAAGCGCTTGGCGGCTGCCAGCGCCCCTTATAAGGTCGGGTAACCGATCTCACCGCTTCGTGGCCTTCATCTATGCAAAAACAGGACCAAAATCAGAGCTGTAACGCTGCGCTGATCGTAGCGGCGGGAAGCGGCGTCCGCGCGGGCCTTCAGCAGGGGCGTCCGAAACAATATTGCCTTGCCGGCGGCGAGCCGGTCTTGCGCCGCACCGTTTGCGCATTTCTTGACCACCCCCACGTGCATCGGGTGCTTGTGGTCATGCGCGCCGGCGACGAAGCTTTGTATGAGGAAGCGCTGGCAGGTTTGTCGTCCGGCAAACTCATGCAGCCCGCGCCCGGCGGAGCCACCCGCCAGCTTTCCGTCGCAGCAGGGCTGGAAGCCTTGGCGCCGCTTTCTCCCGATGCAGTGCTGATCCACGACGCCGCGCGGCCCTTCATTTCCGCGCAATGTATCGGCGATACGCTGGCAGCACTTGCCTCGTCCGATGGTGCGATTGCCGCTGCGCCCGTGACCGATACTTTGAAGCGCGGCGAATTGGGCCGGATCGCCGGAACCGTGCTGCGCGAAGGGCTATGGCGCGCGCAAACGCCGCAAACTTTCCATTATACAAGAATCCTCGAAGCTCATCGGGCTGCGGCGCGGGCCGGGCGCACGGATTTCACCGACGACGCCTCGATCGCGGAATGGGCAGGGCTTACGGTTGCGCTTGTCGAGAACGTTTCCGAAAATATGAAGATTACCACAGCCGGGGATCTGCTCATGGCGGACTTGATCGCGAATGGCGGCGCGCCCGCCGGGTTCTTGGATGTGCGTTGCGGCTCGGGCTTCGACGTGCACGCTTTCGAGGAGGGGGATCACGTCACGCTTTGCGGGATCGAGATCCCCCATAGCCACGGTTTGAAAGGCCATTCCGACGCGGATGCCGGGCTGCACGCGCTCACCGACGCGTTGCTCGGCACTATCGGCGCGGGCGATATCGGCGATCATTTTCCGCCTTCGGACCCGCAATGGCGCGGCGCGGACTCGGCGATTTTCCTCGTTCATGCCGTCAAGCTTGTGCGAGCAAGCGGCGGGCATGTCACCAACGCCGACATCACGCTGGTATGCGAACGTCCGAAGATCGGCCCGCACCGCGAGGCGATGCGCGCACGGTTGGCGGAGCTTCTCGGCATCGAGCGCGAGCGGGTCAGCGTGAAGGCCACGACGAGCGAGGGCCTCGGCTTTACCGGCCGGCGCGAGGGAATTGCCGCACTCGCCACCGCCACGGTGGTTTTCGGCTCAAGGCAATAAGATGACGGACGAGATAACGCCCGCCGCGAGTTTGCTGGCCGGAGAGGTCTTAGAGAAGGCGCGAAGCCTCGGTCTTAAGATCGCGACCGCCGAGTCCTGCACCGGCGGGCTGGTTGCCGCAGCCCTGACTTCGATCGCCGGCTCATCCGATGTGTTCGAGCGGGGTTTCGTGACCTATTCCAACGAAGCCAAGGCTGAAATGCTGGGGGTCGATCCCGCCCTCATCCGGGCGCATGGCGCGGTTTCGCGGGAGGTAGCCATCGCCATGGCGGCCTGCGCGCTGCGCCAATCGCGCGCTCAGCTTTCGGTGGCCGTCACCGGTATCGCAGGCCCAGGCGGCGGAAGCCCGGAGAAGCCCGTGGGCCTCGTTCATTTCGCCGCCGCAAGGGCGCTCTCCCAGCAAGACGCGGAACTGAGCTTCACCGCCATCCACCATGAAGAGCGCTTTGGCGATGCCGGCCGCGCGAAGGTGCGCGCCAAGGCCGTTGAGACCGCGCTACGCCTCCTGCTCCGCCCGCTCGCATAAGCCTTAGCTAGCGCTTCAAGCTTAGAATATAGGCAACGACGTCAGCCTTCTCCTTTGCCGGGATGATCAGATCCGGCATCTCCCTGTGCGGCGTGCGCAATATTAGGGCCAGGGCGGCGCCGGTCATTCCCGGTGTATTGGCGATCTTGCTGAAGGGGGGAGCCTCAAGATTAGGCGACCACGCCTCGCCTTTCCGGATCGCATGGCATTGCGCGCAAATCGCTTGGGCATAGTCACGGCCGGCCTCAATGCTGCCTTCCTGTGCCCGCGCGCCGGATGTGAGGGCTGCAGCGAAAAATAAGATCCAAAGCAGGCGCGCCATGACACACAGTTCCAGCAAATCGTCTTATCCAAGAATAAGCGGAAATGCGCTGCCATCGTTGACGGGGATCAATTGCGGGCGGCGATGGGCAAACTCAAACGGCTGCGGCGTGGCGCGGCGGGGCGTTGTGCGCGAGATAGGTGTCGAAGATGGCGCAAATCACGCGCAAGGCTGGCCGGGCCGCTTCCTTGACGCGGACGCGGTTTCCATCCAGTTCGATGAGCCCCTCCTCCGCGAAGATGCGAAGCCCCGAAAGTTCCCGGGAGAAGTCCGCCCGTTGCGGCGCGAAACGCGCTTCCACCTCGCCGAGATCAACTTCAAGATTACACCTGCGCCGCTCGATAACCGCTCCGCGCAGCCTGTCCTCGTCCCTAAATGCGATACCTTTGGCGATGGGGAGCGTACCGGCCAGAACCGCGCGGCTGTAAGCTCCTGTCTCGACGATATTCTGGGCGTAACCCTCAGGTAAGGCCGAGATCGCACTCGCCCCGAAGGCGACGAGCGCTGCGGCGCTGTCGTCGGTGTAGCCCTGGAAGTTGCGGCGCAAGCGGCCTTCGCGAGCGGCGGCGGAGAGACGGTCGCCCGGCTTCGCGAAGTGGTCCAGGCCAATGCGCTCATAACCGAGCGCGGCGAGAGCGTCGCCTGCCACTTTCGATTGTTCGTAACGCAGATGCGGCGTGGGCAGCGCGCCTTCGGGAATCATGCGCTGGTTTTTCGCCATCCACGGCACATGCGCGTAGCCGAAAAGCGCGATCCGGTCCGGGTGCAGCGTGACCGCCTGAGCGACGGTCGTCTTGAGTGTCCCAGACGTCTGATGCGGAAGGCCATACATCAAATCGAAATTGAGTGCTTGAATGCCATGCTCGCGCAGGAGATTGACCGTCTCCTCGATCATGCTCAGAGGCTGAACCCGGTTGATCGCAAGCTGAACCTCCTCATCCAGCTCCTGTACACCGAGGCTCGCACGCGTGCAGCCGATGCGCGAAAGCGCAATTGCCGAATCCCGCGTGAAGGTGCGCGGGTCAAGCTCGACCGCGGCCTCTGCGTCCTTCACGATATCGAAATGCCGCCGCAGCGCTTCATCGATACGCAGCATGTCATCGGGATTAAGCGCGGTAGGCGTTCCTCCGCCCCAATGAATATGGCGCACGCTCATTCTTTGCGGCAGCGCCTGTGCCGCAAGCCCGATCTCCCGGATGAGCGTGTCAACATAGGCGGCCACCGGGTCGTAGCGCGCGACGACGCGCATATTGCAGCCGCAATACCAGCACATGCGGCGGCAAAAGGGGATGTGAACGTAAAGCGAAAGCTGGGACGCGGGATCGAGCCGCTCCAGCCACGCTGCATAGTGTGCGGCGCCAGTCTCCGCGGAAAAATGCGGCGCGGTTGGATAGCTCGTGTAGCGCGGCACGCGGGCGGAGAAATATTTGGCGATAGCGGTATGCATCTCAACTCCCATATCGTGCACACGCCGGATAAACCTACCCGGCTAGAGGGGACAGGATTTGATCTAAGTCAAGCTTCTGGCCGATTCCCGGCCCGCCTGGCGGCGTGATCCTGTGCGGGGCAGGCCCACAGCGGCCGTAGCCGTATTATTGCTGAAGCGAAACGAGGTCGCCGGGCTTAAGGCCGAGCCGTTTCGCCTGACCGCCTGCGATCTCTAAAACGCGCGACGCGGGCCGGATCGAATGGATGATGCCGGTCGAAAGCGGCTCGGCATCCGCCTCGATGTGCACAATACGCCAATCGTTGCCGATGAAAACCATATCGAGCGGTATGTAGGTGTTTTTCATCCACATGGCAATTTGCCGCTCGTCGCCGAACAGGAAAATCATGCCCTGGTTCCCGGCCAGCTTTTGCCTGAACATGAGGCCGCGCTCCCGCTTAGGCTCGGTGTCGGCAACTTCGACATCCAAGTGTACGGGACCGTTCGTTGTCGCGATCTTGAGGCTTGCGTGTTTGAAAAGAGCTTCTCCGAATGCTGGCGCCAAGATAAGAGAGCCGAAAATGACGAGGGCCGCAAGAGCGGCCCTGTTTATGTGAGATTGACCCTGGCGCATCGGCCTAGCCTTTGTCAGTGGGACGAGGGATAGCCCGTCATGCCATCGGGGCGCAGCTCCGCGGCCATGAGGCCTTTATCGCCCGTGCCATATCGCACTTGCACGATTTGTCCAGGCCGAAGTTCGGCAAAGCCGAAGCGGCGCAAAGTCTCCATATGGACGAAGATGTCCTCCGTCCCGGTGCCGCGGGTCAGGAACCCGAAGCCCTTCAGGCGATTGAACCACTTCACCATGGCCCGCTGCCAGTCGCTTTCAGGCATCACGTGCACATGGGTACGCTGGGGTAGTTGCGAAGGATGAATCGCTGTGCTTTCATCCATCTCGATAACACGGAAAGCTTGAAGCCCCCGGTCACGCCGCAGAACTTCGCAGACGATGCGCGCACCCTCATAAGCTGTCTGATAACCGTCCCGCCGCAGAACGGTTACATGGATCAGAATGTCGGGAAGCCCGCCATCGGGAACGATGAAGCCAAAACCTTTGGATACATCGAACCATTTGATGTGGCCTGCGATAACAAAGACGTCGATGCTCGGTTGCTCTGCGATGTCGTTGAACGATGATATCGTGGGAGGTAATTTGTCCCCCATGTGTTTAGTCCCCCGCTTCACTGAATACGTGGCGCACGTCAGAGCCTCGCCCAAGACCCTTACGCACACCAACTCATTTCCAAAACATAACATCACTCGCTGCCGTGGCTAGGAAAAATTAACAATTTCCCCAGCACGGTTGTTGTTCTAGTCTCAGCCGCCACCGAGACTGCCGTGCAGCAAGTGGTTGAATTTCCGAGTAAAATTTTGACAAAAATGTGACATAAATTCGCTCGGACCCTGTTCTGCAAATTACAACCTGCATGTTTTGAACAGGGTAGCCAGCGTTCCGCATCACCCCCTTGACCTGCGAATAAGGCCGCGAATCAATGCCGTCCGCCGGGCTAGACCGCGAATCACTCCATTTCGCAGGGATGGTTTCCACACCTGTTGAAAGCCGGCTGCTCACCGTTATGTGAGAATGACTCACACGAAGGGAGGCGGCCTTCCGGTTGCGCGGTTTTGTTATCCTTGGATAAATGCAGGCGCAAACTGGAGGCTTTCCCATGAAGTATCTTCACACCATGGTCCGCGTGACCGATCTCGGCCGGTCTCTCGATTTCTATGTGAACAAGCTTGGGCTGAAGGAGATACGCCGCATCGACCGCCCGGAGGGACGCTATACGCTCGTTTTTCTTGCCGCGCCCGGCAACGAGAGCGCTCAGATCGAGCTCACCTATAATTACGATCCGGAGGCCTATGGCGAGGGCCGCAATTTCGGCCACATTGCCTATGAGGTGGACAATATCTATGAAATATGCCAGCGCCTTATGGACGCAGGCGTGACCATAAACCGGCCGCCGCGCGACGGGCACATGGCCTTCATCCGTTCGCCCGATAATATCTCGTTCGAGCTTCTTCAAAAGGGCGCGGCCTTGGCACCGGCAGAGCCCTGGATGTCAATGCCAAACACCGGAAAGTGGTAGGGGGAATTCTGTGGATCAAACCGGCTATACAGTCATGGCGCAATCGCTGCACTGGCTGATTGCGCTTCTGATTTTCGTTCAGTTTTCGCTCGCTTGGGTTATGGGCGGTTTGACGGGCATACGGAAATTCGAGGCTTTCAATCTTCATAAATCGATTGGCATCACGCTCCTTGCGCTCATGATCCTGCGGGCGTTTTGGCGCCTCCTGCATCCCGTGCCCGCACTGCCAGCCTCCACGCCGAAGATGGAGCGCATCGCGGCGCATCTTACCCATCTCGGGCTCTACCTCGTCATCATTCTCGTGACGCTGACGGGCTGGGCCATGATCTCGGCGGCAAAGTACCCGTCCGTGCTCTTCCAGTCGATGCCGTTTCCCCTGCTTCCCTGGCTAAGCGATATGGCGCCCGCGGATAAGGAGGCTTACCTGCTTCTGTTCCGCTGGGCGCACATTTTTCTCGGCACTATCCTGCTGGTTCTGATCGCGATCCATGTCGCGGCAGCCCTGCGCCATGCGCTCGTGCTCAGGGACGGAATTCTGGCGCGGATGCTCCCGCAGTTTGGGCACCGGCCGCATGCGGCGGCGGCCTGGCTGGTACTCGCTTCCGGCCTAGTCTACATGGGCGGCACGGATCAGGCGCTGGCGACTGAGTGGAGTGTGAACCCGCAGAAAAGCCAGATCGCGTTTGAAGCAACAGGGAGCGGTTACACAACC
>CAZCIF010000022.1:10508-23595 GCA_964498645.1 uncultured Rhodomicrobium sp. | reverse complement strand
GCGTTCGATGCGGCGCGGGCTGCGGCCTCGATCATGGCGCTGAATAATGTCTATTACCGGTTCCTCTCCCTCGCCTCGAACAAGGAATATTATAACAAGCCAGCCCGGCTGCGCATGAACGTCATTGCAAATCCGGGTGTGGACAAGGCCGACTTCGAGCTGTGGTCGCTCGCGGTGTCCGCGATCAATGGCTGCGGAAGCTGCATCTACGCTCACGAAAAGGTTCTGCGTGAAGCAGGCGTTTCTTCGGAAACGATCCAAACCGCCATACGGTTCACCGCGATTATCGCATCCGTGGCTGTCGCGCTCGAAGCCAGCGCGCTCGCCGCTGAGGCTGCCGCCTAACCTGCGCGGCTTTCGTGTCCTCATAAATACAACAGAAGCTTTCCGTAATCGCTTGCGCCTGTTGCGGCTTTACCGCGGGGCAAGCTTGCGCTAAGGCAGCGATGTTACTTGCGCGCCTTATCCGAACCGCCTTCACATCAGGGGCCGACATGACTTACGCCGAGGCCATCGCCATCGCCATTCTTCAGGGCGTCACCGAGCTATTTCCCATTTCGAGCCTCGGTCACGCGGTTGTCCTGCCCAAGCTACTTGGGCTCAATGTTGATCTCCGCTCGGAGCATTTCGTGCCGTTTATCGTGTTCCTTCATCTGGGCACGGCCACGGCCTTGCTGCTTTATTTCTGGCGCGACTGGTGGGAACTGTTCATAGGCGTTTTCATAGGCGGCAAAGACGCCCAGGGCGAGGATCGCCGCCGCTTCCTGCTTTTGCTCGTTGTTGCGACGCTGCCGGCGGTCGTGATCGGTTTTACGCTGGAGAAAAAGCTCAAAGCGCTCTTCGCCAAGCCCGACTACGCCGCAGCTTTCCTGATAGCGAACGGCCTTGTCCTTATCGCCGGCGAGTTGTTGCGCAGGCGCGCCCTGGCGCGTCAGGCTCCATCCGGCAGGCCCGATAAGATTCGCTTCAGTGGCGCCCTCGCTATTGGCTTCTGGCAATGCCTCGCCTTCCTCCCCGGAATTTCCCGCTCGGGAGCCACGATGGTGGGAGGCCTCCTTGCGAAGCTGACGCATGAGCAGGCTGCGCGCTTCTCGTTCTTGATGGCGACGCCTGTCATTGTGGGCGCGTCAGTGCTGGAGGTACCGAAGCTTCTCCACGCCGAACCATCCGGGCAGGCGATTCCGCTCGAAGTCACTGCGGTGGGCGGCCTCGCGGCGGGCATAGCGGCGTATCTCAGTGTTGCTTTCCTCATGCGTTACTTTCACAAGCACGATTTCGCGGCGCTCTTGCCCTTTGCCATTTACTGCCTGCTGTTCGGCTCCGTCTCGCTCGCTCTCCTGTAATTTTTGCCTAACTGACTGCCTCTCCGCGGCGTCATCCCGTGCGCGCCGCGGCATGAAATGACGCGGTGCAGACACGGGATCGTAGCGGATTCCATACGCTTGCAATTTGTACGATCCCGGATACGGCCCCTTTTGGGCCGTTCCGGGATGACGAGGGCGTGCGCCGGCTAAGGCTCGGCGGAACAGTTTCGCGGCTTAGCGTTTTTGGAATGGCAGTGGGGGTGCCTTTCCAAACAGGTGAACACGAGCATGAAGTACTCATCGAAATCGCCGCGGAAGACGATTGTCCGCGCCATCGAGGCGCAACCCCATCTTGACCTCGACAAAGGGCAAGAGACACAGCCTTGGGGTACGCTGACAGATCTTCCGGTTGCTCTTGACGAGAATACGCGCCTTCAGAGCATCGAAGCGCTCAATCAGCTTCTCGCCGACACTATCAGCCTCCGGGACATGTACAAGAAACACCATTGGCAGGTCAGCGGGCCGACCTTCTATCAGTTGCATCTCCTGTTCGACGCTCATTATGAGAAGCAGGCGGAACTCGTCGACATGATTGCTGAACGGATCATGGCTCTGGGAGGCGTCTCCGTCGCCATGGCGCACGATGTCGCGGAAATGACGATGATCCGCCGGCCGCCAAAGGGCCGTGAAATGCCTGCGATGCAACTCACGCGGCTGGTGGAAGCGCACCGGCATATCCTGGCGTCGAGCCGCCAAGCGGCAAAGGCCGCGGCTGAGGCAGGCGACGACGGGACCAACGACTTGATCGTGTCCGATGTCATCCGCACCAATGAAAAGCAGACCTGGTTCCTGGCGGAGCATCTCGTCTCCGCCCGCCTCGAATAGAGGCACGCGCCGGACGCGCGTGTTAAAGCGGCGCTGGCCCGCGCCAAGGCATCTTCTTATCTGCGGGGCTGAGGCTATCTTGCCATTTCGGGATGAGCCTCGGCGGCTGGCCGGCATCCTTGGGTCTTGCCTGCGGGTGCGGCAAGGCGTCCGCTCCATCGCCTTGTCCATTCTTATTTTTGTCCTTGGACAGCCAAGTCTGAACGAGTTCCGCGCCGTTTTTCAGCTTCGACAGTATCGTTGTCATGGCGAAGCGCGCATCCTCGCACACATCCGGATTTCGCTGACAAAAGCCGCGCACGTCATTCACCGTCCGCTCGGCTGAAGATATTAGACGGCGATTGTCCTCGCGCGAGCTGGGCAGCAGCAAGCAAACCAGCATGATCCAAAAGACGAGCCGCAACAAGAACAGCATGTTTGGATGCTCCCGCACATAGACATGTGACGTGCATGCTAGGACTTGCGAACCAACGAAAAGAGAAGTGCGGCTATTCGGTTTTATTCAAGTTAATAACGAACTATTATAGCTGTTACTAAGGCAAGGCGAGATGTATACTAAATTTGCATATGCTACCGCATTGGGCTTTTTATTCGCTTCACGGTAACGAACAATCTTTCTTTAAATTGCAAGCTGTGCGATTATGCGGCGCATGACGCCCTTACGCGCGCGCTTCACCCTGTTTGCCGTCATGGCTCTTTTCCTTGCAACAGCCGGTAACGCGCTGTTTTTGCAGGATCGCTCCCGCTCGCTCCGGATGAACGGTTTGCCGAGCACCAGTGTTTCGATCACGCAGTTTCCCACGGAGAAACCGCCTGTTACCGCAGCGGTAACCCCAGCTGTGCCGGTGCGGGCAGTATCAATCCCGGCTGGCAAGGAGCCTCACGGCCCCCGTCTTTATGCCGCTCTGCAAAGGGAGCTTGCTCAGCGGGGCTATGCCGGACAGCTTCAATCGGCGGGCAATGGGCTCCGGGCGGCGGTGCTGGCCTATGAATTCGACAATGGGATGCCGCTCACGGGCGAGCCGGCGGATGCGCTCCTGAAGCAGGTTCTCTTCAACGTTAATCAAGCGCCGAAGGGGGTATTCGCGGATCGCGCGGAAGCCAATCCCCGATTTGTAATGGAGATTCAAAAGACGCTTCTCAGCCTTGGCTTTTTCCGCGGGACACTGTCGGGGCGCCTGGATATCTGGACCGCGAGTGCCGTCAAAGACTTCGAGAGGCACCGGCACATTCCGCTTACCGGCCGGCTCACCGAGGCCACGCTTCTGGAATTGATCATTTATTTAGGGCAGCCCCTTCAGCTCAGCTCCGGTTAGCGTCCGCGCTGGCTGAAGCTGGTGCGAAAAAGGCACGCTGCCTCAGCGAAGGGCGGCCGGCGTAACTCTGTTACAAATTGCGACTGGGAATCGGGGGACCAGCCGCTTAACAGTCGCAATCGGGTTGTTCGATACATGGGCGAATCCCGCTTATGTGGGGTAGGGATTCGTCAGTCCGGAAATTCAATCAATCGGGCAGGCATGGCGAGCGCGGGCGCGCGGAGTACATTCGAGAGGGCTAGAACACGGCTGGGCGTCACCGCGGCTGGAGCGGCCGTGCTATGCCTTTCGGCTGGCTGTACAATTCTTGACCCGAATGTGCCCATACCCGAGCTTGACATTCCGGCCCTGTACAGCACGCAAAAGGCCAGCACTTGGCGGCCTGCGGCTTCGCCTTACGATTTCGCAGCCTTCAAATCGAAGCAGCTTGTCGAGTTGATTGCCTTGGGGCGGGGCTTCAACTTGGACATCGGCGCGGCGATCGCCCGGATACAACAGGCCGAAGCGCAGGTGCGGATCGCGGCGCAGCCGCTCATCCCCCTTATTCAAGCTCAGGGAAGCGCAAGCCAGAGCCTGACACACGTGCAAGGCCAAGCCGTGCGGACGACATCGGTCATTGCCGAGCTGACGGCAAGCTACACGATCGACTTTTGGGGCCAGTACCGCTCGGCCCTTTATTCGGCGAAAGCAGCCGAGTGGCAATCGAGCTTTGACGCTGCGACAGTCGCCATCTCGACGGATGCGAGCGTCGCCAATACTTACTTCCAGGCGATCGCCACTCAAAAGCAGGTCCAGATCGAAAAGCGAAACCTGGCCGCTGCGGAACGGATCCTGAACGCGATCCGGGAGCGTGCTAAAGAAGGCATAGCGAGCGGTCTCGACCTGGCGCAACAGGAAACCCTCGTCGCCAATATCAAGGTCAGGCTTCCCCCGCTTGAACGCCAGCTCGCGCAGTACCAGCATGCTTTGGCCGTTCTGACCGGCACAGCGCCGGAGTTCTTCCGCTTCAAAGGCCAGGACTTGTTCTCGGTGGCGATCCCTTCGATCCCGCCGGGCTTGCCTTCCGACCTCTTGTGCCGCCGTCCCGACATAGCGAGCGCGGAAGCACAGCTTTCGGCTGCGAAATTCAATGTTTCCTCGGCGCGGGCAGCGATGTTTCCGTCCATTCAGCTGACGGGGGCTGGCGGGTTTCAGAGCGTTGCTCTGGCATCTTTGTTTCAGCCTCAAAGCGCTTTCTACAATATGGCGGCGGGCATAATTCAACCGCTCACAAACGAATTTCAATTACAGGCTATTCTGGATCAGGATCGCGCGCGTTATGGCGAGCTTCTTGAAATCTATCGCAAGGCAATCATTTCGGGTTTTCAGGACGTGGAAGATCAACTGATTGCTTACCAAAAGAACGCCCAGCAGGAACGCTTGCAGTATGAAGCTGTAAGCTCGGCAAGGCGCGCTTTTAAGTTATCGGAGGAGCAGCTAAAGGGCGGCATCATCGATGTAACCACTTTACTCCAGGTGGAGCAGACTTTGTTCGTCGCGGAAATCGCCTATGCGCAGGTGAGACTGAGCCGCCTGCTGGCTGCGGTGTCGCTGTATCAAGCTCTTGGAGGCGGGTGGTACAAGCCGGCTAACGCGGGCATAGCAGAAGTACCATCTGTTATAGAAGTGAAAGCAAAGGCCCCATGAAACGGCTGACCCCCTACCTGATTTTCGTTTTAGTCACAGGCGGTTTGGTTGCTTTCATTTACAAGGACCGGATCTTCCCGCCGCAAGCGGCTTCCGGTACTGCGAGCGGGATGGCGGCTGCCCAAGGCGGCCGGCAGGGTGGCGGTTTCCACCGCAAAGATGAAGCCGTTCCGGTGCGGGCAGGGAAGATCGGCACCGATAACGTTCCCGTGTATCTGAACGGTGTCGGCACCGTTCATGCCTACAACACGGCAATCGTCCGCGCCCAGGTTAGCGGCCGCCTCATCGAAGTGGGGTACCGGGAAGGCCAGGATGTGAAAGAAGGCGACGTGCTCGCCAAGATCGACCCTGTCCTGTATCAGGCTGCTTACGATCAGGCTGTTGCTCAGAAGCAGAAGGACGAGGCTAGCCTCTCCAATGCGCGTCTCGACGAGAAGAGATATTCCAACCTCGTCAAGACGAATAGCGCGACACAGCAGCAGGCGGACACCGCTGTAACAGCCGTCCGCCAAAGCCAAGCGCAAGTGCAGCTCGATCAGGCCTTGATCGATAATGCGAAGGCCAATCTCGACTACACCTCGATAAGGGCGCCGATTACCGGCAGGACAGGCATCCGGCTTGTCGATAAGGGGAACCTTGTCAGCGCTTCCGATGCGACCGGCATCGCTGTCATTACGCAACTAAAGCCCATCGCCGTTGTCTTCACACTTCCCGAGCACACGGTTCCGGACATTTTAGCGGCCCAAGCCGCCGGGCCGGTCCCGCTTCAAGCCGCCGTTGGAGGCAAAGTCATTGCTGAAGGGACGCTTCTCGTCCTCGACAATCAAATCGACCAGGCGACGGGAACGGTAAGGATAAAGGGAACGTTTCCGAACGAGCAGAACAGGCTTTGGCCTGGCCAATTCGTCAATGTGAAGCTGAAATTGAAGACGCTGGAAAAAGCGGTCGTCGTGCCATCCGCCGCCGTGCAGCAAGGCGCGAATGGGAGCTATGTCTATGTGGTGACGCCGGAGAACACGGCGAAACTGACCAATGTGAAGATTGTGCAAGAAGATGAGCGGCTCTCGGTCGCCGGAGAAGGTGTGGCGCCGGGAGATGTGGTTATAACGAGCGGCTTTGCGAGCTTGGCCGACGGCACAAAAGTAAAAATCGAGGCAACTCCAGACATGGGCGCGCCGGCCAGCACCGCGCCCAAGGCACCGGACGGTACAAACGGCGGCCGCGAGCACCGGAAAGGCCGGCGCAAGGAAGCAGCAGCTGCTGCCTCCCTGCCGCGCGAGCAGGGTTCGCAAACGCCATGAGCGTTTCCGCGCCGTTTATCGCGCGCCCGATCGCGACTTCCCTTTTGGCCGTTGCCATCCTGCTCAGCAGCGCGCTTGCTTATATCAATTTGCCGATTTCGTCGCTGCCGCAGGTCGATTTTCCCGTCATCCAGGTTACGACGCAGCTTCCCGGTGCCAACGCCCAGACAATGGCCCGGCTCGTGACTGCGCCGCTCGAGCGCCAGCTTGGACAAATCCCATCGCTTGAGGGGATGAGATCCACGAGCTCGCAAGGCTTGAGTCAGATCACGCTGCAATTCAATCTCGACCGCGACATCAACGCGGCGGGGCAGGATGTGCAGTCAGCGATCAGCGCGGCGGGCGGAACCCTCCCGCAAAATCTGCCCTATCCGCCCGTCTATGCGAAAGTGAACCCGGCCGATCCGCCCATCATCACGCTCGCCCTCACATCGGAGAGCCTTTCGATGGAACGGCTGAGCGACCTTGCCGACACTTTCTTAAGTCCGAGGCTGAGCCAGGTTTCGGGTGTCGGGCGGGTCACCATCCAGGGCAACATCCGTCCCGCGGTTCGCATCCAGGCCGACCCGGCCCAGCTTTCCTCCTACGGCCTTGCGCTGGAGACGGTTCGTGCCGCTATTGCGAACTCGAATGTGACCGGATCGAAGGGCGTCCTGAGCGGCTCGGAAAAGGCTTACCTCATCGGCGCAAACGATCAGCTCGAAACCGCCAAGGCCTATGAGACGATCACCGTTGCCTATTCGAACGGTGCGCCGGTGCTGCTCCGCGATGTGGCGAAGGTCATCGCGGGAGTGGAAAATAACAAGGTCATCGCGCGCTATAACGGCACCCCGGCCGTCGTCATCGATGTGCAAAGGCAGCCCGGCGCGAATATCGTCGGCACGGCTGACCGCGTGAAGCAGATCCTGCCCAAGCGTCAGGGGGCGCTGCCAGCGGGCGTGAACGTGGCGATGGTGGCCGACCGCACGGGCACGATCCGTGCTTCCGTGAGCGACGTGCAGTTCACCCTTGCGCTCAGCGCCGGCCTTGTGGTGATGGTCGTACTCTTGTTTTTGCGGACCTTTAGCGCAACGCTCGTTGCGGGTGTCACCCTCCCGCTATCGCTGATTGCCTCTTTCGGCATCATGTATTTCGCGGGCTTCAGCCTCGATAATCTCTCGCTGATGGCGCTCACCATCGCGACCGGGTTCGTGGTCGACGACGCCATCGTGATGATCGAAAACATCATGCGCCATATCGAGAATGGCGAAAAGCCGATGGCCGCAGCCTACAAAGGCGCAGGCGAGATCGGGTTCACCATCATTTCGCTGACAGTTTCGCTCATCGCGGTCTTCATCCCCCTCCTGTTCATGCCGGGCATCGTCGGCCGCTTGTTCCACGAGTTCGCGCTGACCCTGACCATCGCCGTGATCACCTCGGCTGCCGTTTCGCTGACGCTGGCGCCAATGATGAGCGCGCGCCTGCTCCGCGAGCCGCGCCACAGAGACCGGGCGCCCTGGTATGCGCGCCTTGCAGAAGCACCTCTCGCCTGGCTCGCGGGCTTCTACCGGGTCACGCTCGATATCGTGCTGCGCTTCCGGTTTCTGACGCTGATCGTGGCAGCATCGACCCTCTTATTTACGGTCACACTCTATCTCGCGATCCCCAAAGGCTTCCTGCCCGATCAGGATACAGGTTTTCTTACCGCTGAGACGGAAGGGGCCCCTGACGTTTCCTTCGAGCGGATGCAGAACTTGCAGAAGGCGGTCGAGGACGTCATCCGCAAAGATCCGGATGTGCTGGGGGTGATCTCGGTTGTAGGTGCCGGCACAACGAACGCGACGCCGAACGTGGCGCATTTCGCACTGACCTTGAAACCCAAGAATGAGCGCAAGGCGAGCGCATCCCAAATATCGCAGCGGCTCACGCGGGCAACGCGCGATATTTCTGGCATCTCGGCAACATTCCAAATCGTGCAAGACATCCAGATCGGCACGAGCCGCAGCCGCACGCAATATCAGTATGTGCTCGTGGGACTGGACCGGGAGGGCTTCTCAGCCTGGGCCAAGAAGTTAGAGGCCGGGCTTAAGCAGGACAGCCGCCTGATCCACGTTTCGTCCGACCTGCAGGAAAACGGCAGCGCCGTGATGATCAATGCGGACCGGGTGATCGCCGGCCGGCTCGGCGTTACCATGCAAGCGCTGAACGACACGCTTTATGACGCCTTCGGGCAGCGGCAAGTCTCGACAATCTATGGGCAGTCAAACCAATACCGGGTGGTGCTTGAGGTCGATCCGCGGTTCCAGACCGATATCTCAGCCCTCGGCTCGATCTATGTGCCCGGCAATGCGATCAGCAACTCGACAACCGGAAATTCGACGACCGGCCTTTCGATCGCCGGCGGCGCTACGACTTCATCGATCACCGCCGTGCCGGCTATGGGGCAGGGCCGCGGGGCGCAGGTCCCGCTCTCGTCCTTCGCCACCATCGAACGCACGACGGCGCCTCTCTCCGTAAACCACGTCCAGCAATATCCGGCGGCAACCATCAGCTTCGACACCGCGCCAGGCGTGCCGCTGGACGCCGCCGTTCAAGCGGTGACAGAGGCAAGCGCGCGCATCGGCCTGCCAAGCTCGATCGTTGGAAGCTACACGGGTGCCGCGGCGGAGTTCAATACGTCGCTGAAGAGCCAGCCCCTCCTCATTCTTGCCGCCGTCATTACGATCTACATCATTCTCGGCGTGCTCTATGAGAGCTTCATCCACCCGTTCACCATTCTGACGACGCTCCCCTCCGCCGGGATCGGCGCGCTGCTCGCGCTCGAATATTACGGCATGGAGTTTTCGTTCATTGCGCTCATAGGCATCGTTCTTCTGATGGGCATCGTGAAGAAGAACGCGATCATCATGATCGATTTTGCTCTTGAGGCGGAGCGCCAGCGCGGCATGGCGCCGCTCGAGGCGATCAGGGAAGCCTGCCTCTTACGCTTCCGCCCCATCATGATGACGACCGTGGCCGCCTTGCTCGGCGCGTTTCCGCTCCTCCTCGGGCATGGCCCAGGGTCGGAATTGCGGGTGCCGCTTGGCGTCACGATCATCGGCGGCCTTCTGCTGAGCCAGTTGCTCACGCTTTATACGACGCCCGTTATCTACCTCGCCATGGACGGCTTGAAACGGCGGATTGAGCGGCTCTTCAAAGCCGAAGCGCCGAATGTTTCCCAGCCGCCCAGCGAACCCCTCCCGCCCGCGGCCGTCCCGAGCGCACCGGAAACAGGCGGATAAGCGCCATGAACCCTTCCGCGCTCTTTATCAGGCGGCCGATTGGGACGATCCTACTCTCGATTGGGGTATTCCTTGCCGGCGTGCTCGCCTATGTGAGCCTCCCCATTGGAAGCCTGCCGAATATCGATCTGCCAGCCATCCGTGTGGGTGCCTCTTTGCCGGGTGCCGGCCCGGAGACAGTCGCAGCCACCATTGCGGCGCCGCTTGAGCGCCGCATAGGCGAGATCGCGGGGGTTAACGAGCTCACATCCACGAGCCAGCTCGGTTTTACGAGCATTCAGGTTCAGTTCGACCTGTCGCGCAATGCGGACGACGCCGCGCGCGATGTCCAAGCCGCCATCAACGCAGCGCAAGCCGATCTGCCAACCACATTGACGCGCCGCCCGACAATCAGGAAGTCCAACACTGCGGGCGCGCCGTTCATGATCCTCGCGATGACGTCGCCGGTCCGGCGCCCGACCGATCTCTACGATCTCGGCGACCTGATCGTATCGACCCGCATCAGCCAGATCAGCGGTGTGTCGGAGGTTCTGCTTGGCGGCGCGCAGACGCCATCCGTGCGCATCGCCGCGGATCCGGCGGAGTTGCAGGCTCGCAGGCTTGGCCTGGAGGATGTGCGGACAGCGATAACACAGGCTAACTCGCTGGTGCCAACCGGCACCCTCGAAGGGCCGGACAAGTCGGCAATCGTTGTTACGAATGGCCAGATCGAAAAGCCCGCCGATTATGCTTCGCTGGTTGTAAAGGTGAAGGGCGGCGATGTGGTCCGCATCGGCGATGTGGCCAAGGTTTCAAGCGGCACGAGCAACCGGCTCGCTGCAGGGTATTTCAACAGGCAACCCGCCGTTATTTTCATCATATTCAAAACGCCGGACGCGAATGTCGTCCAGACGGCCGACAGCATTCATGCCTTGCTTCCCGAACTGCGCCGGCTGCTTCCGGCGGACGTTACGCTCACCGTTTTCAACGACCGCACCAAGACGATCCGGGCCAGCATCGCCGATATCCAGAAGACACTTCTCGCGAGCGTCGCGCTCGTCATGATGGTGGTGCTGATCTTCCTCCGCCGCGCAATCCCGACGCTGGCCGCTGGCCTTTCCGTTCCGCTCTCGCTGGCTGGGACCGTGGGTCTCATGTGGATGTCGGGCTATAGCCTCGACAATGTGTCGCTTCTCGCTTTGACGATCTCGGTTGGCTTCGTCGTGGACGACGCTATCGTCACCATCGAGAATTGCTACCGCAAGATGGAAGCTGGCCTTGCCCCGCTCAAAGCGGCGCTGGAGGGCACGCGCCAAATCGCCTTCACCATCATCTCGATAACCCTTTCCCTCGTCGCGGCCTTCATCCCGCTCCTGTTCATGCCGGGCATGATCGGCCGGATCTTGCAAGAATTCGCATGGACGCTGACATATGCGATCCTCATTTCCGCGGTGGTTTCCCTCACGCTGACGCCGATGATTTGCGGCCGCTTTATCCGGCGCCTGCCGCAACCGCGCGAAACCTGGCTCGACCGGCGGATCGAACCTTTCTTTGAGTGGCTGCTGCAAGGCTATGCGAGGACCCTGCACTTTGCGCTTCGTCACCGCTGGCTCATGCTGATCGTGACATTCACGGCGCTCGGACTCTCGGTGCTCCTCTTCACCGTGCTGCCCAAGGGTCTGATACCGCAAGGAGATACCGGGCTCGTCAGCGGCTTCGCGCGCGCCGCGCCGGACATCTCCTTCGAGGCGCTTGAAAACCTTCAGAAGAAGGTGACCGCGATCCTAACCTCGGACCCGGATGTGGCCGGGGTGGCGGTATCCGTGGGCGGGGTCTCCGGCTTCGGTTCGAGCAATCAGGCACGGTTCTTTATGGCATTGAAGCCGCTCGGCGTGCGCAAAACCCCGGTCTTTGGTGTGATCGGCCGGCTACGGCAGAAGCTCGCTGCGGTCAAGGACGCGGAGGTAACCCTGTTTCCTGGCTCCGAGATTCAATTCGGCGGCCGGCATTCGCG
Organism: uncultured Rhodomicrobium sp.; assembly: GCA_964498645.1. Classification (GTDB taxonomy): domain Bacteria; phylum Pseudomonadota; class Alphaproteobacteria; order Rhizobiales; family Rhodomicrobiaceae; genus Rhodomicrobium. The sequence goes on along the minus strand of CAZCIF010000022.1, from coordinate 11,850 downwards.
CTCGCAATACCAGGTTACGCTTTGGAGCCCGGAACTAAAAAATATTGCCAGCTGGCTCCCTAAAGTGAAGGAATGTATGAAACGCGTTCCTGGCGTTGTCGATGTCAACACCGACCGGGAAGCTGGCGGCCCGCAAGCGATGGTCACGATTGATCGCGTAAAAGCCGCGAAGTTCGGGGTTTCGGTCAAGGACATCGATGCGGTGTTGAATGACGCATTTTCCCAGCGTGCGGTTTCAACGATCTACAGCCACCGCAATCAATATCATGTCATCCTGGAAGCAAGCCTCGATGTACAGCGCAGCTTGCAGGGCTTCGAAAGCATATTCGTGAAGGGCAACAGAGGGCAGCAGATCCCGCTTTCGGAGGTTTCCACACTGAGCGTCACCTCCGCACCGCTGACCGTCAACCATGCAGGGCAGTTCCCCGCCGTGACCGTTAGCTTCAACACGGCTCCGAATGTGACGCTCGGCCAGGTGCTTCCAAGCGTCCTGCAAATCCGGCAGGACTTGCAACTGCCGGAAGACGTACATCTCGAACTCGCCGGTGAAACGCTCGCTCTGCAGCAGCAGCAATCGTCAACGGTTCTTTTGATTATCACTGCCCTTGTCGCGGTTTATCTCGTGCTGGGGATTCTTTACGAGGATTTGGTCCACCCCCTCACGATCCTGTCGACGCTGCCCTCGGCTGGATTTGGTGCGCTGCTCACCTTGCATGCAACAGGGCAAAATTTGTCCATCATCGCCCTGATCGGCATCATTCTTCTGATCGGTATCGTGAAAAAGAACGGGATAATGCTCGTGGATTTCGCCCTCGAAGCGGAACGGGTGCGCGGCCTGAATAGCGAGGATGCAATCCGTCAGGCTTGCCTGGAGCGCTTCAGGCCAATCCTCATGACGACGCTCGCCGCCATGTTCGGTGCGCTGCCATTGGTGCTCGCCGCGGGACCGGGTTCGGAACTTCGCATGCCGCTTGGCTATACGGTCATCGGCGGCCTTGCCGTCTCGCAGCTTTTCACGATCTATACGACGCCTGTCATCTACCTTTGGCTCGACAAGTTGCGTCACCGGCGAAAACCGGAGGCGGCTCCTGCTCCTGAAGCGGTGGAGCCATCCTTGTCATAGGGCCGGCCAGCATGTGAAAAAAAGCGCCGCGGCCTTATACCAGATCCCTGAATGGTTCACCGGCCGCCGGAGGCGCACTACGTTCGATCGTGACGCCCCTCATCCTGTCCTTCTCCCCACGGGAGAAGGAACGCCTGAACGGGCGCAGAGCGTGCAACACCGTTCCCTCTCCCAGAGGGAGAGGGACAGGGTGAGGGGTGCTGAGCTAGTATTATTATT
>CAZCIF010000022.1:0-10498 GCA_964498645.1 uncultured Rhodomicrobium sp. | reverse complement strand
ATCATCATCCTTATCCCGGTGGCGGCGTTTGCGTTTGGACTTTTCCTTCTCCCCGGCTTGCCGTGACGCAACGACGCGCTCCATGCGCTCATTCCGTTCGATCCCGGCGATACGCGCTTTCACTTCAACTTCGAAACGCTGGATGCGCTCGGCATTCCTGCCAAGGTCGTGCTGGCCAAAGCGCGAGGATGAGCGGATATCGACCTGCGCCGCCTTGGCCGAGCCGGTGACCCGGATGGCCACGTCGTCCGTAAACCCGAAGATCCAAGTGCGATCGATCGCTTCGATGTAGCCCGTCTTCGAAGCCTCCGCTGTCCGTTCGCCGATTACTTTCCAGTTTAGCGTCTTAACCACGTCCCGAACCGCAAAAAAAACCTCGGCAAACGGGCGCTGGATTTGAAGCGGCTTGATTTCGGGATAGGCCGCCATTTGTAGCGGGCCAAACGCAGCATCATAGTGCACGGGATTTGCTTGGCCTTGCCGGATCTTGGCGACCCGGTCGAAGGAAGGAGGATTGGCGGTGTCGGTCGTCACATCGTAAATCCGGGGGAGGCGCAGCAGTTTGGGAAGAGACCACAGCGGAATAGCGAGCAGAAGCAAGCTCAAAAACAGTGCGAACGATGCCCGGCCCGCTCCGGTGCTACCCTCATTCCAGATGTTGGCGAGAGCTGCGGCAGCGAGCGTCAGGCTGACTACCGAAATCAGTACCGTGCCGCCGAATATTTTAAGTGTCAGGGGGGTAGGAAGGCCGAAGAAGCGATGCCAGACGAAGGCGCTAGCAAAGACCAGCACGGCCATGGCGGCGATGCCATAACTCCACGTGGCTTTCAGGGAACGATGCTCATGGTAGCGCAAAGGGCGGCACTCCGCGATTTGACTTGGGATTCCCGCAAGGCGAACGCTGCGGCACTTGCAAAATTTCTAAAATGTAATCAAAATTTTCTTGCGGTGTCGTAATTGAACCACCGAATCGCGTGATCTTTGATTTCAAGATCGACCTTATGGTTTTGACGGCAGTTAGTAAATAATGGAGTGGACCGTGAGTGAAGATAATCAATGGCGGCAACTGGGTTCGATCGTCAATGCCGTCTTGCTCGATGCAAGGTCAAAGGCGATCCGCAGCGGCGCTGTTTCCAAGCCTGCGGCTTCCCCTTCTTCCCGTAAGACCGTTCAAGCGGCTGCGAGCTTTCCCCAGCCGGCAACTGGAAATGGCTTTCTAAGTGATCGTGCCCAGGCATCGCCTCGCCCGGTGCAGCTTGAACTCCCTTTCGGGATCGCTGGTGCATCTCAAACCGGATTTGGCGCGGTGCGTTTTCCCCGCGGCGCCCGATTGATGTAAGCAGGGCCGGCGAGCGCCGGCCTCACTGCCCAACGCCTCCCAAAGCGGTGAAGCTGTCCTCGGGCAGCGGGCTACTGAGCTTGCCGCCTTTTCCGGATCTGTTCAGCTTTTGAAGCGCACTCGGGTCGACATCCCTCGATGGGACGTCCGCAGGCGTAAATCCAGCGGCAGCAGGCGAACTGTCAACCGGATAATAAACAGGCTGTGCTCCGCTTCCCGCCGCAACGCGCACCGCTGGCGGCTGACTTGGTGCGGCTTGAGGAACATTCGGTGTGGAATTGACCGGTGAGACGGGCGCGCTGGCGGGCTGCATGCTTGCCATCATGCTTGTGGGGCTTGCGGCTGGCCGGGTGATAACCGCGGAAGCGGACATATCGGCCGATGCCGCCGGTGCGGCTTGCTGCGCTGAGGGCGCAGGTTGCATGGAGGCGGCCATCACCACCGGCGCTTCCGCATGCGATTGGCCAGCTTCCTGCTTGGTGAGGGCAGCCAAGACCGTGGCGGGGACTCCGTCGATACCGGGCATCTGAGCGGGATCGACCTTTGCATAGGTGGGGCAAGGCTCGCTGGGGGCCGGGTCCGAAGCCCGGCCAGGGAACTTCACATTTACGAGATACTGCTTCGAACAAACCTTGACGATGGGCGGCCTGCCTGTCGCCTCGAAGGAATCGTAGCCTTCCTTGAGCTTGACCCAGAACGGATACCACGGGCTATCCTGGTGCCTTTGCATGTTCTCCGCGGTCATGCGGAAGGGAAGTGCCTGAACGTGAAATTTAGCTTGGCCCGCATTGAAGGCTTCGCGGGCCAGAATGTAGATCTCCTCGATATAGGCGTCGGTCATTGCGTAGCAGCCGGCCGATTTGCAATTCCCGTGCACCATGAGCGCGGAGCCGGTATGGCCATTGGATTGATCGTAGGCGTTCGGGAAGCCGAGATTGAAAGAAAGATAGAACAGGCTGTGCGGGTTCATTTGCCCGCGGCTAACCGTGTAGAAGCCTTCCGGCGCCTGCTTATCGCCGACTTGAACCTTGGGGCCGAGGCCGCCCGACCATGCGCAGATGGGATAGGTGCGGAAATGCCTGAAGTGGCCGTTCTTGTACTTCCAGACCTCCAGCTCGGACTCTTCCTTGAAGATGCGGACGAAGATCGGCGATTCCTGCTTCATTCCCTTGATGGCAAGAAGTGCCTGCGTCGAAGCGGGAAGCTGCCGGTCCCCAGGCGGCACGGAGCTGTTATTACTGCCAAACCCTAGAAAGCTTAAGCATCCCGGCAAGAGGAAAAGGAAAGGCGCCAGCAACGCAAAACGCAAGACAAGTCTCATCGATTTTACCCCGTGCCCTCGTGCACTGACAGGAGAAGATCGATGGTTTGCCTTAAGGCTCCGTTGCAATCTGCGTGCAGATTTTATAAAGAGCATCCTTAAGTTGCAATCCCTGATTCGCTTAAGCCCCGTTCGACTTCGCCGGTTTAATAGGGCCAAAATACGACACCTTTGAGCCGGATCGAACTACCTTAACACGGGGAGCGATTTGCCGATCGCCAGGAACTTCTCCTGGCGCTGCGTGCGGATGTCCGTTCCCTCGACGCTATCGAAGTCGAGAAGCGCAAGTTCCAGCGCTTCGCTTACCCTCTGAATGGCCATGTCTGGGTCACGGTGCGCGCCTCCGACCGGCTCTGTAACGATGCCGTCGATAATGCCGAACTGAAGCAGGTCTTGCGCTGTGATTTTCATGCTCGTTGCGGCATCGCGAGCCTTCGTGCTGTCGCGCCACAGGATCGACGCGGCACCCTCGGGCGAAATGACGCTGTATATCGCATGTTCCAGCATGAGAACCCGGTTCGCGGAGGCCACCGCAACCGCACCGCCTGAGCCACCCTCGCCGATAATGACGGCGATCATGGGCACTGTGAGCGACAAGCAGCAATCGGTCGAGCGGGCGATGGCCTCGGCCTGCCCGCGTTCTTCCGCTTCGATGCCGGGATAGGCGCCGGCCGTATCGACGAGGGTGATGACCGGCACGCCGAACCTGTCCGCCAGACGCATCAACCGGACGGCTTTCCGGTACCCCTCAGGTTTTGCCATCCCGAAATTGTGCCGCAGCCGGCCTTGCGTATCCGCGCCCTTTTCGTGGCCAAGGATCATGACTGTGCGGCCGTGGAATTGGCCGAGCCCGCCGATGATGGCCAGGTCCTCGCCGAAATAGCGGTCGCCGCCCAAGGGCGTGAAATCGACGAGCATCTCGCGGATGTAATCCAGGGCGTGCGGCCGTTCCGGATGCCTCGCCACCTGGGTTTTCTGCCAGGGATCGAGGTTCGCATAGGTCTCCTCGAGCGCCGATTGCGCCTTCTCCCGCAAGCGTGCGATCTCCTCATTGATGGAAACCGCGTTTTCGCCATCTCCGAGTACACTCAGCTCCTCGATTTTACTTTCGAGCTCGGCGATGGGTTTTTCGAAGTCGAGATAGGTACGCATGAGGATCGGATTTGACTCTTTCGGTTTTTTGCTGTGCGGAATTCCCTAGCATGGCCTTAGGGCTAGGGCTAGTGCCGCGGCGGGAGCTGCTTTGCGATGACGAATGAGCGTATATGGGTATTTTGGCTCCATCCTTCGACAAGGATACGAGTTGAGCCTCATGGTGAGCTTGTCGAACCCATGGGCAGCATGCTCGGGATGAGGTAGCCCTATAATAAGCCCGCGCGCTTAATCGAGGCATAGGAATTTAGACCGGGGCAGCGCAGCGGCGCCTGGCTGCAAATCCCAGTCCCGCGAGTTCAGAACCTCGCCATCCTTACGGATCTCTGAGAGCGCATCCAAGTCAAGGTCGGCATACACCCATTGGGGTGCGTTAAGGGTGCCTTGCGCCAGGATACCGTCGGCGGAACCCTTCCGGTCCGGCGGCGCGAAGATAACAGCGGCGCCTATGTTGACATCCAACGCCGCCGACCAGGGTGCTTCGCCCACCGTTGGCGATTGGATCGTATAAATCTGATTTTCGACCGCACGCGCGGCGCAAGCGTATCTAACACGATGATAACCCGGGACCGTGTCCGTGCATGATGGCGCGAGCAGGATCTCGGCGCCGGCTTCCGCGAGCGCCCGCGCGATCAATGGAAATTCAACGTCATAGCAGATCGCAATGCCAATCTTGGCGATGCCGGTATCGAAGACACAGAGGCCGGTGCTGGGGCTGATCCCCCATTCCTCCGCTTCGGAACGCGTCATGATGTGTTTTTGTTGAAAGGCCGTTCCGCCCTTCGGGGTGAAGAGCCGCGCCCTGTTTACGAAACGCCCGTCAGCTAGCTTAACCGGCGCACTTCCCGCGAGAATGATGACGCCGTGGCGCTGTGCAAGGACTTGATGCGCCGCCTCATAGTCTGCGATATGAAACTGCAGCGCCTCGATAGAGCCGTGCAGATCGCGCGAGATATGGCGTCCGGCGAGCCTCGCCAGTTCCATCGCCGCATATTCGGGAAAGACGAGGAGTTGCGCGCCATTGGCAGCGGCCTCTTCGGCCCAGCGCGACAGCTTTTCCTCGAAGGCAGAGAACGAGGTCAGCTCGTCGATGGGGTATTGCGCGGCAGCGGCGCGGATGACGCGAGCCATCACTTAAGCTCCCGCATCCAAAACTGCATGGGATGCTCGCTTTCCTGGGGTTGATCGATGTCCTTCCAGCGGAACGTGGCAATCATATCGGGCAGCTTCCGGTATCCGCGTTTCTCCCAAAACGCATCGAGCGGCAAATAGTTCATTGGCTTGAACGGATGATCGTGGGGTCTTACCACCGCGCAGAACGCCGAATATCTGTAGCCGTGCGCGATAGCGTGGGCCTCCCGCAAGTCGAAAAATCGATGGCCGAGGCCGCGCCCGCGAAAGGCCGGCAGGAGCACCGATTCCCCGCAATAGAAGATTTGGCCGGGGTCGAAATCCCGCGCGCGGAAGGGGGCGGCGAACTCCCCGTGATGGCCGGCAAGAGCGGAGCCGGTGGCGCAGCCGGCGATCTGACCGTCCTCGCTGGCGGCTACGATGACGCAGTCTTTGCTTTCGATAAACCCGTTCAGGTAGCTTTGCTCGTAATCCAGCGAGCCATCGTAAAGATAAGGAAAATCGCGGAAGACTTCGATCCGGAGGCGCGCCAGATCTGGAAGCACCTTCTCCAGGTCAGCTCCCGTTAGAGTGCTAACATGCAATGGTATCGTCCCTCATTCTGAATTGCCGGCCGCAAGGCTGTCAGCTTCCACTGACCCGTAACAACGCCCAAAATTCAATTCTGTTACAAATTGGCTCGAAATAAATTCACCACATACGTCATTGCGAGCGAAGCGAAGCAATCTAAGCTAACTCTCTGATGTCGCTGTGGATCGCCACGGCGCTAAAGCGCCTCGCGATGACTGGTTCCTGCAGCTTAAGAATTTGGCGTGCCCGGCTGCGGATCGGCGAGCTTGACGATACCGGCCATGATCTCATTCAGCTGGAAATTCTTGGGCGTATAGATCGCCGCCACCCCGCAAGCCTTGAGGATGGCTTCATCCTCCGCCGGAATGATGCCGCCGACGGCCACGGGGATCTTGTTCAGCCCCGCTGCCCGCATGCGGTCCATGATCTCCCGGACGAGCGGGACGTGGCTGCCGGAAAGGATGGACAGCCCGACAACGTGCACGCTTTCCTCAAGCGCGGCGTTGACGATTTGCGCAGGGGTAAGCCTGATGCCTTCGTAGACAACTTCCATGCCGCAGTCCCGCGCGCGCACCGCGATCTGCTCGGCGCCGTTGGAATGGCCATCGAGGCCCGGCTTGCCGACAAGGAATTTGAGCCTGCGTCCGAGCTTCGCCGATACACGCTCCACCTCGGCGCGCACTTCGGCAATTCCCTGGCCGCCGCTTTGAACCGCGGCGCGCGAGACGCCAGTGGGAGCGCGGTATTCGCCAAACACCTGACGCAGCGTATCGCCCCATTCTCCGGTCGTTACGCCCGCCTTCGCGCAAGCAATGGAAGGCTCCATGATATTGCGGCCTTCCTGGGCCGCTGCGCGGAGCGCATCGAGTGCGGCTTCGACGGCGCTCTTATCCCGCGCCGCGCGCCACGCCTTAAGCGACTCCACCTGCTCGCGCTCGACCCATTCCGGAATGGTTTGAATGCCGCCACCGGTTCCAGAGGCCAGCGGCGAGGGCTCGGTTTCGAGGAATTTGTTCACGCCAACGACGATCTGCTCGCCGGACTCGATCTTCCGCAGCCGCGCCGCGTTGCTCTCCACGAGGCGCTGCTTCATGTAGCTCGACTCGACGGCAGCGATCGCGCCGCCCATGGCCTCGATCCGCGCAAGTTCCTCGCGGGCCTCCCGCTTCAGCTCCTCGACCTTTGCTTCGATGGCACGCGATCCGTCGAAAATATCGGCGTATTCCAGAAGATCGGTCTCATAGGCCACGATCTGCTGCATGCGCAGCGACCATTGCTGATCCCAGGGGCGGGGGAGGCCGAGCGCCTCGTTCCAGGCCGGTAATTGCACAGCACGCGCCCGCGCTTTCTTCGAGAGCACAACCGCGAGCATTTCGAGCAAGATGCGATAAACGTTGTTTTCGGGCTGCTGCTCGGTCAGGCCAAGCGAGTTGACCTGGACGCCGTAACGGAAGCGCCGGAGTTTCGGGTCGGTCACGCCGTAACGCTTCTCGCAAATCTCATCCCAGAGACCGGTGAAGGCACGCATCTTGCACATTTCGGTGACGAAGCGGACGCCCGCATTCACAAAAAACGAAATACGCGCCACCGCATCGCTGAATTCGGCTTCGGAGACTTCGCCGCTCTCTTTCACGGTGTCGAGCACCGCCTGGGCGATTGCCAGCGCGAAAGCCAGCTCCTGCACCGGCGTCGCGCCTGCCTCTTGCAAATGGTAGGAGCAGACATTGGTCGGGTTCCACTTCGGAACTTCACGAAAGGTGAAGACGACGATGTCCTTAATGAGCCGCATCGAGGGCTGTGGCGGGAACACGTAAGTTCCGCGTGACAAATATTCCTTGATGATATCGTTCTGAACCGTTTCGGTCAGCGCCTTACGGTCTACGCCCTGCTCGTCCGCCGCTGCGATATAAAGCGCAAGAAGCCATGCCGCCGTGGCATTGATGGTCATCGACGTATTCATCTGCGCCAGCGGGATGCCTTGGAGCAGATTGCGCATGTCGCCGAGATGGCCTACCGGAACGCCGACCTTGCCAACCTCGCCCCGGGCGAGCGGATGGTCAGCGTCGTATCCCGTCTGGGTCGGCAGATCGAATGCGATGGAAAGGCCCGTCTGCCCCTTGGCTAAATTCTTGAGGTAAAGCTCGTTCGATGCTTTCGGGGTAGAATGCCCCGCATAAGTGCGGAAAATCCAAGGCTGGTCGAGCATGGCAGGTTGATGGTAACTTTCAAAGCAGATACTGTGCACTGCACAATAACACGGTGCAGTTCGCTGCCCAACCCTTTCATTTCGTGCGGAAAAGGGAGGCGTCTTGAATGGGCCGCGGCCCCAAGAAGCGAAATGTCATCGCCCCAGGAGGCGCAGAACGAGAAGCAAGATGACAGCGCCAACGGTTGAGGTGATGATCGCGGCAACCGTTGGATTGCTTGAGACATTCGCGCCCAGCGCCGGGAATAAGTAGAAGCCGATGGCAGCGCCAACGATGCCCACGATGATCGCGCCGATGAGGCCGAGACCGGAAGGGATAACAATGCTTGCAAGCACGCCGGCCACAAGTCCTACAAGCAGGATATAAAGTAGCGAATATACATCGGGCATTTGCTTTCTCCGGAAATTGTCTGAGCCGATCCGGACCCGCGCCCGCTGGCGCATGCTTCCGGTGGCGCGAACTGGACTGCGCCCAAAGGGGTAAAGTCACGCTTCACAAAAGCGTTCCATTCGGCGAAAAGAGATTTGGAAGAAGCGGCCCTGCTGTGCCTGAAGGATGGGGCTAAAATTTCCGGTTTTCCGGCAGTCTGCCCAGCAGGCACAGGCTGGAAGCGGTCCACCTATGCAAACAAAGGCGCATGTCATGAGGCTATTTTTCTCGCTATCGAGCTTTGCCTTCACAATGATCCTTGCACTGATTGCCTTCACGTTCACGGCAATTCATTATCCCTCCACGATGCGGGATCTTCTCTACGGCGCGCAGGAGGTGCGCGACAAGGTCTCGCTTCTGGGCCTGCCGGATAGCTACATGGTGTGGGTGGACATCTTCCTTCAGCCTAACCAAATCGTGCTGGTCGGGTTCGCAATCGCCATGCGCTTCGCACTTAGCTTGACCGGCAGCATCTTTGGCGTTGGGAACTATCAGGGCGAGGCCGGGGCAGGGGCTTCCGGCTCGCGCTGGCTGGGGTGGGGCAAGCATTGAGTGACCGGCGGACATGAAACTGAGCCCGCAAGACCTTGAAAAAATCTCCGGCCTAACTTTGGAACATTACAACCGGCGTGCCGAAGATTTTTGGCAAGGCACACGCGATCACGATGTCAGCCAGAACATCGCGGCGCTGCTGCAATCCATCCAGGGTGTACCGCCTTTCACGATACTTGACCTTGGCTGCGGGCCTGGCCGCGACCTCAAGGCGTTCGGCGAACTTGGCCACATCGCGATAGGTTTGGACGGCGCCGCGCATTTCGTGGAAATGGCGCGCGCCCATAGCGGCTGCGAGGTATGGCACCAGGATTTCCTCAAGCTCGATCTGCCCGAGGCCTATTTCGATGGCATATTCGCCAATGCCGCGCTGTTTCATGTACCGCGCCAAGAGTTGCCGCGCGTGCTGCTGGAACTGCACGCGGCCTTGAAGCCGGGCGGTGTGCTGTTCAGCTCGAACCCGCGCGGTCAGGATGAAGAAGGCTGGAACTTCGGCCGTTTCGGCGTCTATCATGATCTTGAGACTTGGCGCCGCTATGTGTCGGAGGCGGGGTTCGTTGAGCTTGCGCATTATTACCGGCCCGATGGGCTGCCGCGCGAAAGGCAGCCCTGGCTGGCGAGCACTTGGCGTAAGCCGAAGTGACGATTGCGTGATCGAATGTTTTGAAGGAGAGGCCGGCCTCTACTCCGTCACGGCCGTTTCGCTCAGAGGATGGAAATCGAACACCGTCTGCCGCAGCCGGTCTTCCATGACATGGGTGTAAATCTGCGTCGTCGAAATGTCGGCATGGCCGAGCAGCGTCTGCAGCACGCGCAAGTCCACGCCGCGGTCGAGCAGATGGCTCGCAAACGCATGGCGCAGCACATGCGGCGACAAGCGCTCCCCATCGAGGCCGATGCTGGCTCCAAGCTCTTTCAAGTCGCGGGCGAATTTCTGCCGCGTGAAGTGGCCGCTTTCGCCGTGCGATGGGAACAGCAATTTCGGCTCGCCCAAGAAGCTTGCCTGCGCCGGGCGCGTTGCTTCGAGATAGCGGTCAAGCACATCGCGTGCCTTCGGATTCAGCGGCACGATGCGTTCGCGGCCGCCCTTGCCCTTAACCGTCAGCATAAGCCGGTCGCCCTGAAGCGCGTTGCGCGGCAGGCCGGCAAGCTCCGAGACGCGAAGGCCAGTTCCGTAAAGAAGTTCGAGAAAGCAGGCGAGGCGCAAGGCGCGCCGCTGCGCAGGCCCGTGCGCCTTGGCGGCGGCTTCATGCGCGGCGGCGAGAAGCATATCCACCTCCGCTACCGATAATGTCACGGGCAGGCGGCGCTTTGCCTTCGCGCCATCGATCAGGAGGGCCGGATCATCGCTGCGCTTGCCCTCGGCGGTCAAAAAGCGGGTAAAGCGCTTGAGGCAGGACAGCTTCCGGGCAGCGGAGTTCGGGTTCAGCCCCCCGGCAGCCCGGCTTGCAAAGAAGGCTTCGAAATGCTGCCTGGTGCAAGTCAGGAAGTTTTTGCCGTGCGCCGCCAGAAAAGCGGAGAGCTCGCGCAAGTCGGACCGGTAGGCGGAAATCGTGTTATGCGACGTGCCGCGTTCGGCCCGCATCATGTGCAGGAATGCCTCGACTGGCGCTTCATCCTCCGGCTGCGCCCGATGGCCGGGTGCTCGCGGCATGTTATTTGACTTTGGCGTCCCGGATCGACTTCGTCATCTCGGTCTGATGCGGTTCGAAGAAGTTTGCCAGCACGAACATGGAGCCGTAAAACAACCCGGCAAGAAGCCCCACGACGGTGAGAAAGCGGATAAGAGTGGGCATG
>CAZCIF010000021.1:0-23783 GCA_964498645.1 uncultured Rhodomicrobium sp. | reverse complement strand
ATCGAGCTCGCCCTTATAGGCATCTTCAATGGCGTGTCCGATCCGCCGTGGCAGGTGAACGTCGGTCGTCGTGATGGTAACCTGGCCGTCAGCCTCGCTGACGCTCATGATCCGCTGGAGGGGATGTTCGTCGCGCTCCGCCTTTTCGGTATTGCGCGCCAGTTCGATAATCTCGTCCTTATGCTTTCCGAGAAAGCCGCCACTCAAGATCACTTCACCTGCAGGGTATTTGTCGTGAATTCGCTGGCACGCGGGGCAAAGCTCCTTATTGAGATCTTCGTGCTTTTCTTTCGCCCATTGCCAGCGCCCATTCAAATATACTGCACCACACCGCGAACATAGGCATGGCTCGTCAGGTTTCTTGCGCGGCTTATAGGGATCGTGCACCTCTTCCTGAATGTAATGTGACTTAATCTGGTCACGGCGCGGCTGGATGCGATGGAGATCTCTTGTTTTCATTTGCGGACGCCCTTCGGTAAGTCCAGCGCTTTACATGAGACTGAGTGCCTCTTCAAGCCGCTGCATATCTTCTATTTTCGTAGGCAACCGGCCGTTGGCTGCTTATTCTTCCTGCAGGCGGGTGTTGCCGCACATAAAAAGGATATATTGGAAATGGGCGGCTTACAGCAATTTTCTCAGCGATAAGCCGCCCGGTTGCGCTTTTTAGGCGTGGACGCTGATCTTTTTTTCAGCCTTCCGGGCGCTTGGCTTCTTCGGAAGCGAGATCGTCAATACACCGTTCTTGAAACGCGCATCGATCTTGTCGCTCTCAACGCTTTCGGGAACCTGAAACGATCGCTCAAAAGCACCGAACTGCCGCTCGGAGATGTAATAGTCCTTTTTTTTCTCTTCCTTGCGCTCCTCGCGTTCGCCCTTGATGGTCAGAACGTCGCCGGACAATTTGACTTCTATGTCTTTCTCTTCAACGCCGGGAAGATCGGCGGTGAGTTCGAACATGCCGTCCTTTTCGATGACGTCGATCGAGGGCGTCAAAGCAAAAGACAGCTGCGGTTTGTGGAATGGTTCGAGGTATGGTCCCTTCCACCGCGCAGGCAGCCCCCACATTCCTTTCTCGAAATCCTCGAAGACCCGCTCGACCTCATTGTGAAGAGTGCCAAAGAAATCCCGCTCTCTCCGCTTGGCAGGCGGCTGAGGTGCTTCCGGTTGAGCTTTAGCAGGTGTTCTTGTTTTAGCTTCGGGCATGAGTGAACTCCTCTTACAGGAAAGAAAAACTCTCAGATCAAAATAGGACAATAAGGGCCGGTTCGCTTTGATCGGCGTCAAAAGTCAGAGGCACGTATGTCATGAGCTGCGCCAGCCGCAGTTTCTCTACCGGCAATTTTCGCCAAAGCTTGAGCAGGGTTAATATTTCCTATTTTTCGAACCGGCCTAGCCGGGTAGGCTAGGCTGTGGCGTGGTACCCACCGCTTGATTCGGCGAGGCTCAGCGTGGATGAGAAGGCTTTAAAAGCATATTTAAAGGCGACCTATCCCAAGGAGAATGATGCCTGCGAATGGAAGGAATATAAGAACCTAAGAAACTCGTAGAATAAGCATAAATCTGATGATGTAGAAAGCTATATTTCTGCCATTGCCAATATTCGCGGTGGTCACCTCGTTTTGGGTATGAAAGATAAGACGTTAGACATCGTCGGGGTCCAGGATTTTGGCGATTTTACCGTAGACAATGCGAGGCATCGTCTTTCCGGCCGGATGGCCAATCTCAACACCGAAGAACTCCGCGTGGAAGAGTTCGTTACGGATGACACGCGGAAGACAGTTTGGGTCATTCACGTACCAAACCATTGGCCTCGGCGTCCGGTGTATGCACACGGAAAGGCGTGGCAGCGATTAGACGACAATTTGGTGCCCATGCTTCAGGAAAGGCTCGATGCCATATTATCTGAGCCGCTGGAGGGTGCAGATTGGTCAGCCGTAGTTATCGATAAAGCGAGCATCTTTGACCTTGATGAACTGGCGATCGCCACCGCTCGCGGCAAATACAAGGAAAAACACAAGACCCAGCCATAGGCTGGTCAAATCGACCTTTGGAGTGATGTCGAGTTTCTGGACCGGGCGAGGCTTACCGCGCACGGAAAAATAACACAAGCTGCCATTCTGCTATTGGGGAAACCGGAATCAGTACATTGCCTTTCACCACAGATACCCCAAATTGTTTGGAAATTAGATGCTGAGGAGAGGGCTAACGAGTTTTTCGGGCCGCCCTTCATACTAACTACAACCAGCATCCTGAACAGGGTACGAAATCCCTCTCAAAAGCTGTTTCCCAACAATCAGCTTTTGGCAGTTGAAATTCTAAAATACGAAACTCGTACTATTCTCGAAGGCCTACATAATTGTATAGCGCACCAGGACTACGAGAGGTGCGAGCGTGTCCTCATGACTGAAACTGCGGACCGGCTTATTTTTGAAAATGCCGGCGGTTTCATTGACGGCGCTCCAGACGACTACTTTACAGGAAAGCGCACACCTCGGCGGTATAGAAATCGCTGGCTGGCAGACGCTATGGCACAAGTAGGAATGATCGATACGATGGGCTATGGCATTCACACCATGACCCTATCCCAGCGCGAAAGGTTCTTGCCGTTGCCGGGATACAAAGGTTCGACGCCCACACATACCAAGCTTGAAGTCCTTGGACGCCCGATCGACCTGAATTACACGCAACTGCTTCTTGAACGTCAAGATTTGGACCTCGACACAGTCATCCTGCTTGATCGCGTGCAGAAACGTTTGCCCATTGCCGATGCAATGGCTGCCAAACTGCGAAAAGATGGTCTGATTGAAGGCAGAAAGCCGCACCTTCATGTATCACAACGAATTGCGGTTCTGACCGGGACGGAAGCGAGCTATACGCGCACAAAAGGAGCGGATAAGGAACACTTGAAAAAATTGATAGTTGCTCACATTCAGCAATCGGGCGGCGCAACTCGGGGCACGCTAGAGGAATTGCTCTTGCTGTTATTGCCGGTCATCATTACAGACGACCAAAAACGCAATCGAGCGAAAAATCTACTATCAGAGATGAAACGCGAAAGACTGATCTTTCCAGATAGAGAGGGTCGCGGAGCTATTTGGAATGTCACTCAGCCAAACGTCTAAAAGGCACAGAGATTTAGACGATATTGGAGTACGTTTAGACATTCCAAGAAAGCTGCGCAAAAAAAACGTATTAAAATACAGCATGTTGGCTTATTAGCTCTTAAGCCAGATTTAGACGATCTTAGACGCTCTTTCAGTGGACGGAACAAATGAGGGACGCGAAAACGATTGGCGCCTCCCAACCGGCGATGGGCCAGCACCCCATTTGACGTGCATCAAAGCGGCCTGCGCATCGTTCATTCATTCTTAAGCGAGACACAGAAAGGCTCGCTATGGCGTGGGAACGAATCCGAAAACGTCCGGAGGACCGCTCCGGCGCCAATCTTGCCGATTATGAGGGGTACGCAAAGACGTTCTCCTGGGACCAGGCACAAGGCCTTCTTGACGGCCTGCCCGGCGGCGGCCTCAACATTGCGCATGAGGCGGTTGACCGGCACGTACTGGCCGGCAGGGGCGGCAAGCTGGCCCTTCGCTGGATCGGGCGCGACGGCCGGCTTCAGGACTTCACCTATGCTGCGCTTAGCGCTGCTGTAAACCGGTTTGCCAATGTTCTGACGCAGCGTGGCGTGGGCAAGGGCGGCCGCGTCTTCTCGCTGCTCGGCCGCGTGCCCGAGCTTTACATCGCCGCGCTTGGTACACTTAAAAATGGCAGTGTCTTTTCGCCCTTATTCTCGGCATTCGGCCCGGAACCGGTCAAGGCGCGCATGACGATTGGCGAGGCCCAAGTTCTGATAACATCCGAAAGCTTCTACCGGCGTAAGATCGAGCCGTGGCGTAAAGACCTTCCGAGCCTTCAGCACGTCTTGCTAACCGAATGTTCGGACAATCCTCCGGCCGGCACGGCCAGTCTGGCGGCCGCCATGGCGGCTTCACCGGATGGGTTCGAAACGGTGTGGACGGCTCCCGAAGACATGGCCCTCATTCATTTTACCAGTGGGACTACGGGGCGCCCAAAGGGAGCGGTGCATGTTCATGAGGCCGTGGCCGCACATCACATCACCGGCAGGCTCGCGCTCGATCTCCATGCGGAGGATGTCTTCTGGTGCACGGCGGACCCAGGATGGGTGACCGGCACGTCCTACGGCATCATCTCGCCGCTGACCAACGGCGCAACATCGATCGTGGACCAGGCGGAATTCGACGCCGAACGCTGGTACCGGACCTTGGAAGAGCAAAAGGTTACGGTCTGGTACACGGCGCCGACCGCGATTCGCATGCTCATGAAGGCTGGAGCCGGGCTCGCCAAGCGGTTCGATCTGTCCAGCTTGCGCCTGATGGCGAGCGTCGGCGAACCGCTCAACCCCGAGGCCGTCATTTGGGGCGCCGGGGTCTTCGGCAAGCCGTTCCACGATAATTGGTGGCAGACCGAGACCGGCGGAATCATGATCTCGAATTTCCGGTCGATGGACGTGAAGCCAGGTTCGATGGGCCGCCCCTTACCGGGCATCACCGCCGGAATCGTCGAGCGGGCCGAAGGCGAAACGGTGCGGGAAGTTACCGGGCCCATGAAAATGGGCGAGCTTGCGCTACGCCCAGGCTGGCCATCGATGATGCGCGCCTATCTCAACGAGGATGAGCGATACCGCAAATGCTTCAAGGGAGGCTGGTATCTCACCGGCGACCTCGCGATGCGCGACGACGAGGGCTATTACTGGTTCGTCGGCCGCGCTGACGATGTCATCAAGAGCGCCGGCCATCTCATCGGTCCGTTCGAGGTGGAAAGCGCGCTCATGGAACATCCTGCGGTCGCCGAGGCGGGCGTGATCGGTATCCCCGACCCGGCCGCAGGCGAAATCGTTAAGGCATTCGTTGCACTGAAAAGCGGCTTCGAGCCAAGCGAGGCGCTGCGCAAGGAACTGCTTGGCCATGCGCGGGCGCGCCTTGGGCCGGCCGTCGCGCCGAAGGACATCGCGTTCCGCCAGAATCTGCCGAAGACGCGCAGCGGCAAGATCATGCGGCGCCTGTTAAAAGCGCGCGAGCTTGGCATGCCCGAAGGCGATATCTCAACGCTGGAAAGCGAGGAGCGATGACCACAGCGATAGATAAGCCCCACGTTACGCGGGAGCATGCCCTGGATCTTCTAAAGAAGATGATCCGCATCCGTGAGTTCGAAGCCAAGTGCGCAGAGCTTTACACTCAGGAGAAGATCCGCGGCTTTCTCCACCTTTACGACGGAGAGGAGGCCGTCGCGGTTGGTATCATTCCAGTGCTGGAGCAGCGCGACCGGCTCGTGGCCACGTATCGCGAACACGGGCACGCGCTTGTGCGCGGCGTGCCGATGACGGCGGTGCTTGCCGAAATGTATGGAAAGCAGGAAGGCTGCAGCCGCGGGCGCGGTGGCTCCATGCATTTGTTCGATCGCGCCACCAACTTTTACGGCGGCAACGCCATAGTGGGCGGCGGCTTGCCGCTCGCGGTTGGGCTTGCGCTTGCCGATCATATGCAAGGCAGGAAAATCGTCACTGCGTGCTTCTTTGGCGAGGGTGCCGTGGCGGAGGGGGAGTTTCACGAGAGCCTCAATCTGGCAGCACTGTGGGGACTCCCGGTCCTGTTCGTGTGCGAGAATAATCTCTACGCCATGGGCACGGCGCTCGAGATTTCCGAATCGGAGACGGATATTCAGCGCAAGGCCGCGTGTTACCGGATCCCCTCCGAGGCCGTTGACGGGATGGACGTCGTCGCGGTCGAAGCCGCAGCACGGCGGGCAGTGCATGCGATACGCGAGAGCGGCAAGCCTTATTTCCTCGAATGCCGGACCTACCGGCTGCGCGCGCATTCCATGTTCGATGCCCAGCTTTACCGCGACAAGGCAGAGGTCGAAGCTTGGCGGCGCAAGGAGCCTATTATCCGTTTTCAGGGCTGGCTGGAGGCCAATCGCATGATCCATCCAGAAGACATTGAGCGGATCCGCGGGGAGATCGCTGCCGAGGTCGCCGGGGCGGCCGCTTTTGCAGAGGCGGGAACGTGGGAGCCTGCCGGGCAGCTCACCCGTTTCACCTATGCAGAAAGGGCAGCCTAAGTGGAAGCGACCGTCGTGACTGAAACAGCCCTATCATCTTCGGCTGCGATTGAAACGACCTACCGCGAGGCTGTGCGCGAGGCCATCCGCGATGCGCTGCGCCGGGATGATCGCGTCTTCCTGATGGGCGAGGATATTGGCCGCTATGGCGGCTGTTACGCCGTAAGCAAGGGACTGCTGGCCGAGTTCGGCCCGGAGCGGATTCGCGACACGCCTTTATCGGAGTCGGGCTTTACCGGGGCAGGGATCGGTGCGGCAATGGCTGGCATGCGCCCGATCGTCGAACTGATGACGGTGAATTTCAGCCTGCTCGCCCTGGATCAGATCCTCAACACCGCAGCCACGGTGCGCCACATGTCGGGAAATCAGTTCGGCGTGCCGCTCGTGATCCGAATGGCGACCGGTGCAGGCCGCCAGCTTGCCGCGCAGCATTCGCATAGTCTGGAAGGATGGTACGCGCATATTCCTGGAATCAAGGTGCTGGCGCCTGCGACGCTCGAAGACGCGCGCGGCATGCTATGGACCGCTTTAGAGGATCCGGATCCGGTCCTGATTTTCGAAAACGTCATGCTCTACAACATGACCGGCAGGCTGGCCGCCGATGCTGGTCCCGTTGGTATCGGCGAGGCTGCTATCCGCCGCGCTGGACGCGATATTTCGCTCATCACCTATGGCGGCTCGCTGTGGAAGACGCTTGAAGCCGCCACTGAACTCGCCAGTGAGAACATTGACGCGGAGGTGATCGACTTGCGGACCTTGCGCCCGCTCGATGACGCGGCCATCATGGCGTCCGTGAGAAAGACGCGCCGGGCCGTGATCGTCGATGAGGGCTGGCGCAGCGGCAGCCTGGCGGCTGAAATCTGTACGCGCATCGTCGAGCAGGCATTCTGGGACCTCGACGGGCCAATTGGCCGGGTGTGCAGCGAAGAGGTACCGATCCCCTATCCGCGGCACCTTGAGATTGCGGCGATCCCGCAGGTGCCCAGGATCGTCATGGCGGCGAAAGCCGCGCTTGGCCGGACATAGGGGGTCGCCGTGGCCGAATTCCGCATGCCCTCGCTCGGCGCCGATATGGAAGCGGGTACGCTCGTCGAGTGGCTGGTCAAACCGGGCGACAACGTCAAGCGCGGTGACATCGTCGCCGTTGTCGAGACGCAAAAAGGTGCGATCGAAATAGAAGTTTTCGATGCCGGTCAGATTGACGAGTTCTTGGCCGCTCCGGGCACGAGGGTGCCGGTGGGGACGCCGCTGGCGCGGATTCGAACTGAATCCGAAGCTGCCGGGGTGGTGCCGGCGCCGGTTGTGCCGGCTGCTGTATCCGTAGCCCTCGAAGGCGCGCCGCCGACGGCGCAACGGCCAGTTCCGCCGCCTGCAATTCCGGGCGTTCCAGCCCAGAAGCGGGTTTCGCCGGCCGCACGCAGTCTCGCACAAATCCAGGGTATCGACCTTTCCTCGATCACAGGAAGCGGCCCCGGCGGCGCGATCGTTCGCGCCGATATTGAACGCGGCCTCGGCGCGCCCGCGCCAATCGAACAGAAGCGGGCAATCGGGCTCGACCTCGATGCCATGCGCACCGCGATTGCGGCAGCCATGGCGCGCTCGAAGCGGGAAATCCCGCACTATTATTTGCAGCATCAAGCCGATGTCACAGCATGCGAGGAATGGCTGGCGCGGATCAACGCAGGCCGGGCACCGGGCGAGCGCCTGCTGATAGGTGCGCTTGCAATTAAGTCAGTGGCGTTGGCCGCGCGGCGCTTCCCCGCCTTCAATGGCTTCTATCAGCACGGCGCCTACGAGCCATCGTCCGCCGTGCATGCCGGAGTGGCGATTGCCATTCGCGGGGGCGGATTGGCGGCGCCAGCGCTGCGCGATGCCGATAGGCTTTCGCTCGATGAACTCATGTCACGGTTGCGCGATCTCGTTCAGCGCACGCGCGCAGGCCGGCTCCGCAGCTCGGAGATCGCCGATCCGACGATTACCGTTTCAAGCCTCGGCGAGCGCGGGGTCGAGGCACTGTTTGGTATTATCTATCCGCCGCAGGTCGCGCTCGTGGGATTTGGCAAGGTTATTCAGCGGCCTTGGGTAGTAGGCGGCGCCATTGTGCCACGGGCGGTGATGACGATCACGCTCTCGGCGGATCATCGGGTCAGCGACGGGCATGCGGGCGCGCTGTTCCTCGCTGAAATCGGCAGGCTGCTACAGGAGCCGGACAAGCTATGAACGACGACGAAATCCGCAAGATCCTGCAGGAAGAACTCGGGAACATTGCGCCTGAAATGGACATGCAGAAACTGAATCCCACCGCAGACCTGCGGGAGGCGCTCGACATCGACTCGATCGATTTTCTTAATTTTATCACCGCGATCCATCACCGCCTCGGGGTCGCCGTGCCGGAACTCGACTACCCTAAGCTCTTCACTCTCGATGGCGCGGTGGCCTATCTCGCTTCGAAGCCGGGGCGGCCGGGTTGACGGGCACCGTCGTCATTGCGAGCGAAGCGACGCAATCCAGACCAGCATCGGTGCCGCTTTTTCTGGATCGCCACGGCGGCAAAGCCGCCTCGCGATGACGGCGCAGCCCTGCCGGGCCTATTTGACCACTTGGCCATCAGGGCCGTTGACGGTTACAGAGTAAGGGATTCCGCTCTGCACGCTCTGGGAAACCGTGCAGAAATCCTCGAACTGCGCCAGGGCCCGATCCAAATGACCGAGTGTTTCCGGCTCAACGCCAAGAGTGATGACAACCCTAATTCCTTTGATCCGCAGGCGGTTCTTCTCGTTGCGGCCGGTTTCGCAAATGGCCGTCGCCGTCAGCTTCCCAGGGTCTTCCTTGAACTTGCGCACGGCAAAGAGAAGACTTGCAGAAAGGCAATTGGCGACAGCCGCCGCCAGGATCTGCGAGGGCGATGGACCGGTGCCTTCACCAACCGGCGCGGGTTCATCCGCAGTCATCGCCGCTATGCCTGGGCCGAAGTCTACGGAGAAACGGTAATTCTCCTCACGTGTGATGGTGACGCGAACCTCTTCGCTCATCAGCAATACTCCAGCAGCGTGTTTGAGTAATATGGCGGTTCCGGTGCCGCCCCGGTCCAGGCTGCAGCGCTATCCTGTTTAAGTCAAATGCTCCATCAAGCGCGGCATGATCTCGACCATGTTGCAGGGGCGGTGCCGGAAATCGAGCTGGAAGCGCAGGATGAGTGTCCAGGCGTCCTTGCAGGCGCCGGGCGATCCGGGCACGCAGAAAATGTAGGTTCCGCCGGCGACTCCCGCGAGCGAGCGCGACTGGATCGTCGATGTGCCGATCTTCTCGTAGCTCAGCATGTGCATGAGCACGGAAAACCCGTCGATTTCTTTCTCGAAGAGCGGGCGCACCGCTTCCGGGGTCACATCGCGTCCTGTCAGCCCCGTTCCGCCGGTCGTGATCACGGCATCGATGGCGGGGTCGGCGATCCAGGCCTTGATCTGGCCCTGAATCTGCTCGACTTCGTCCTTCACGATGGCGCGCGTGGCCAGCTCATGACCATCCGCTTGGAGCATCTCCGCCAGCAGGGCGCCGTATTTGTGTTCCTTTGGCGTGCGGGTGTCCGAGCCAGTCAGAACCGCGATCCGGGCGGGCTTGAAAGGCAAGGTCTCGTCGATTTTTGCCATATTGGTTTCCTTGCGGACGTTTCTGCTAACGGTCTAGGGCGGGTCAACGCCCGCAGGCCCGCTTTCACTTGTGACGGTTTTAGCTGGATGAACTCATGCGCGTAAAGTAATCGCTAAAGACCGGAAGGAACATGGGGCTTAACGGCACGCTTCATGCCCCCGCAGATGGATCAAATGCCTTGACCGCTTCTTCTTTTGATCCTATGCCGCCCGCGGGCTGGGACTGCACCGCCAGCAACGCGGCATATGAGTTCAAGAATGAAAACACTCAAATCTAAATTCAGATCCCCATTCTCCGCTTTTGGCGGCGGTGATTTTAGCGTTTTCCTCTCAGTTTTTAAGTCGTACTTCCCGCTCTATAAATACAAATACGCCGCTGTGCTGGTCCTGATCGGCATCTCATCTGCCGCAACCGCCACCGCGGCGTGGCTCGTGCGCGACGTGGTCAATGACTTTTTTGTTAAACGGCAGGGTGATTTCTTAATCCCGCTTTTTCTTCTCATTGTCGGGCTGTTTATCGCGAAGGGCGCATCGACCTATTGGCAATCGGTGATGTCCGCCCGTATCGCGAACGACATGGTCGCGCGTACCCAGGAGAGAATATTCTCTCATATTCTTGCGCAGCGCGTGCGCTTTTTCGAGCGCTATTCTTCCGACGATCTTACGATGCGCGTCCATATGGGTGCCATGTCTTTTGGCTCCATTCTCAATAAGGTTGTTTTAAACGGCCTGCGGGATGGCGCGACCGTTCTCTCCCTCCTGTTTGTTATGGTCATGCAAGACGTGACCCTGACGCTCATTTGCCTGCTCGCTGTCCCTCCCATCCTTCTTGGGGTTACATTGCTGCTCAAGCGCATCAAGGAACTAATGAAGCAGGAATTGCTTTCCGTTGCGCAACTGAATAAGCATGTGCGGGAGGTTGTGCAGGGTATCAAGGTTATTAAATCTTATAATCTTGAGCCTATTATAAAAGATGAAGTCAATACTGTCATTGGAAACATAAGAGACCAGTCGAACAAGGTGTCTGCCCTTCAGGCAGCGCCGGTTCCGCTCATCGATACACTCGGTGGAGCCGGTATTGGCCTTACAATTCTCTACGCCGGATACCGCTCCGTTTACGGTCACTACGATCCTGGCACATTCCTTTCCTTCATCACGGCGCTTCTGCTGGCCCTCGATCCGGCGCGGCGTCTCAGCTCGCTCCGCGTTTCTTTGAAGGCAGCGCTTGTCGGGGTGGGAATGGTGCACGAGCTGCTTGAGGATCACGACCCGGACCAGGAGCAAACTCCGTCCCCTCAACCCGTGAGCGCCGGCGCTGCGGGAGGCCTTGCGATTGAGATGAAGGACGTTCGCTTTGCCTATGACGGCGGCGCGGACGTGCTCCAGAACCTGTCGCTTGAAATTAAACCCGGCGAGATGATCGCTCTTGCCGGCCCGTCGGGTGCGGGGAAATCGACGATATTTTCGCTTCTTCTCCGGTTTCATCGCCAGCAATCGGGCCAAATCCTCATTGGCGGCCAGGACATCGGCACGATCCCGGCGCCCGCCTTGCGCGATATGATCGCTTATGTCGGCCAGTCGAACTTCATATTCAGCGGCACAATTCGCGAAAATCTGACGCTGAAACAGGCAGGCGTTCCCCAAGAGAAAATCGATGAGGCCTGCAAAGCGGTGGGACTAAGCAGTTATATAGCAAGCCTGCCTCAAGGCTACGATACCTTCGCCGGAGAGCTTGGCTCGCTGATCTCGGGCGGGCAGGCGCAAAGGCTCAATATCGCGCGGGCGATCATTAAGGACGCTCCCATTCTTCTCTTCGACGAGGTCACATCCGCGCTTGACGCGGACAATGAGGAACTTATCCGCGCCTATATGCATTCGCAGGCCGGCCGGAAGACCATCCTCGTCATCGCCCATCGCATTTCCACAATCCGGCAGGCCGATAAGATCGCTTTGATCGAGGGCGGCTGCGTTAAGGCATTCGGCACTCACCAGGACTTGATGCGCGGCAGCGACTATTACGAACGTGCCGCGGCGCTGCAGCTTATTTCTTAGCTATCCGCAGCTGGGTGTATACGCACGATGCGCGCATCCTCCAACGCCTCGCGCAGGCGCTGGTTCAGATCGCTCGCGGCGATCCCGTCCTCCGCGGCAATTGACTCGACCTCGACGGATGCCGCCACCGCCCCAAGCCGCAGCCGGAAATAAACACGGACGCCGCCGTTGCGGAACTTCATGGGCAGGGTAACGAGGGGGGGCGCAAACCACCCCAACTCGACTTCGCCGGCTTCGGCAAGCTCCAAAGTGCCGGGTTTGAAATGCAGTTCCGCCGAAGACTGCACGATGCTTTTCAAATTGGGCATGTGCCCAATCCGGATGAAGGCGGCAAAATCGGCGGCATCGACAAGGCGCAGCTCCGAAGCGAATTCCCTGAGAGCCATCCCGAGCGTTTGTTCGATTTCAGCGATGTCTTGCGGTGTGGTCTGAAGGGCGTTTTCCGAAATGAAGACCACCGGCTTTGTCATCAGCGGCTCCAAATCCGGCGCGCACGTGACGCAGGGCGTTCTTCGTTTCCTGTAAAGCGGCGGCGTTCGATTTCTTCGAGGACGCTGTTTGCAGCTTGCAAATGTTCAGGCAGCTCGACCGACAGCCACAAACGGCGGAAATCCGAAAGAAGCTGCAGCCGCTCATGGGATGTCCCAGCGGCGCGGTCCGCGGCTTCGAACAACTCGATGGCGTCCAAGAGTCTGAGGTTATGGGGTGGCAGGGCGGACGCAGGCTGGTCAAAGCAGATCGCGGAATAGGCGAACCGGTACATAGGCAGTCTCTCCCCTCGGCAGGCTGTAAAGCGCGGCTCTTATCGCACGCGATGCTTATGCCAAGCGTGAGGGGCTCGCGCTGGGGGGCAAACCGGCGGATATGCGCTCAGCGTCATCGCGAGGCGGCTTTGCCGCCGTGGCGATCCATAGCAGTATCAGTGACTTGGCCCTGGATTGCTTCGCTTCGCTCGCAATGACGGTCCACTTTTGCACGGAAGACACTAAATTGCGACTTGCCGCCCGATCTCGACCACCTGATCCACCGGAAGCCTGAAGAAATCGGTCACTTGCGCCGCGTTCCGCTCCATCATGGCAAAAATCTTCTCGACGAATTTCGGCAGGCCGCGGCCATCCTCGCGGGATACAACCGTTTCGTGGCCGACATAATAGGTGACGTCCTCCAAGAGAATGCCGCAGCCTTTCTGTTTCGCCTCGGCCAGCACTGCCGGAATATCCGGGCGCTCCATGAAGCCGAAATTCGCCGTTACGCGCCAGAGGCTTGGAGCCTCTTCGACGAACTCGATGCGGTCTTCCTTCCGCACCCATGGGACAGGCTCAATCGAGACATTCAAAATCATGACCCGTTCGTGCAGCGCCCGGTTATGCTTAACGTGCCACGCCATCACCGGCGGCACACCCCTTTTCGAGCGCGTCAGAAACACGGCGGTGCCCGGCACGCGCGGCACGCCCCTTTCTTCAAGCCCGGCCATGAATTTGCCAACGGGAACAAATTTCGAGATGATCGCCTTCAGCACTGCCTGCCGCCCCGTATGCCAGACCCACATGAGGCCATAAATGCAGGCGGCGATCGCGAGCGGAACATAGCCGCCTTCCGCGAACTTGGCGGAATTCGCAACAAGAAATGCGCTATCCACGATGATGAAGCAGCCGGACACCGCTGCACTTGCCCAGAGGCTCCAGCGCAGGTGCTCCCGCATCGCGATGTATAGAAGCAGCGAGGTCATCAGCATCGTCGCCGAAACCGCGATACCGTAGGCGGCCGCGAGATTTTCGGACCTGCGGAATATGAGGGTCAGCCCAATGGTTACGGCCATCAGGAGCCAGTTCACAACGTTAATGTAGATCTGTCCGTAGCCAAGCGCTGATGTCTGGGTGATGCGTAAGCGCGGCAGCCAGCCGAGCTGAATAGCTTGACGGGTCATCGAGAACGCACCCGTGATGACTGCCTGGCTCGCAATGATCGTGGCGATAGTCGCCAATATGACGAGGGGAACGAGCAGGGCCTTGGGACAAAGAGCGTAAAAGGTATTGTTACCGTCAGGAATGCCGCTCAAAACCAGCGCTGTTTGTCCGGCATAGTTGAGGACGAGGCAGGGAAAGACCAGCACCGACCATGCCAGTTGGATCGGTATGCGGCCGAAATGCCCCATATCGGCATAGAGAGCCTCGGCACCGGTGACGCACAGGAAGACCGCTCCAAGAACCAGAAATGAGCCAGCGCCGCCCGAAAAGAGGTAGTGAATGCCATGTGCGGGATTGAGCGCCGCGAGTACGGAGGGGTTTTGCACGATGCCGGAAAGCCCTAAGAGGCCAAGGGTTAGAAACCACACCGCCATGACCGGCCCGAACATCCTGCCGATCTTCTCGGTTCCTCGCGGCTGAACCAAGAAAAGTACGACGAGGATGGCTACCGTCACCGGTACGATATAGGGGTCGAAACGGGAAGTTAGAATCGAAAGCCCCTCCAGCGCGGACAGCACCGAGATCGCGGGTGTAATCGCGCCGTCCCCGTAAATCAAAGCCGCGCCGAACAAGCCGAAGGCGATGATGACCCCGCGCTTTTTCTTCCGCCCGCCGAGAAGCGCCATAAGCGCCATGATGCCGCCTTCGCCATGGTTATCCACCCGCATCGCCACGGAGACATATTTCACGGATGTGACGATGATCAGCGTCCAGATAATAAGCGAGAGGCTGCCAAGCGCGGCAGCGCGGCCCGCGGCTTCGGAGCCCGCGGCGCCGAGAACCACTTTGAGCGTATAGAGCGGGCTTGTGCCGATGTCGCCGAACACAACCCCAAGCGCCGATAGCGCCATTGCCGTTGCGCCGCCATGGTGTTGTTGGGCCGCGATGCCTTGGGGAAAGGAAACCGGAGGGCTTGTGGTGCTCATGATCGCTCCATTGGCTGCGAAAGCCGCGCTGCTTTAGCATAGGATTACTGCGGCTGCATTAAGGAGGGCGTGCGCTCAGTCTTGCACCTAGTCCCTTCGCCTTCGGGCGTTCCATTCTTCGCGCGTCAGCTCCCAGATTCCGGCCGGCAACCGGCCAGAAGCGAAATCGCGCTCCTCGATCCTGGTGAGACGGGCGCCCTGCTTTTCCGATACCCGGCGTGAAGCCAGATTCTGTGCGGCTTTCGACACGCGCAGGGTTTCCCGGCCAAGTTCATTGAACCAAAAATCCGTCACGGCTTCGCATGCCTCCTGCATCAAGCCCTGACCCTGCCAGGGCGAGCCGAGCCAAAAGCCGCGATTGTCGTCCGGTGCCACCGAGAGATTGATCGAGCCGATGAGATGATCCGGCCCGCCCTTAAGCAGGATGGCCCAAATCCACTGCTCGCCCCGCTCCACTGCGGGCAAGGCTACGTCGCGGTAGAATTGTAGAGCCCCATCGTCTGGGTATGGCCAAGGCACCCTCGCATTCAGGAAACGCACGATTTCCCAATGGGGAAAGAGTTTTTGAGCCGCCTCCGCATCGCTAAGCACCAGCGGACGGAGCACAAGGCGGCTTGTTTCGAGAACGGGGGTCATGGGGCACCAGAACTAATTCTCCCCCTCATCTCCAATAGAGCGGGGCCGCCGTCAAGGCGCGGCCACGACAAGCGTCCAGAACGTCTTATATTTTGTGTCCGGTTTATATTCGTAGGCGATGCCGATGTTCTTCGCATCGGGAAGCAGCATGTTCCGGCTATGCGGCGGGCTCTTTTTCCAGCCGTCGATCATCTCTGCAAGTGAGATTTGACCGACGCCCACATTTTCCGCTGCGAGCCGGTAGGAGTATCCCGCTGCCGCCAATCGCTGGCCGATGTCCTGTCCGTTCGGTCCGGTGTGGGACATGCGGTCATGCTTGGCCATGTCTTTCGCGAGCACTTGGGCGGCTGCGCTGGCGCGAGCATCGAGCGAAAGCGAACGCAGGCCCTTCTTAGAGCGGTAGTCATTTATCAGGCGTAAGGCCTCATTTGTATCCAAGGCGGCGATTGCCGGCTCGCCTTCGGTCTGATGCGATACAGGCTGGGCACCCGAGCTGAAGGCCGCGGAGAAATTCGACCAGATGCCGCTTAGTCCTGAGCTGCTTTCCTGCGACGCAGCTGTCTGCGGCGCTGTGCTGGCGTTTGCAGGTTTCTGCGGCTCATCCGGTCCGCTGAGGCTGGACAGAGAAGGCAAACTTCCCGCCGATGCGCAACCGCCAAGCGTGGCGCAAATCAGCATTATGCGGATCGAATGCCCCATATGAGCCTCCATCTTGCGCAGCTTATGCCAGATTATGGTTCACAATTTCTTTCTTCACTATCGCGGGTTTCCGATATGCGCAGATCGCGTCAATATGATGATCGCCCTCACGATGATGGGCCGGCCCCGGCGCGCCGTATCCAAATAAAAAGGCAGGCCTTTGACTAAAAATTTACTCGAAGGCCGCATACTCGCGCTTAGTACCCATCGTTAAGAGTAGAGGGCAGTGAGTATGAGAGTTGTAATTGTCTTTGTGTTCCTTCTTCTTAGCGCAGCTGCCGTCCAAGCGCGGCCGCGCAATCCGCTCTATGGCGAGCCGGGCGACTTCCTCGGCACGTGGAATAATGTCGAACTGCAGCGCAATATGGTGGTGCGGATCGAGATCAGGCCCGTCTATGGTCAGCGCGTCCGCGTCACAGTCTACGGTCTTTATAATGGCGAGCCTTGCGTTTTCGGCGACTATAAAGGCAAGTTCTATGTCGCCAAATATCCGAAGCCCCGCGAGCAGGATAATTCTGCCATTCTCGTAAAGGTCAACCGTGAATTCGTCCGCGGGCATGTCCTTCTGCGTTTCAATGGCCATGGCGAGATCGTAAGCCATGCGCTCCTCAACTTTGAGGAACGCGGAGATGTCTATGGCGTCGAGCGCTTTGCCGCCGCTAACCGCTATGGGGGCGGCGAGGGCTATCCCCGGCATTATCCAGGGCATCATTACCGCGGATACTAAAGCAAATGCGCCGTCATCGCGAGGCGGCTCCTGCCGCCGTGGCGATCCATAATAGTATCAGAGACTTGGCCCTGGATTGCTTCGCTTCGCTCGCAATGACGGTGTTTCCGCACCACCGGCTGAGTAAACCCCGCGGCAGAGCGGGGTTTTTCCGTTGCATTAGTTTAGGCCCTTCATCCCGTCCGCGAACCCCGCCAGCGGCGCCGGGAAGCCAACGCCTGAGTCCGGGGTTGGGAACACGATGAAGCTTGCGGTTTGACCGGTTGCAAATTTGCTCACAAGCTCATCGGAGACGAGAACTTCCGCGAGACACCCGAACTTCCAGCATTTCAGGAATTTTACATTGCCAACATCGGCGCCGTCCACTCGCAAACCGAGGCCAGCCGGAAGTACCACTCCGAGCGGAGCAACGATACGCAAAATCTTTCGATCGCTGTCGAAAGCGCGCATGAAAAGTACCGTCAGAAACATGTTCGGACGGTCTTCGAGCTTGAGGTCCTGCACGAGCGCGCATTTGTCATGTTTCGCGCCTGCGATCTGAGCACACTTCAACTTCCAGGCTCCGTAAATGGCTTTGACCTGGCCGGAACCGACTTCCGATTGAGCGTAAGCTTGTGCTGAGGCGAAGGCGAAGAAAACGCAAGCGGCGATGAGCTTCGTCGATCGTGGCATAGTCGCATTCCGTTTTGGGGTGAAGGGCATACTGAGCCTCGCAACTCGGCAAGGAATAGGGCTAAATTGAGACTGCTTCGTCTCTCCGCCCTTCGTTCACTGCGACGCTTTGCCTAACACTGGTGCCCTGATTCAGATCAGTTTTCGCTTGTTCGAGCCGCTTATGTCCCGCTAAACATAGTCGAGATAGGGACGAAACCTCAAAGGTCTGGATATGAAGGCACGAATTGGCACGTTGGCGTGCTTAAGCGCTCTTGCAAGTTTCACAGGTTTTCAAGAAGCCTTTGCGTTTGAGGGAGCGCCCCACAAGTGGCAAATCGATCTCTCCCCGGCTGCAACGCAGATCATGGAGTCGATGCGGAGTTTCAACACACTCCTGCTGGCAATTATCATTCCAATCGTGATCTTCGTGTTAGGTCTCCTGATTTGGGTGATGTTCCGCTACCGCGAAAGCGCCAATCCGGTTCCGTCCAAACACTCGCATAACACAACGGTTGAAGTGCTGTGGACGATTGTCCCGGTCCTTATCCTGGTCGTGATCGCAATACCGTCCTTCAGGATCTTGTTCAAACAATACGATTATCCGAAGGCGGACGTTGTCGTAAAGGCGATCGGCAAGCAGTGGTATTGGACCTACGAATATCCGGAAGATAAGCTCGCATTCGACTCCTATCCTATCGAAGATAAGGATTTGAAGGCCGGCCAGATCCGGAACCTTTCCGTCGATAACGACATGGTTGTGCCCGTTAATAAGGTCGTGCAAGTGCTGACCGCAGGCGGCGACGTTATTCATCAATGGGCCGTGCCTGCCTTCGGTTCGCGCGTGGATGCCATACCCGGCCGCGTCAATCGCACTTGGTTCAAGGCCACGGAAACCGGCACCTATTACGGCCAATGCTCGGCGCTCTGCGGACAGGGTCACGCCTTTATGCCGATCGCCGTGAAGGTCGTCAGCGAAGCCGACTATAAGAAATGGGTTAAGGCTAAGCAGGCAACCGCTAATGCGCAGACCAACCGCTTGGCGGCTGTGGAAGAGCGCGGCGTAACGGAACGCTAAGCGGGGCTTGCCGGGAACCCGGGCGAACAAGGACATCAGGAACTTCAAGGTAAAAGGGCATCGTTAATGGCAACTGTCGCAGCGGCGCATGGGCACGATCACCATCCGGGTTTCTTCGCCCGATGGTTCTTTTCGACCAACCACAAGGACATCGGCACTCTTTATCTGATCTTTTCCGTCGTTGCCGGCATCGTCGGCGGCGCGATGTCGATCATGATGCGTATGGAGCTCCAAGAGCCGGGCATCCAATTCTTTGCCAACGCTCAAGCCTTCAACGTGTCGATGACGGCTCATGGCATTATCATGGTCTTCTTCATGGTGATGCCGGCCACAATGGGTGGCTTCGGTAACTGGCTCGTGCCGCTCATGATCGGCGCGCCCGACATGGCGTTCCCGCGCATGAACAATGTTGCGTTCTGGCTTATGCCGGCATCGCTTACGCTCTTGGTCCTTTCGCTCTTCGTCGAGGGCGCGCCTGGGTCAAACGGCTTCGGCGGCGGCTGGACGGTTTATGCGCCATTGAGCACCAGCGGCCATCCTGGACCTTCCATGGACTTCGCGATCCTGTCGCTTCACCTGGCAGGCGCCTCGTCCATCCTCAGTTCGATCAATTTCATCACCACCATCTTCAATATGCGCGCTCCGGGCATGACGCTGCATAAGATGCCGCTTTATGTCTGGTCGGTCCTGATTACGGCGTTCTTGCTCCTGCTTTCGCTTCCCGTTCTTGCAGGTGCGATCACGATGCTGCTGACGGACCGCAATTTCGGAACGACCTTCTTCGACCCGGCGGGCGGCGGCGACCCCGTGCTGTTCCAGCATCTCTTCTGGTTCTTCGGCCATCCCGAGGTTTACATTCTGATCCTGCCAGGCTTCGGCATGATCAGCCAGATCGTGTCCACCTTCTCCCGGAAGCCCGTGTTCGGCTATCTCGGCATGGCTTACGCGATGGTTGCCATCGGTGCGATCGGTTTCGTTGTTTGGGCTCACCACATGTACACGACAGGCATCGGCGTTAACACGCAGGCCTACTTCGTCTTTGCCACGATGGTGATCGCGGTTCCGACCGGCATCAAGATCTTCTCGTGGATCGCGACTATGTGGGGTGGCTCGATCCAGTTCCGCACACCGATGGTCTGGGCGATCGGCTTCATCTTCCTGTTCACGGTCGGCGGCGTGACAGGCGTCGTGCTGGCGAACGCGGCCATCGACCGGGCGAACCTCGCCTTCTTCCCGCAGCATTTCCTTGGAGCTGCAGGAATGCCCCGCCGCTACGCCGATTATCCGGATGCGTACGCGGATTGGAACTATCTCTCGTCGATCGGTTCCTACATCGGCGGGTTGAGCGTCCTGATCTTCCTGGTGACCATCGCGCATGCCTTCTTGCGCAGGCAGGAAGCCGGAGCGAATCCCTGGGGCGCCGGAGCTACCACGCTTGAGTGGACGCTGTCTTCGCCACCGCCGTTCCACTCCTTCGAGAAATTGCCCGTGATCCGCTAGAAGCAGCAGGGCTTAAGTGCAAGACATGCTCCGGCAAAGAAACACAGTGAAAGCTTTGCCGGAGCCGAACCTTAAAAAAGATAGAAGATGAGCGAACCCCCGGTCTCCGTATCCCAGCCCCAAGCCCTGCCCGCGACGGCGGCGTCGGTGCACGACTATGTCGCGCTGCTGAAGCCTACGGTGATGTCGCTCGCAGTGTTCACGGCTGCTGTTGGCATGGCGATTGCGCCGCTGCCGCTCCATCCGGTGCTGGCGCTGACTGCCCTCATCCTCATCGCAATGGGAGCCGGCGCCGCCGGCGCCCTCAATATGTGGTACGACGCCGATATTGACGCGCTGATGCAGCGCACGGCGAAACGGCCAATCCCGCGAGGCCGGATCCCTCGCGAAGAAGCGGCGGCATTCGGACTTTTCCTGGCGGTCTTCGCCGTCCTGAGCCTCGGGCTGCTCGTGAATTGGGTGGCCGCATCGCTGCTTGCCGGTAGCATTGTCTTCTACCTTGTCATTTACACCCATTGGCTGAAAAGGCGCACGCCGCATAATATCGTGATCGGCGGTGCCGCGGGCGCGCTGCCTCCGATGATCGGCTGGGCCGCCGCTACTTCGGCCGTCTCCTGGGAAAGTTTCGCTCTTTTTCTTATCATCTTCCTCTGGACCCCGGCGCATTTCTGGGCGCTGGCTCTTTACCGGTCGCGCGACTACGAGCGGGCCGGTGTGCCGATGATGCCGAATGTCCGGGGGGCCGCGCATTCGAGGCTGCAAATTCTGGCTTACACCGTTGCGACGGTAGCGGCCGGCTTCCTGCCGGTGATGCTCGGTTTCGCGCGCTACGGCTACGCGGCGGTGGCGGCGGTTCTTGGAGCCGGGTTCCTGTTCTGCGCATTGCGCGTCTTCCGGGTGCGGGAGGGCTTCGAGGCCGATAGGGCCTGCCGGCATCTCTTCGCCTTCTCAATTCTGTATCTTTTCGCGCTTTTCGGCGCCCTTTGGGTTGAACATGGCTTTGGGCTCGGACGATAAACGGCCCGCGCCGGAGCCGGAAGGTGACGATGGCACGCCCGTGGTGCAGACGGACGAGGCTAGGCGCCGCCAGAGGCTGCGCTCGATCGCTATCGCTTGGGCGCTCTTCGCTCTTGTTGTGATGTTCTTTCTTGTGACGATCGTGAGGCTTGGAGCCAATGTCGCAAACCGGCCCATCTAATTCCGCGAAGGCAGGCGCATCGCAGCGCGCAGCGGCGGGAAGCAACCGGCGCCTCGCCGGCGGGCTTGTGGCGTTCGCCGCTTTCATGATTGGCCTATCCTTCGCCTCCGTCCCGCTCTACCGCATGTTCTGCGCCGCGACTGGCTTCGCCGGAACGCCCCAGCGCGCGACAGCCGCCTCCGGAAAGGTTTTCCCAGAGACGGTCACGGTGCGCTTCGACGCCAATGTTACCCGGAACCTACCCTGGTCGTTTGATCCCGTGCAGCCTGAGATGACGTTGCATGTGGGCGAGAACCAGCTTGCTTTCTTCCGCGCCACCAACAAGTCGAAAGAGACTGTGACGGGCTCGGCGGTCTTCAATGTCAGCCCTGAGATCATGGGCCAATACTTCACAAAGATTCAGTGCTTCTGTTTCACCGAGCAGACGCTGAAGCCGGGCGAGACGGTGGAGATGCCGGTCTCCTTCTTCATCGACCCTGCGGTGCTGAATGACCGCGACGCGAAAACCGTCCGCGATATGACCCTTTCCTACACCTTCTACAAAGTGCAAACCCCGGCATCGGCGCCCGTGGCGAATCTGGCCCCGGCCCGCGGCGATGCCTCTTCGGTCAAAGCTCAAAATCCGGGTTAATGCCCCTTTAATCGCAGTTGGGAGAACGCCATGGCTCATGACGCCGTAACACAGCACGACTACCACATGCCCACGCCAAGTCCTTGGCCTCTCGTGGCATCTGTCTCAGCTCTTGTGATGGCGATTGGGGCCATCATCTGGATGAAGACAAGTCAGGGCGGCGTATTCG
This sequence comes from uncultured Rhodomicrobium sp., assembly GCA_964498645.1. Lineage (GTDB taxonomy): Bacteria > Pseudomonadota > Alphaproteobacteria > Rhizobiales > Rhodomicrobiaceae > Rhodomicrobium. The sequence goes on along the minus strand of CAZCIF010000021.1, from coordinate 1,761 downwards.
GTATGCAAGGGCCGTGGGTCTTCTTCGCCGGGCTGGCCGGTGTTCTTGGGACGATGTTCGGCTGGTTCCGCGACATCATGATCGAAGGCGTTTACAACCATAAGCACACCCCCGTGGTGCAGCTCGCGATGCGCTACGGCATGATCCTTTTCATCAGCTCCGAGGTGATGTTCTTCGTCGCTTGGTTCTGGGCCTATTTCGATGTTTCGCTGTTTCCCGGCGACGTTCAAACAATCCAGGATGGGTTGCAGGTCGGCGTGGTCGGACGCGATCAAGTCCTCGGCGGGAAGTGGCCGCCCGTTCCGAGTGCTGACGTCTTCAAGCACACCTTCGACCCCTGGGGACTGCCGCTCGTCAACACTCTCATTTTGCTCACATCGGGTACGACGGTAACCTGGGCCCATCACTCGCTTCAAACCGGTAATCGCCGGGGCCTGATTATCGGTCTGGCGCTGACCGTCCTGCTCGGCATGCTCTTCACGGTTTGCCAGGCTTATGAGTATAGCCACGCTGGCTTCACATTCGCCGGTCACATTTATGGCTCAACCTTCTTCATGGCCACGGGCTTCCACGGCCTGCATGTCATCATCGGAACCATCTTCCTGTCGGTGGTCTTGTTCCAGTCCATCGCGGGTCACTTCACGCCGAAGCAGCATTTCGGCTTCGAGGCTGCCGCATGGTATTGGCACTTCGTTGACGTGGTGTGGCTCTTCCTGTTCGCCAGCATCTATGTCTGGGGTGCGGGATCTTATGCGGCGGCGCACTAAAACAGGCCGGCGCGTCTGCGGAGAATCTCAATGGCGGTACAAGGTCACGTCTCACCTTGGGTCTCAGGGCTTCTCTGCAGGTGCCCCCGCTGCGGCAAGGGGCCCCTTTACCGGGGCTTCCTCACGCTTCGCGATCGCTGCCCGGATTGCGGCCTCGATCTAAGCTTCGCTGATCCCGGGGATGGTCCCGCGGTCTTCATCATGCTCTTCGTCGGGTTCATCGTTACGGGCGGCGCACTCATCGTGGAAGCTCTCTACGAGCCGCCCTATTGGGTGCATGGGGTCCTTTGGATACCGCTCGCCATCGCGTTACCACTTCTCATCCTGCGCCCGTTGAAGGCAACCCTCATCGCGCTGCAATATGCCAATAAGGCGGCCGAGGGCCGGCTGCGGTGAACCGCCGCCGCGTTTTACTGAGCCTTCTCGCTCTCGGCGCGTTCGGTATCTTGATCGCCCTTGGTATTTGGCAATGGGAGCGGCGCGTTTGGAAGAACGATCTGATCGCGCGTTTCGAAGCGGCACTTTCCCGCCTTCCAATCGCTTATGAGCCTCCCCGGGAAAACGGAAGCGAGGGGCATGAGTTCAGGCGCGTCCGCGTCAGTGGTCAGTTCGAAAACTCCCAAACGGTCAGAATCCTGACCGCGACCCCGGAAGCGGCACGGACGAAGACGCGGGAAGGCTTTGGCTATCTGATTTTTACGCCGCTGAAATTCAGCGAAGGCATCGTCTTCGTGAACCGCGGGTTCGTGCCGCAGAACCTTGCGGATGATAAGAGCCTCTTCGCTGAAGGTGAGACGGAGGTGACCGGAATTGTCAGGCTATCCGGGAAGCCGGATTGGTTCAGTCCGAAACCGGATCCAGCCAAGCGCCTTTTCTTTGTGCCAGACATCCCGTCCATGGCAGCAGCCGCCAATGTCGCGGGAGACCGCGTCATCCTGAGCGCATACATCCAGGCCGAGCCAGCATCGCAGTCTAAGGAATGGCCGCAAGCCCG
>CAZCIF010000020.1:11358-24327 GCA_964498645.1 uncultured Rhodomicrobium sp. | reverse complement strand
TGTTTCGCGCCGCGACCTCCTCGACGCCTTCGGTGGCCGGCTCGCGCTCGAGCGAAGCAGCGCAGATCGGGATGGGCTTGGTCTTGCCGAGACCCTGGAAATAGGTGGTTTGAAACTGGTCCGCCAGCGCTTCCAGCCGCTCGATTTCGTTCAGCGGCAAATCCGTGAAAAGCCGCAAGAACCGGCCTACATCGGCATCCTCCGTGTTGCGCCAGAATTGCCAGTACTCGTAGGGGCTGAGCATATCCGCGTTCAGCCAGACCGCGCCTTTGACGGTTTTTCCCATTTTCGCGCCGGAAGACGTGGTGAGGAGCGGTGTCGTAAGGCCGAAAAGCTCCCGGCCCTCGACGCGGCGGGCGAGCTCGATGCCGTTCACGATATTGCCCCACTGATCCGATCCGCCCATTTGCAAAATGCAATTGTAGCGGCGGGCAAGCTCCAGGAAATCGTAGGCCTGCAAGAGCATGTAGTTGAACTCGAGGAAGGTGAGCGGATGCTCGCGCTCGAGCCGGAGCTTCACCGACTCGAATGTCAGCATCCGGTTGATGGTGAAGTGGCGCCCATATTCGCGCAGGAACTTGATGTAGCGCAGGTTTTTCAACCACTCGTCATTATCGACGAGGATCGCGTCCGTTTCGCCATCTCCGAAGCCGAGGAGCCGGGTGAACGCGGTCTTGATACTCTCCTTGTTCGCATCGATTTCCTTCTGCGTGAGCAGCCTGCGGGTCTCATCCTTTCCCGAAGGATCGCCGACCTTTGTCGTGCCGCCGCCGACAACAACAATCGGTTTGTGGCCGGCCTTTTGCAGAACGCGCAGCATCATGATGCTAATGAGGTTGCCCACATGCAGGCTCGAAGCCGTGCAATCGTAGCCGGCATAAGCCGAGATGATGCCTTTAGCCGCCGCGTCCTTCAGGCCCTCCTCATCCGAAATCTGGTGCACATAGCCGCGCTCCTTGAGAATCTGGATAAAATCAGATTTATTTTTTGCGGCGGCGCGCATTGAAGCCCTCCCTCGTTCCGTGTGCCTCGACAGGCGCATCAGGAGCGTGTAGCAGAATGGCACCATGTAAGGCATTCACGTATTGCGTCAAGCGAGGGTTGATGAAGGCGATCGGGCTTATGAGCGGCACCTCGATGGATAGCGTCGATGTGGCGCTGATCGAGACAGACGGCTATTCCATTCACTCGTTCGGGCCAGTTGCGGAGATTCCTTACAAGGCGGTTGAGCGCCAATTGCTCCGCGAGGCGATGGTCTCCGCGCGCGGCATCAACCGCCGCGACGACCGGACCGGCGTTCTGGCGATCGCAGAGAGCATGCTCACCGCAAAACATGCGGAATGCGTGAAAACGTTTGTCGCGGAAAACGGGATCACCCTGTCCAGCGTTGACGTTGTTGGATTTCACGGGCAGACCGTCATTCACCGTCCGGAACTCGGGTTGACCGTGCAGCTCGGCAGCGCCGGCTGCTTGAGTGCAGCGATTGGCGTTCCCGTCGTCTACGATTTCCGGGCTGCCGATGTCGAGCGCGGTGGCCAGGGCGCACCGCTGGTGCCGATTTTTCACCGCGCCTTGGCCTTGCGCGCGAAGCTTCCGCTGCCGGCGGCTTTTGTCAACATCGGGGGCATCTCAAATGTCACCTTCATCCCCGAGGGGCCAGCCGAAGGGCTGATCGCCTTCGACGCCGGCCCGGGGAACTGCCTCATCGACGATTGGGCGCTGCGCCATACGGGCGCGCCTATGGATCGCGATGCCCGGCTGGCGCTGGCCGGCAAGGTCAACCGCCAGGCACTGGCGGCGCTCATCTCCGATCCCTATTTCTCCGCTCCTGTGCCTAAGTCGCTGGATCGCGGCACGTTCACCTTGGAGCAGATCAAGGGACTAAGTCCCGCAGACGGCGCGGCAACGCTCACCGCGTTCACTGTCGCAGCCATTGCTGCTGCCGCGCGCCTATTCCCGGCACAACCGAAGATTTGGATCGTATCGGGTGGCGGCGCGCGCAATCCTTACATGCTGGAGGGCCTGCGCCGCGTGCTCGGCGCCAACACGAAAACCGCAGATGAGGCTGGTTTTAACGGGGCCTTCATGGAAGCGCAGGCCTTTGCCTACCTCGCGGTGCGCCACCTTAAAAAGCTTCCATTGTCTTTCCCGGGAACGACTGGAGTGCTTGAGCCGCGCACAGGCGGGGTGCTGGTCGACTTGAGCCTTCGCAGTGACGATTGCTAGTGGCCAGGCCATGCAGCCTATTCAGCACTCCAGGGCTGGTAATCGCCATCGGCTTTTGGGCGGCGCATCTCGCCAACCAAGCTTCCGGGCGGATGATAGGCGAGCGGGGTGCCGGTCCGGTTTTCGACATGCGGCTTCTGCCATGGCTTGGGATGATAGCTATCCTCTGTGGGCGGGGTGTCCACAATGTAGTGCAGCCAGCCAAACCACTCCGGCGGCACCTTGGTAGCCTCCGCATAACCGTTGTAGATCACCCAGCGGCGCGGCCGGCCCGCCGTGCCTGTGCCGCTTGCATCCTGATAGTACTGGTTACCCTGGTCATCCTCGCCAACAAACTGGCCCCGCGCGTTTGTGTAGAGCCGCGTCGATAGCGTGGCGCCGTTCCACCAGGTAAAGAGATCGCTTATCAAGCCCATGAACGCCTCGATGTTTTGCGATGTTCTAAGCGAAACGGCGCCCGGCGTCCACTTGCGCGTTGCCGGGGCGGCGTTAGCGGCCAGCATGCCGCAGGTGTGCAAACGGACTGGCGTCAAGCTCCTTTCCTGTTTCCGGCGCGGCTTTTGTCCGCCGGTTTAGCTGCCATATCGAGAGGATGTGCAGGCACGGCAAAGGCCGGAACCATCGCAAGAGGATAGGCCGAAATCAGCATGTTCGGATCATCGAGCGCCAGTTGATGGAATGGGCCGGGTGAGGTCAAGAACCCGGTTGCGACCGCAACCACAAGATCGGCAATGCCGAAAATATTCCAGGCGTAAGCAGCTTTCCGGCTCAAACTGCTTCCCGATGCAAGCCAAAAGGCCAAGGCAAGGCCCGATGCGCCGATAAAGACATCGCCGATGCCGGCGGGGAGCGCAAATTCCCGCGGCAGCAGCCCTTGGGCAAGCAGGGCAAGAAAGACAGCGCCAAGAACGCGATAGACTTGAACGCCAACCAGCCACGCCGGGGGCGCCGCATCGAGGATCTCCGCAACGCGCCGCGAGCGCGTGAGCAGAAACGCGCCGATTGCAGTAGGTAGGAGGATGGCGAATGCGATTGGCGCCACGAAAACGCCCGGCCGGGCTTCGAGCGCACCCGACACGCTCAACAGCCATGCCAGGGCCGCCCAGAGCAGAAACGGTACGGCGATTAAGGCCCAGCTGCGGGCACGCTCCTTGGCTTCCAAGGATGTGCGCCCCAGCGCGAGCCATAGCCCGCCAAGAACGGCCAATACCATAAGCAACTGTGCACCGCCTATGGCAGGTTCCACATAACCGGGGATTGCGATGGACATGATGGCACCTCCTATTAACTCCGTTAATAATAGTCACTATAATAGATATAGACTATAGCTTTTGGGATTGCAATGACAGAAATGCGAAACTGAGGTAGGAGACCGCCGATGACGTCACCCCGCCTCCGCTCCCAGCAGGATTGCCCGATTGCCCGGACGCTCGAAATCATTGGCGAGCGCTGGACGATTTTGATCGTGCGCGATCTTTTCCTATCGGGGCCGCGCAAGTTTCAGGACTTCGAAGCGTCACTGAAGGGAATCAGCCCCAATACGCTTTCGGCGCGGCTCAAACGCCTGGAAGAGCACGGCATCGTCGAACGGAGAATCTACGAACAGCATCCGCCGCGGGCAGAATATGTGCTTACGGAAAAGGGCCGTGCGCTTGGCCCTGTGATTGGTGCGATGCGCGACTTTGGGTTGGCACACACCGGCTTGACCAGGACGGCGGGCGGTGCGTCGAAATAGATAGTAAGCCCATTACAGAGGGGGCACCACCCATGCGGAAGCCGTTTCATGGAGGTTCATGGCTTCTTTCAGGTATGGCAAAAGCGCTCCGGCCCGCTCAGGAACGGTGTAGGGTGCATTGAAGACGATCAGGCCGCATCCGTTCAAAGTCTCGGCCTGGTTCCGGGGCTGGATGAGAATTTCGGCGCACCATGTCCGGGGAAGGGCAAGCGCGCGCGCCGCCTCCTTTAATGCATCAACGGGCAAGTGCGCCTTGATGGGATACCAGAGGAGGTAGACCCCTGTCTCCCAGCGCTTCTTCCACTCCTTCATCTGCCGAGCAAGGATTTCAAACTCGTCCTTCCGCTCGAATGGCGGGTCGATCAGCACAAGTCCCCGCCGCTCCTTGGGCGGGATGTGCGCCCGGATGCATTCATAGGCGTCCATATTCATCGCGCGGGCGTTCTTGTAAGGCTTCAGGACCGCTTCGAGCGACTCGAATGACGGGGTGTGAAGTTCGCTTGTAATCAGGCGGTCCTGCGGCCGCAGGCTTCGCGAAATAAGCAGCGGCGAGCCGGGATATTGCCGTGCTTCGAGGCCGCGCTTTACGGGATCGAGATAGAGCCTGAGGTCCGGCGGCGCGTCCGTTCTTCCGGCAAGGGCGCCGATGCCCCTCTCCGCCTCGCCCGTTTTCACCGCTTCTTCGGAGTCGAGGTCATAAAGGCCGGCGCCGCCATGGGCGTCGACAATGCAGAGCGGCCCGGCCTTCCTTTGCAGATAGTCGAGGCACAGGACAAGGACGATGTGCTTCAAGACATCGGCGAAATTCCCGGCGTGATAGGCGTGACGGTAATTCATCTTAGCGAGCCTTTACGGCATGGCGGGCACCGATGGTGCCGTGCGCCGCTCGCCCGCTTACTAATCGTCGCGGTAGATGCGCTCGCGGCGCTCATGGCGCTCCTGGGCTTCGAGGCTCAAAGTGGCCACAGGCCGCGCATCGAGGCGCTTGACGCCGATAGGCTCACCGGTTTCTTCGCAATAGCCGTAGGTGCCCTCCTCGATGCGCCCGAGAGCCGCATCGATTTTCGCAATGAGCTTGCGCTGCCGGTCCCGTGCCCTGAGTTCAATCCCGCGGTCGGATTCATAGCTAGCCCGGTCCGTTACGTCGGGATGCTGTTCTGAATCTTGTAGATGATCGAGTGTTTCTTTGCTTTCGCGAAGGATTTCATCGCGCCAAGCGAGAAGTTTTTTTCTAAAGTAAGCGCGCTGGCGCTCATTCATAAAGGGTTCGTCTTCAGATGGCTTGTAATCTGGAGGCAGTTCGGCGCCGCCCATGTCGCCTCCTTTTCGCAAAAACGTCTCCATAGACCGTAGTACAACCGGGTAGGACGCGAAAAGCTCACAATCGCGGTGATTGCAAAGCGTTATGACCTTCAACGCCCTCTAAGTCAAGAAATGATAGATTTAGGCAAGAGGGCTAGCTGCAACCGCCGGGCGGTTCATAGCTGCTTAATTCAATTGACCTTACGGTTTTTGCTGCTGTACGGCGGAACGCAGGTTTCAGCGCGTCTCTCGTCCTTCTGGCACGACCGCAAACGCCGCGCCCTGATCGTCAAAGAAGAAACACTGAAAAAGGGAAGCCACCATGCGCGTATATTACGATCGCGATGCCGATATTAACCTCATCAAAGGAAAAAAAGTCGCCATCGTAGGCTATGGCAGCCAGGGCCATGCTCATGCGCTGAATTTGCGGGATTCCAGCGTGACCGAAGTGGCCGTCGCGTTGCGCAAAGGGTCGAACTCGGCGAAGAAGGCCGAGGGGGAGAAACTCCGGGTTCTCGAAGTCGCGGAAGCCGCGAAATGGGCCGATGTGGTCATGATGCTGACCCCGGACGAGTTGCAGGCCGATATCTATCGCGATCACCTGAGCGCCAATATGAAAGAGGGCGCGGCGCTCTTCTTCGCGCACGGGCTTAACGTTCACTTCAATCTTATCGAGCCCCGCGCCGATCTCGATGTTGGCATGGTTGCCCCCAAAGGGCCAGGTCACACCGTGCGCGCCGAATATCTGCGTGGCGCCGGCGTGCCTTGTCTCATCGCGGTCGCGAAAGATCCGGGCGGCAACGCCCACGAGTTGTGCCTGTCCTATGCCAGCGCCATCGGCGGCGGCCGCGCGGGTATCATCGAGACGAATTTCAAAGAGGAATGCGAGACCGACCTGTTCGGAGAGCAGACCGTTCTCTGCGGCGGCCTCGTGGAACTGATGCGGGCGGGCTACGAAACGCTCGTCGAAGCAGGCTACGCGCCGGAGATGGCCTATTTCGAATGCGTGCACGAGGTGAAGCTGATTGTCGATCTGATTTATGAGGGCGGCATCGCGAATATGAACTATTCGGTCTCGAACACGGCTGAATATGGCGAATATGTCACCGGCCCGCGCATCGTGGACACCCGCGTGAAGGAGGCGATGAAGGCGGTGCTGGCGGATATTCAGACCGGCAGGTTCACCCGCGACTGGATGCTCGAGAACCGCGTCAATCAGACGAGCTTCAAGGCGATGCGCGCGAAGTGCGACGCACACCCCATCGAGGAGACTGGCCGCCGCTTGCGCGCGATGATGCCCTGGATCGCGGAGCGTGCGCTGGTCGACAAGTCGAAGAACTAGAGTGAATACGGCCGACGTGGATTCAGCCGTCATCGCGAGGCGGCTTTCGCCGCCGTGGCGATCCAGAGCGATGTCAGAGACTTAGCCCTGGATTGCTTCGCTTCGCTCGCAATGACGGTGTTTCCACATGCGCTGGAAATACCCTACTGCACCGTCTGCGTTATCTGCAAAGGGAGGTCTATTACTGCCATGACGAAGCCGTTCGAGTCATCGACGGCTTCCTGCCACAGCGAGATATAAGTTGGCAGCGCGGGAAGCACACGGCCAACAACTTCGCCGTGGTCGAAATGCAGCTCCGCCTCGTACTTGCGGCAAATGCGCTGCATTTTATGATTCTCGGCAAGGCAGTTCATGTAGAGCCGGGACACGCCCCGGTTCCGCGCCGCCCGTATGATGCGGCCAAGCAAATCCGAGCCGATGCCACGATTTTGGAACTCGCGCTCCACGGAGAATGCGCCTTCGGCATCCGTTGACCAGGAATCGCCAATCTGGCGCATTTCAGCGGCCGCGCGCATTTCGCCATCGGCGAACAAGCCAAAGACGAGACATCTTCATCTCGCCGAGGCGCGAAGCGTAGCCGGTGATAAAGCCATCGCTGACAGGCATGCCGAAGCGCATCCGGCGGCTTTCGCGATCGAGCCTCAATAAGTGGTCGCGGAATTTATCGCTCTCCGGCAACCACATTCTTCTGATTGTCCCTCCCCAGATATGAGATTCAGACATGGGAACCTCCTTCTGGATGTTGACGCATGCAAAGCTTCAGCCCCGCATTTTTGTATGGGCGAATGTGAGCATCCAAATATGGCACCGTGCGGATATATCCATAGCAGGGGGTCATCATGGGACATATGACCGGCGCTCATGGCGCTTCTGTCTCACCTTTTGCCTGTGGAGCCAAACCCTCCTTCGTTGCGCCCTGTAATGCTAAGCTTGTCTGCGCGCTCCAAGGTTACCATTGTCACCGGACATATCACAAGTTGAGCAATCCGTTCTCCGCGCGCGATGCTGAATGGCTCGTGACCGAGATTGATGAGAAGCACATGAATTTCGCCGCGATAGTCTGCGTCGATGGTGCCGGGCGTGTTCAGCACCGTAACCCCATGGCGGTGAGCAAGTCCCGAGCGCGGGCGGACTTGAGCCTCCAACCCGGCGGGCAACTCAAGCGCTATGCCGGTTGGAACAAGGGCGCGTTCGCCAGGGCCAAGCACCAGCGGAGTGCCATCCTCCAATGCTGCCGCAAGATCGAGCCCCGCCGCGAGTGCGCTTCGATAAGATGGAGGGGGCAAGCCTTCGCCATGCGGCAAGACCTTGTAGCGGACAACGGTCATGCTTGGGGCGCTGCCTTAGGTTGAAAGGGTTGAGAGGCCGCCGCGCCGTCGCCCTCTCCTTGCAGCCAGGCGCTCGCTGCCTGCATAAGCCGTTCCGCGACGCCGTCCTTGGACATCTCAGGCCAGCTTTGCACTTTCGAACGCGTGATGAGATGGACTGTATTCTTGTCGCCTCCGAACACCCCGCCTTCCGGGGAGACATCGTTCGCCACCATCCAATCGCAGCCTTTGCTCTCTAGCTTTTTAATGGCATGGGCGATGATATTTTCCGTCTCGGCGGCAAAGCCGATGACGAGAGACGGCCTTTTCCTGGTCCGCTTCGAAACGGTTTTGAGAATGTCGGGGTTCTCGATCAAACGCAGCTCAGGCGTTGCATCCCCCTTCTTGATTTTCCTGGCTTGCACCGAGGCTACGCGCCAATCCGCGACGGCTGCGCTGAACACCGCAATATCGGCCGGCAGCGCCGCCTCCACCGCATCGAGCATATGCTGCGCGGTTTCAACGTGAATAATCTTCATGCCTTGAGGATCAGGCAGCATGCCCGGCCCTGCGACAAGCGTGACTTGGGCGCCAAGCCGCGCCGCCGCCGAAGCAATCGCGTAGCCCTGTTTACCGCTCGACCGGTTGCCGATAAAGCGGACCGGATCGATGGGTTCGAAGGTTGGACCCGCTGTTACGAGCACGTGACGGCCGTGCAGAGGCTTTGACCCTTCGCCTGCCAGAAGCTGTTCCGCGGCGGCGACGATTTCGTCTACTTCCGCCATGCGGCCGTAGCCCCACTCCCCGCAAGCCATCTCGCCCTCGTTCGGGCCAACGAAATGCACACCGTCCATTTTAAGCTGGGACAAGTTTCGCCGCGTGGCTGGGTTTTCCCACATGCGCCAATTCATTGCCGGAGCCGCGAGCACTGGCTTGTCGGCGGCGAGAAGGACGGTGCTCGCCAGATCGTCGCAAAGGCCATGAGCCATCTTCGCGAGCAAGTCCGCCGTCGCGGGCGCCACAACGATCAGGTCTGCTTCGCGCGAAAGGCGGATATGGCCGATCTCCGTCTCGTTTTTGAGATCGAAAAGATCGGTAAAGGCAGGCTCCTCGGAGAGGACAGCAGCGGAAAGCGGCGTCACGAAATGCTGCGCGGCCTGCGTTAAGATACATCGTACCCGCGCCCCGCGCTCCTTAGCACGGCGAATAAAGTCCAAACACTTATAGGCCGCGACGCCGCCGCCAATAATTAGAAGGATCGACTTTCCTCGCATGGAGAATTCCCCTGCCTTTCAGGGATCATATCGTGACGGCAGATGTGCGTCACCATGCGTACGCGCTACCAGGGTGCTGCCGGCAGCGGCCTTATTCAGCGGGCCGGTAAAACCCTAACGCGGAATCGAAAACCAAAGGTGTCGCGGGAACTTGGGTGGCCCGGCGAATGCGGCGATCGGCCCGGCGCAATGAAGCATCCACACGATCATACTCGCGGCGGAGCCACCGGAAGGCGAAGAGGAATGAAACGGCGCCTACGGCGATAACAAAAATATGCGGCATAACGAACAACCCTACTATTGGAACTAACGGTGAGCCTGGCGCCCCTCCAGGCTTAAAGACCAAAACGCGCCCAAATTGCACGCTCCTCAAGAGCCGAAATTAATTCATCAGCGAAACCTTTCCCGAAGCTTACGCCGTAATCCGCGCCGGATAGCGAGATGCCCACACCTGTCTTCCGGCGAAAAAATCCGCGCTCCAACGGTATGAGCTTCAGCCGCACATCTTCGCCATAGAGGGCACGCATCTTGGTTCTGATATCCATGATGCCATCGATGAGACCAAGCTCAAGCGCCTGCCGGCCGGACCAAAACTCGCCTGTGAATAGACTATCGCCCGCGGCAGCGATCCGGGCGCCCCGGCTTTCCTTCACAAGTGCGATGAAATCCTGATGAACGATTTCCTGAATTCTTTTTAGCCTTGAAACTTCGTCGGGATTTTCAGGCTTAAAGGGATCGAGCTGAAACTTGTTCTCACCCGAAGTATAGACGCGCCGCTCCACGCCCAGCTTGTTGATAAGATCGACAAAACCGAATCCCGCCGACAGGACGCCGATCGAACCCACGAGAGAGGACGCGTCCGCATAGATTTCGTCGGCGGCGCAAGCAATCATATAGCCGCCTGAAGCGGCCACATCTTCCGCAAAGGCGAAGACCTTTCGCGACTTCTCGGTGGCCGGCGTCCGGTTGAGCACGTAGCTGAGCCGTGATTGCACGGGCGAGCAGCCGGGCGAGTTGATTTGGATCACTACCGCGGGCGCATTCTTGATCGAGAATGCGCGTTCGATAGCGTTCGCGCAAGCTGAGATCGAAAGCCCTTGCCGCAACGGCGTGGCGGCACCAATCGTGCCCGTCAGGCGCAAAACGGGGATGACTTCCCCCTTGGAACGGAACGGACTGGGAACAATCCGGTCCCAGAGATTGTCAAAACTGAAGCTTGGAAGACGCTCGCTATCGGCTTGCATGAGTGATCCGCGTGAGAAAAAGGGATGCTTTGGCCTAGCCCGGTGGCTGTCTTGGAGATGTGTACGCGGCGAGCGTTAACAAGGCTTTCGTGGTTAGTTAATTCCTCCGTCCTGTGTCAAAAAAGCCCGCTTCCATCCCGCAGCACCGCCTTCGCGGCCTCAGTGGGCGTGCCGTCCTGTTCGTGGAGCGCAATCCCGCGCTCCAGCGAAATGGGGCCGCGGCTGCCCTTTATACCGCGGATAATGACGCGGATTGCGGCAGCATCGGCTTTCGGATGAAGCGGGATGATGCGCAGTCCGCCAAAGCGTCCTTCGAATGCGGTGAGAAGGCGGGGCAGGGCCTCAGCGGTGTGAATGAGCGTCGCGGTTCCTCCTGGCTTGGCGGCGCCGGCGAGAAAACGTAGCCAAGCGTCAAGCCCGGCCTCGGGCATTGTCCGCGAGCGCGCGTTGCGGGCATCTTTGGAAAGCCTGGCATGCCCATGCGTGAAGAACGGGGGATTTGCAATAACATGGTCATAAGCTTCGCGCCGCAGCCCCAGTGCCTCAAGGCCGCTCCAGGGCGCGGTGATATCCGCATTTATGACCTTGAAGCTGCCGCCGAAGCCGTTCGCCAGGGCGTTCTCGCGCGCAAGCGCCGCCAAATCGGGATCGATCTCCACGCCTATGGCTTCAAGCTCCACAACACGTGCGAGAAGGCAGAGAGAGGCGGCGCCAGCGCCGCAGCCTGCTTCGAGAATGCTGTCTCCGCTCTTCGCTGGGCATGCCGCAGCCAGAAAAACTGCGTCAAGACCGGATCTGAAGCCCTTCTCCGGCTGCCGCACCTGAACACGTCCGTCCAGAAAGGCATCGCACGTTATGTTGAAGGGCCTTTCCACGCATGAGGCCGTAAGATCAAAGACCCCAACCAGCGCCGCTTGGGGCGTCAGCAGCGAGATATCCGGCGAGACCCGCTTCTGTTAAAATGCTAACGCTCTCGTTCCAATCCTCGCTGGCGATAAGGATGCGGCGCGGGAAAATGCCAATCGATCCCTCAACCGAACTTACATAAACATCCGCAACCATCGATGGGATCCCCGCATCACTCAACAAGGAGTTGACATAAGTGATAAGAACAATATCCGTCGTGCGGAGCAATTCTGCCATGAAGCGAGCCTTTCGATCCGGACATCCAGGACATTAAGCCACGTGGCTTAAATAGGCAAAGCGGTGTTTCACTAAATAGTTGGCGACGAGCGCGCAACAAAGTGGCGCCTGAAACAACAAAAGCGGAGGAATTTATGAGCCTGGTCAGCCTAGCCGAGGAGCGCCGCGACCCGTTATCGGCATTGGAGCCTCTCCTGCGGCTTGTGCGCGACGACATGGCCGAGGTCAACGGGATCATCCTCGCGCAGGCACGTTCCGACGTTGAGCTTATCCCTGAGCTTGCGCGGCACTTGATCAATTCCGGGGGCAAAAGGCTGCGGCCGATGCTGACCATTGCCTGCGCCAAGATGTGCGGCTACCGGGGCGATGCTCATATCAGGCTAGCCGCGAGTGTCGAGTTCATGCACACCGCGACGCTTCTCCACGACGACGTCGTCGATGAGAGCGACATGCGCCGGGGCAAGAAGAGCGCGCGCATTCTCTGGGGCAATCAGGCAAGCGTCCTCGTCGGCGATTTTCTCTTGGGCCAGGCCTTCCGCATGATGGTCGATGTTGGGTCGCTGGGCGCCTTGAAGATCCTTTCGGACGCCTCAGCCGTCATTGCGGAGGGCGAGGTCATCCAGCTCGCGGCCTCAAAGGACATGGCGACCACCGAGCAGGATTATCTCGCGGTTATTTTTTCGAAGACGGCGGCGCTCTTCGCAGCCGCTTCGGAAATCGGTGCAGTGATCGCTGGGCGCGGCCCGGCGGAGCAAGCCGCTTTGCGGGCTTATGGGACAAATATCGGCCTTGCCTTCCAGCTCATTGATGACGCGCTCGACTATTCGGGAGAAGCCGCGATGCTCGGCAAGAGCGTGGGCGACGATTTCCGCGAAGGAAAAATCACGCTGCCGGTCGTGCTGTCTTACAGGCGGGGGACGGCGGAGGAGCGGGCATTTTGGCGGCGGACCCTGCAGGAAGGCGAGATTCAGGAAGGCGATTTGGCCCAGGCCATAGCGCTGATGCGCCGCCATGGTGCTTTGGACGAGACGATCGAGCGCGCCTGCATGTATGGCCAGGAGGCCCGCAAAGCGCTTGAAGTTTTCCCGAAGAGCGAAGCGCGGACGGCGCTCCTCGATGCGGTGGAGTTCAGCATCAGCCGCGCGCATTAATTGCATTTCGAAGCTGCACGGGCATCTTTGCCGGCGAGTTCTGAAAGTGAATCGCTCCCGGCATCTTCCTTGTAAGCATTGACTAGTTCTATCACGCCTTGAATTGGATAAAACATCTTTGGCTGTTTCGCCTCGACATATATCTCAAATCCGATACTCTTATAAAATGCAGTAGAGGCATCATTGTATGATGTCAATGTCAATGTCAATGTCAATGTCAATGTCAATGTCAATGTCAATGTCAA
>CAZCIF010000020.1:0-11258 GCA_964498645.1 uncultured Rhodomicrobium sp. | reverse complement strand
ATGTCAATGTCAATGTCAATGTCAATGTCAATGTCAATGTCAATGTCAATGTCAAAGCATAAAGCCCAGCGCAACTTGCAATACATTCTGCCTTCGAAAACACATCCATAATTAGGAATCGACCCAAACCCTGTCTTTGATACCTTTCATCAACACCCAGAAACGCAAGATGTACAGCAGGAAACGCTTCTCGCTTGCGTTTTATCAAATATGTCTCTGGTATTTTTGGCAGCTCGGCCACGATTCCGGTCCCAATCTGCAATGAATAGTAACCAATACAGATTGGGGATTCGTCGAGATGCGCGCAGAAAGTTCTATACTCGTAGCGTCTTTCCGCTTTTTCTGCCTTGTTCTTGAGGAACCGATCTATGGGAGCTGCGCCACAAGCAAACCTATTTGTTGCCGTATCAGGCGATAGCGGCTTGATCTCTACCTTTGTTAGATCCAGGCTCTTTTCTGCGGACACGGGCGCGTCTTACTTCTTCGTACTTCTTGCGCATAGCGCGAATCTCATCGTTCGGTCCACCGCTTTTCTCGTAGGACCGCTGAATAAAATCAAAAGCCTCACGCTGTGTGCGGAACTTGACCTTGCCGTTCCTTTGAGCAAGCCAATTCCACCACCTCATAAAATTTTCGATTGCGGATGTCATGATCAGCGATCCTCAGCGTTCGAAGCGAATCGTATCATATCAGAATCATCGACTCAATGATCGCGAACATAAGTTTCTATTTTGTCAAGTTGTATCTTAAGAGAAGTTACGGCAAAGCGGCGCCGAGGCTCGTGCGGTCGAGGGATACGGACTTGACGATGGCGAAAACGGGCGTCCCCAGGCGGAGCGCCAGCCGCTCCGCCGAATAGCGCGTGAGCCTGGCAACCAGAGCCTCGCCGCCGCAGTCGAGCTTGATTTCGACGCTTGGCTCGTCCATCGGCCCGATCTCATCGACAATGGCGGGGATGATGTTCAGCGCGCTCATGTCCTCCGGGCGCTGCCGGGCGATCAGCACGTCGCGCGCCCTGATCCGCATCCGCACTGTCTTGCCCGGCGCGGCCTGGATACGCGGTACCCGCCAATGTCCCGCCCGCGAATTCAGCAGTGTCAAGCCGTAAGCGTCGTCATGGCTTTCGACGGCTGCCTCGATCACCGCGCCGGCCTCGTCGTCGCCGGCGGGCTGGAATGAGGTCGAGGCGGTGCATCAATTCGATGGTTGGCCCCGCCGCGCGCACCTTACCCCCTTCGAGAATCACCAGTGTATCCGAAAGCCTTGCGACCTCGGCCACCGAATGGCTGACATAGACGATTGGGATTTGCGCCTCGTCGCGCAGGCGCTCCAGATAGGGCAGAATCTCCTGCTTGCGCGGCTCGTCGAGCGCGGCAAGCGGCTCGTCCATTAGCAGCAGTTTTGGGGTTATGGCGAGCGCCCGGGCGATGGCCACGCGGCTGCGCTCGCCGCCTGACAGACGGCCGGGCCTGCGGTCGAGCAGGTGCCCAATGCCGAGGAGTTCGATCGCATGGTTGAGATGCGTCCTATCGTTCTGACCGGAGCGCTTCAAGCCAAACTCCAGGTTTCCCAACACGCTCAAGTGAGGAAACAGACTCGCCTCTTGGAAAACGTATCCGATCGGGCGGCGGTAAGCAGGCAGCCAAGTGGAGGCGTCCTGCCAAACGTCGCCGTTCACCCGCAGGAACCCATGAGGTGCCCGTTCCAATCCGGCTATACAACGCAGGAGGGTTGTCTTGCCGGACCCGGAGTGGCCGAACAGGGCCGTGACGCCACGGCTGGGCAGGCTCAGATCGGCGTCGAGGCTGAAGCCGGGCCATGCGATTCGAAAACGCGCGTCGAGGCTGCTCATGTCAGCCCGCCTTCTTGGGCTGCGGCCGCCACAAATAAAGGGCGAGCAGCACCAGGAACGAGAAGGCCAGCATCACGGCAGACAGCCGGTGGGCCTGCGTGTATTCCAGCGCTTCCACGTGATCGTAGATTTGGACCGAAGCGACGCGCGTAACGCCGGGGATGTTCCCGCCGATCATCAGCACGACACCGAACTCGCCGACTGTATGGGCGAATGTCAGAATGGAGGCCGTCAAGAATCCGGGCAAAGCAAGGGGCACGGCTACGGTGAAGAACGTGGCGAGCGGCGGCGAGCGGAGCGTCGCTGCCACCTCAAGCGGACGGTCGCCAATCGCCTCGAACGCATTCTGAAGCGGCTGAACCATGAAGGGCAGCGAGTAGGCAACGGACGCTATCACGAGCCCCCAGAAGGTGAATGGCAGCGCGCCGGCGCCCAGTGTCTCCGTGAGCCAGCCAACTGGGCCATTGGGGCCCATGGCCAGCAACATGTAAAATCCAATGACAGAGGGCGGCAGCACTAGCGGGAGGGCAACCAGCGCCCCGACGAGCCCCTTCCAGCGGGTTCTCGTCCGTGCCAGCCACCACGCAACCGGCGTCCCGGCGAGAAGCAGGATCAGCGTCACCGTACCGGACAGCTTCGCCGTCAGCCAAATCGCCTGGAGATCGCTATCGGACAGGTACAGAAGGTTCACGCCGGGCCCCTATCAATTCGCCAGCGACTCACCGGGCAGAACGAAGCCATACCTCTTCATGATGGCTCGTGCCTCCGGCCCCCCGGCATAGGCCGCGAAGCGCTTGGCAAGATCACTGTTTCCGGCTCGCTTGGTGATAATGAAGCCCTGCTCCAAGGGCTCATGCAGGTTCTCAGGGATGAGCAAGTATCCGCCCTTGCTGGCTAGCGCCGGGCTCATGGCGAGGGACACGGCGATGATGCCAACCTGCGCGTTTCCGGTCTGAACGAACTGTGCAGCATGGGCGATATTCTCGCCGAAGACCAGCTTCGGCTTGACCGAAGCCCAGAGGTTCGAAGCGCGAAGAGCTTCTTCTGCGCGTTTACCGTAGGGCGCATGGGCCGGGTTGGCGATGGCGATGCGCGTGATACTGGGGTCCGTAAGGCTCGACAGGGTCATCTTCGTGGCATCGAGGGTTGCGCTCCACAAGACAATACGGCCGAAGGCGTAAGGCTTTACTTCTGATGCGGCGAACCCGTTCTTGGCCAGTTCGCGAGGAAAGCCGATGTCGGCTGAAAAGAAGAGGTCGTAAGGCGCGCCCTGCTGGATCTGCGTATGGAACTTGCCGGAGGAGCCATAGATGACGTCAATGTCACTAGAGGGCTGGGCGGCCTTGAAGCTTTTCACGATTTCATCCATCGCGAACTTCAGATCGGCGGCTGCCGCGACCGTGATCTTTTCAGCATGGGCAACATCCGGCACGAATAGCGACAGCCACAGCACAAGGAAAGCAGGAACTCGCATGTGACTCTCCCATTCGGTCGCAATTATGCTATATCTCAGTGTATATAGCATGTGAACCTGACCATGTCGACTTTCATACAGGGAAAGAAGTACATAGCCGGAATCGCACGCTTGGATGAAGGTCAATGCAAGAAGCATGCTCAAACCGGCTGCTGAAGCATGTGGCCCATGGTTCGACTGGGCTCACCATGAGGCCGGCCTCATCCTTGAGCCTGTCGAAGGATGAGGCCAAAGTTTCCAGTTTTTCAGCAGCCTGCCAGGTTGCCCGCTTCTGTCGCGCCGTCACGGCTAAGCTAGCCCTTGCAAGGGCGGCCCATCAGACCGTACTTCTTGCACAGCGATGAGCGCGATTTGGGAGGGAGCTTTGACCGCCGCCGATCCGAACGAAGAGTTTTACAAGGGCCTCAGAAAGCTGCGTGTCGCCGCCGAGATCCTGTCCGAGGCGCTGCCCTTCATGCAGCGCTACGATCAGGCGACAGTCGTCATAAAATATGGCGGGCACGCTATGGGCGATGCCAAGCTCGCTGAGAGCTTTGCGCGCGATATCGTGATGCTGGAGCAGGCCGGGGTGAAGCCGGTGGTGGTACATGGCGGCGGGCCGCAGATCGCGCGGCTGCTCGACCGCCTCAACATCAAGAGCGAGTTCTCTGGCGGCTTGCGCGTCACAGACGCGGCAACTGTCGAGGTGGTTGAGATGGTGCTCGCGGGCTCCATCAATAAACAGATCGTTTCCGAGATCAATCAGCTTGGCGGCCACGCTTGCGGCATTTCCGGCAAGGACAGCAATCTGATGATTGCCAGGAAGCTGACGCGGACGGAGCGCGATCCGGACTCCAATATCGAGCGCGTAGTCGATCTCGGCTTTGTCGGAGAGCCGGAGAAGATCGATCCGCGCATCGTGCAGGTGCTTGCCGCCAATGAGATCATTCCTGTGGTTGCCCCGCTCGGCTTTGCGCGCGACGGCACGACATACAATATCAATGCCGACACCTTTGCGAGCGCGCTTGCCGGAGCCCTGAAAGCCAAGCGGCTCCTGCTTCTCACCGATGTTGCGGGCGTGCTCGATCAAGACAAAAGGCTCATCCACCGCTTGTCGGTGTCCGAGGCCAAGGCCATGATCGCGAACGGCACGATTTCCGGCGGCATGATCCCGAAGGTCGAGGGCTGCATCAGCGTGATCGAGGAGGGCGTGGAAGGCGTGGTGATCCTCGATGGGCGCGTGCCTCACTCTGTTCTCTTGGAGCTGTTCACCGAACACGGTGTCGGCACGCTCATCGAGCGGGACGCGCATGGCTGAAGCGCCCGCCAGCAAGCGCCGCATAGACCAAGCCTTTCAGGGTACGCGGCTTTGGATCTTCGATCTCGACAACACGCTCTATCCTGCGGAGTGCAATCTTTTCGCGCAGATCGATCAGCGCATGTCGGCGTTCATCCAGAATTTTCTCGGACTGGACCCGGCCGAAGCGCGGAAAGTGCAAAAGGAACTGTATTATGTGCACGGCACGACGCTCTCGGGCTTGATGGCCGAGCATAGCGTGAAGCCTGAAGTGTTTATGGATTTCGTGCACGACATCGATTTGACGCCAGTCCGCCATGCCCCGGAGCTGGCGGAGGCCATCGCCCGGCTGGAAGGCCGTAAGTTCATCTTTACGAACGGCTCCGCGCGCCATGCCGAGCGGGTGGCCGGAAAGCTGGGCGTTTTGGATAAGTTCGACGGCATTTTCGATATCGCGGCCGGCGGTTATATCCCGAAACCGAAGCCGGAAGCTTTCGCGCGCTTCCTCGATTATTGCGGCGGCGCCAATTGCAAGGCCGCCATGTTCGAAGACTTGCCGCATAATCTGGAAGCCGCGCACGCGCTTGGCATCGTCACTGTGCTGGTGCGCTCGGACTATTGCGATCACCCTTCACAGCATGCGCTAAGAGAAGCTGCAACGCTGCCCCACTATATCCACTTCGAAACCAGCGATCTGACCAGCTTCTTGACCGAGGCCGTCACTTAGCGAGGCGGGCAAACAGCTGCTCCCACTCCTCCGCGCGCTTGTCCCAGCCGGTCAGCGCCGCATCGGCAAGGCATTCGCGATGCATGGCGGACCACAGCCCGTCATCGGACAAGAGCGCCGCCGCACGCGCGATAAACTCATCCCTGCCGCGCGCGATGAAGCCGGTTTTGCCGTCGCGGACGCGCTCTGCAAGAGCGCCCGTGCCGAGCGTCACGATAGGCACACCCGCGGCTGTCGCCTCTGCCGCCGCGAGGCAGTAGGTTTCATCGCGATGGCCGGGGATGAGCTGGACGCGCGCTGCCGCGAGTTCGTGGACCAGCTCTGGACGCGAGACGCTCCCGCGAAATGTCACGCCATCAAGCGCGGCTCTTTGCGCGTTCGCAGCCGCCTGATGAACTTTCGGCGCAAAAACATCGAAGCTGGCAACAGGGACTTGGCCCTTGATGCCGGCCCAAATATCGAGAAGCCACTCGAGTCCGCGATAGGGTTGGGAGGTAAAAATTGCTCTGGGCGGCGGCGCTGTATCCGCCGGAGCGTCGCGGAAGAAATCTTCATGGATTCCGTGATGGATGATCCCCCGGCCGCTGGACGGGAACCAGCACGGCACGCGGCTGGCGTGATAATGCCCTAAGAGAACGAAGTAGGGCCGCCTTTTCAGCAATGGCCCAATATTGCCCCGCCGGATTTGCCGCCAGCTCTTCAGTGGATTGTGCAGCCAAAAAATGTGCGACCGGAATGACAAGCCGTTGAAGACCTTTGGGTTGGCAACGGCGATTCCGGTCTCACCGCGCGCCCGCTTGGCTGCCTCTGCAAGGGGCCACCAATGCACGCCGGAATCGCGACGGGGAACCGCAACACCGTTGAAGACCGAGACGTCGTGCCCGCGCCTCGCGAGCGCTTCCGCAAGCTGGACGACCGAGCTTTCCGTACCCCCCATGGAGGCTGACCGCAGGGTGTCGCCCGAAAACGCTATGCCGTCGTGCAGGAAGTCTATTACGGTCACGCTCATCCCCTCATTTGAGGAATGGCCGGCTAAGCAGTTGTGAAGATTGACTTACGCGGAACGGTGGGGCATTGCCAAGCCCATAATGCACAGGCGAGGTTATCTGGACCTGGAGCCGCGCTAACGTTGAAAGTCGCCTAGCACCCTTCCAGGCTGCACCAGCATGAACGCGGCCAAGGTTGCAAGGCTCAATCCTGCCGATATCATCAATGCCCGCGCTCCGAGATTTTCGATCAGAAGCCCGAACAAGAGAGGTGCTGCCGCCTGCGCGATCCTCGCGGGCGCTCCCAGTATTCCCAGCCGGTAGCCATAATTCTCCGGCCCGTAAATCGCTAATGGAACGGTCCCGCGTGCGATTGTAAGGATACCGTTGCCGGCCCCGTGAAGCAGCGTGAAGACCGGTACTGCCGCTGCGCCGGACAATAGGAAAGCGGCACCCAAAGGATGCAAAACCGCGGACAGCCGGGCTGAAAGCAGCGGGTGAAATCGCTTCATCAACCCAGCTTCAACCATGCGCGCGGCCACTTGGGCCGGTCCTATGAGCGTGCCTGCCGCAATGGCCTGAGCCTCCGTCGATCCGCAAGCTGTTAAGAGGCGGGGCAACTGCGCGGCCATCGCCGTCGAGATCGTCCAGCCGGCCGCGAAGGCAAACGCCAGGAGCCACATATTGCGATCCATGACGAGGCGAGGCTTTACCTCTGCCGCGTGACCCGCGTGGCATTCTTCCGTTTTGGGAAGCGCCGCGTTCAGGGGTATTCCGATCAAAAGATGCGCAATGGCCCAGGCTAGGCACGTCTCGCGCCATCCCAGCTCGGAAAGCCCCATTGCCGTTAGCGGCCAGCCCACGGTGCTCGCGAAGCCCGCCATGAGGGTAATGCCTGTGATCGAGCCGCGCGCGGCCATCCCGTAGATGCGGCCCAGGGTGGCGAAGGCGGCGTCGTAAAGGCCAATCCCCATGCCGATTCCCATTAACAGCCATGCCGCCCAAATTGCCGGCCAGGACATCGCCATGGCCATCAATCCCAAGCCCGCCGCAAAGAAAACATTCGAGGCCATGAGAATCGCACGGCCGCCAAACCGGTCGATGGTTCTTCCGGCGCGCGGTCCCAGCAAGGCGGCGATTAACAGAGCGCCAGAGAACGCCGCAAACACGGCGTTCGTGCTCATGCCCGTGTCTTTTGCAATCGGGTCCGCGAGGATTGCCAGCAAATAATAGCTCGATGCCCAGGCGAGCGTTTGCGTTGTTCCGAGCGCTAAGACCGTGGATGAGAAAGAGAAGTGCGGCGCACTCATACCGTCTCCGGTTGATCGCTGCACGGCCTGATCAGGTGCGTCATCCCGTGCGCAGTGCAGCGCAAAGCGGTGCGCTGCCGACACGGGATCGTTACGAACGCCGCGTCCTTTAAGATCCCGTGTCTGCGCAGCGTCATTGCATGCCGCAGCGCGCACGGGATGACGGACGGCGGGCCAATGAGCCGTTCAGCCGGAACTCGTGTCAAGACGCCGCGCCGGGCTTCTTGGGGTGAACCGCCTCGCCGTCCTCTTTCACGAACGTGCCGGTGAGGGGAGTGGCCAAGATTTCGAACACGGTTTCGGAAGGACGGCAAAGCCGGACGCCCTTCTCCGTCAAAACAATCGGACGTTCGATCAGGATCGGATGCTGGATCATGAAATCGATGAGTTGGTCGCCGGTCCATTTCGGATCGCCGAGCCCAAGCTCGTCGTAAGGCGTGCCCTTCCGCCTCAATAAAGCGCGCGGCTCCATCCCCATTGCCGCGAGCAGCTCAACCAGCTTTTGCCGGGTGGGCGGCGTTTTCAGATATTCGATGATCTGTGGCTCCTCGCCACTCTGCACGATCATGGCGAGAGTGTTACGGGACGTTCCGCAGGCGGGATTGTGATAGATGGTGACGGTCACGATTTACTCCGCAGATATGACCCGCCGGGATTTAAGGCGGTGTGTTGCGTGGGCCGGGTCCATGAAAAGCCATCCCGCAACCGCCGTCGCAAGCACGGCTCCGAGCAGTTGTGAAACGATAAAGGCAGGTGCATTCAGAGGCGCGATCCCCGAGAAGCTATCTGTGAGCGCTCGTGCGATCGTAACCGCCGGATTTGCAAAGCTTGTCGAAGCGGTGAACCAGTAAGCTGCGGTGATATATAGACCGACTGTAAAAGGCACTGCATCGGGGCGCTGCCGCAGAGTGCCCAAAATAGTCAAGACAAGACCGAATGTGGCGACGCCCTCCGAAAACCATTGCGCGGGGCCGCTCCGGACTTTGACCGCCAGCTGAAACAGCGTCTCATCGAACATGGCGTGTGCGGCAAGCGTCCCGAGAATGCCGCCGGCGATTTGAGCCGCGGCATAGGCTCCAAGCTCCTTCGCGGTCAACTCCCTCCGCATCCAGAAGACCAAGCTCACCGCCGGGTTATAATGCGCTCCGGATAAGCCGCCAAAAACGATGATCAGAACAACGAGGATCGCGCCGGTTGGAATGGTATTGCCGAGAAGCGCAAGCGCTTCGTTGCCGCCCGCCAGCTTCTCCGCCATGATGCCCGAGCCCACCACTGTCGCGACGAGCAGGGCAGTGCCGAGCGTTTCAGCCGCAAGCCTGCGGTCGAGAGGAGCGGACGCCATTATGCTTCCTCCACGCCGGGCGCCGCCCTGCCGATCTCTTCGATCTTCTTTTGCAGGGCCAGTCTTTCCAGAGACCGGACCGGCAAACTTAGAAAAATATCGATGCGGGACTTGAGCATGCGATGGGCTTCAGCGAATGCCAGCCGTTTTTCCGCTTCGGTCCCTTCCACGCGCGACGGGTCCGGTACGCCCCAATGCGCGGTCATGGGTTGACCGGGCCAAACAGGGCAGACCTCATTTGCTGCGTCGTCGCAAACGGTAAACACAAAGTCCATGACTGGAGCGCCGGGAACTCCGAACTCATCCCAAGATTTAGAACGCAACCCGCTCACGTCGTAACCCAAAACCGTCAAAAGGTGGATCGCGTAGGGATTGACCTGTCCGCTGGGATGACTGCCCGCGCTAAAGGCGTGGAACATCCCTCTCCCATAGCGATTGAGGATCGATTCCGCGATCACGGAGCGCGCGGAATTGTGGGTGCACAGAAAGAGCACATTGAAAACACGGTCACTCATTCAACCCTCCTACCGAAAGGCGTTTTGCAGGCATCGCTTAGATCGCGGGGAGGGGCGCATACCCAATCCGCGCCATCATGGTTTCAAAGTACAAACGCACGCCGGCCGGCATTTGCAGGGCCTTCACCACGGCAGCGGACCTCAGAAGAGGCAAGACACGGATATCGTCGAGGGATAGCGTGCCGTTGACAGCGCCGGGGCTTTCAATCATGCGGCCGAGCCTTTCCAATTCCGGCATAAGAGCGGTAATGTAACTGCGGGTGTTAGCGAGCAATCCGGCGAAATCGCCAAGCAGCTTCCGCTTGCGCAGTTGATAGTGATCGAGCGCCGCGGCGGTCGCAAATTCGGGCAGCCCCAAAAGGGGATAGCGGGGCGCCGTCAACGGCGCGGTCCGCTGGATGACCGCTTCGGCCCAGCTGGTGACTTCTTCACGCTCAGGACCGGTAAGGACAGGATCGCCCTGCCGGTCGATATATTTCACGATATCCATGCTTTCCAGCATCGGCTCGCCATCGTCCCTGACCAGGATAGGAACAACCCGTTTTCCAGCCAGCCGCGTCATGACCGCGGTGTCATCGTCCAACACCGCTACCTCCTGCAGATGCGCCCCTTTCAGGGCGGCAGCCATGCGGACGCGAAAGCACAGAGAGCAGTGCTCGAACATATAAAGCTTCATGCCGCCGCTGCGTCTTTCGCTTTCGGGCCGCAGCATGCACTCGCCGAGGGCTTGCTTGCAATCCGCACCTCTCCGGCCTTGCCGTTCGAATCGCCGTAGTTAGTGCTCTCGCCGGTGGTATGAAAAACCTCCCAGGCAATGCCTGAAGGATCGCCGGTCCAGGATTTCGTTGACTGCGCGTAACAGCAAACCGTGTCCCCTTCGTCGAGTACCGGGCGTTCGGCTGTTTGAAGCCGTCCGTAGAGCTCTTGAAGCTCCTCCGCGCTTTCTACCTGTATGCCGAGATGGTCGAGACCAACGCCGCTCCCGCGCGACGAAATCGCAAAATTAACCCTTGGATCGTCGAGCATCCACTTGGCGTAGTCGGGCTTCACAACGGACGGCTCCGCTGCAAAAAGCGCGGTATAGAACGCTATGGACTCGCTCACATCCGCCACGGAGACATGAATATGCATGCGCTTCATAGGGCGGTCTCCCGTTTCGATTTTGCGGATGGTTGTTGAGGGTCACAGCATTGCGGCGCGCAGACCTCGGGCTTTCCCTCGCAGCAATTGTCGGTGAGATAGGCCAAAAGTGCGCTCATCGTATCGTAACGTGCCGAATAGATGAGAGAGCGGCTGCGGCGCTCCACGCTCACAAGCCCGGCATTACGGAGGCGGTCGAAGTGGAAGGACAGCGTGTTGGCAGGAACGTCCAGCGCCGACGCAACCTCGCCCGCCGCCATTCCCTCCGGACCGGCCTGAATGAGAAGACGGAAAGCGTCGAGCCGGTTTTCCTGGGCCAGCGCGGCCAAAGCCGCAATTGCATCCAATTTTTCCGTAATTCGAATATTATGGAAATATCACGAAGCGTCAAGTTTTCTGTTATGGGACATCCCGGATACGGGGTACGATCCGATCGCTAAACGGCGCCTTCCATAGGACGGCAAAGGCTATCAGACAAGCATCAACCAGGCGCTCCGCGAGTATGTAAACCGGCATGCAGAACGGGATTGACCAAGAGATTTCAACCGCCTCTGGCACCAGCCCGCCGAACCGGCTTGATTTTACCGTTCCGAGGGATCATTCTCCGGCCAACTCAATTACGGCTGCATGCGCTTT
>CAZCIF010000019.1:7920-25011 GCA_964498645.1 uncultured Rhodomicrobium sp. | reverse complement strand
CATCATGAATGAGCGGTCCTCGTGCTCGGTCACGGCGCCGCCTTCCACAGGCTGGTAGAAGCTCGGCCAGCCGGTGCCCGACTCGAATTTCGCGCCGGACGAGAACAGAGGCTCGCCGCAGCACACGCATGTGAAAACGCCCTCGCGCTTCTCGCTATTGAGTTCGCTTGTGCCAGCCCGCTCGGTGCCATGCTCACGCGTGACCTTGTACTGCTCCGGCGTCAGTTGCGCGCGCCACTCCGCATCGCTCTTTTCTATGCGCTCTTTCATGGCCGTTAAAACCTCTTAGAGATTCTCCCATGCTAGTTATTGGGAGACGGCACGCGGTTTTGAAGTGGTTGCGGCCCGGTGCGCGAGCGTCTAGAGCTTAAATCGAAGTCATTCTGGCATGGTGAGGCCGTGTGCGCGCTTGTTCCATCCCGCCGGCGGCTCGCTCTCGCCGCTCCGGGCATCTTTTTGGCTGCTTGTCTTAGCCCCGCCAACGCTTGGGCGGCCACCGTTACCGCGATCGATGGCGCAGCGCTGAGCCCATTGTGGGTGCTTCCCTTTGCGGGCATGCTCTGCTCCCTTGCCATCTTTCCAATAGTTGCACCTCACTTTTGGCACCGCAATTATGGGCTTGTCGCGCTGTTTTGGGGAGCCGCTTTTCTCGTGCCCTTCGCCGCCTTTTATGGGGTGAGTACCGCCTTCTACGAACTCGTTCATGTTCTCCTGCTTGAATACATCCCGTTTATCGTGCTCATCGGCGCCCTGTTCACCATAGCGGGCGGCATCTATGTGGGGGGCCATCTTCGCGGCTCGCCCAAATTCAATCTTATCATCATCGCCATAGGCACCGTTATTGCCAGCTTCGCCGGCACCACCGGGGCGGCCATGATCCTGATCCGCCCGATCGTCCGGGCGAACCGGCACCGGAAGTACAATGTCCATGTCGTGGTCTTTTTTATATTTCTTGTTTGCAATATCGGCGGAGCGCTGACTCCCCTCGGAGACCCGCCCCTTTTCCTTGGCTATCTTGAGGGTGTGCACTTTTCTTGGCCCCTGAGAGCACTTTGGCCGCAGATGGCTTTTTTAACTGCGCTCCTGCTCGCAATTTTTTTCGCTCTCGATATTTATCTATTTAGAAAAGAAGATGCGCAAAAGCCTTCCGCAGCCCCGTTTGTGCGCGGGCTTATAAATGTGCCACTCCTCATCCTTCTGGTCGCAGCGGTTGCGGTCAGCGGGGCGGACGTTCTTGGGAAGGTCAGTATTTTCGGGACTGAAGTGTCATGGATGAGCTTCCTGCGCAACGCCGTCCTCACCGGGCTTGCTGCCGCTTCGCTCATGCTCACGCCGCGCGCCTATCGTGAGCTGAACGAATTTCATTGGGAACCGGTGATCGAGGTGGCGAAGCTCTTTGCCGCAATCTTTATCACCGTCATTCCGGCGATAGCGATCTTGAAAGCAGGGAGTGAAGGCGCGTTCGCCCCCCTGCTTAGCCTTTTAGATCATGCAGGAAAGCCGGACAACATTGCCTATTTCTGGCTGACGGGGATTTTGTCGAGCTTTCTCGACAATGCGCCCACCTATATCGTGTTTTTCAATGCCGCGGGAGGTAACCCGGACACTCTTATGGGACCGATGTCACAAACGCTCGCCGCCATCTCCGCAGGCGCCGTGTTCATGGGCGCGACCACCTATATCGGCAATGCGCCGAACTTCATGGTGAGGGCTATCGCCGAGCATCTCGGCGTGAAGATGCCAGGCTTTTTCGGTTTCATGGCTTGGTCAGGGATTTTCCTGATCCCGGCCTTCCTTCTTATGACGGTGATCTTCTTCCGCTAAAGTGCGTGACGCCGTCATCGCGAGGCGGCTTTTGCCGCCGTGGCGATCCACAGCAGTATCAGAGACTTAAGTCTGGATTGCTTCGCGGGAGTTTGCCCGGCCAGGCCCGGCATATTGATTTTATGCCTCAAACCCCTAAAAAATTGAGTTGGGAGGGATCGGGGCAAGCACCTCGATTTTTCTGGTATACTGTACAATGCGGTGAGGAACGGATGCCCGGTCAAACAGGCGGCGCCTATCAAGAACCGCGAAGGCGCAAAGCAAGAAAGTTTACACGCGGACGCCAGCTCGATGCTGAGGCATTGGCGCAAGTGGAGGCGCTGCTGGCGGGCGAGCATCCAGAGCGCAGCCGGCTCATCGAATATCTGCATCTCGTCCAGGATCGATATGGCTATCTGCCTGCAGCGCATTTGCTCGCATTGTCTCATATTATGCGGCTGCCGATGGCCGAAGTTTATGAAGTCGCGACCTTCTACGCGCATTTCGACATCGTGAAAGAGGGACAGACGCCGCCTCCCGCTGTCACGATCCGTGTTTGCAACTCGCTGTCCTGTGAAATGGCGGGTGCCGGCGCGCTTTACGATGCGCTCCGGGCGGGCGCCGATCCGTCGCAAATCCGGATCGAATATGCGCCCTGCATGGGACTGTGCGACAAGGCGCCCGCTGTCGCAGTGGGACATAACTATTCCGGTCACGCGACACCGGAGTCCGCTCTTCGCGCGGCCCGCGAACGCGATACCACGACTCCCATAACGCAATATGACGATCTCAAATCCTACCGGGAGAAGGGGGGCTACAGGCTCCTTGAGGCATGCCGGGCTGGGCAGCACACTCCGGACGGGATCGCGGGCATTCACGCTGGGGCAAGCCTTCGCGGGCTGGGAGGCGCCGGCTTCCCCGCCGGCCGGAAATGGGACTTTGTACGCGCCAATCGGGGCCCGCGCTATGCCGCCATCAACGCGGACGAAGGCGAACCGGGCACCTTCAAGGACCGCTATTATTTAGAGCGCGACCCGCACCGGATGCTCGAAGGCGCGCTGATCGCGTCCTGGGCGGTTGAGGCTGAACGCTGTTTCATTTATGTCCGCGATGAGTATCCGCACATCGCCGGGATCCTCCGCCGCGAAATCGCTGCACTCGAAGCTGCTGGGATTTCGCCTCGCGGTTATCTCGATCTCAGGCGGGGTGCGGGCGCCTATATCTGCGGCGAAGAATCCGCCATGATCGAGTCGATTGAGGGCAAGCGGGGGCTGCCGCGCCATCGTCCGCCCTATGTGGCGCAGACGGGCATATTTGGCAGGCCGACGCTTGTCCACAACGCGGAAACCGTCTTCTGGATTCGCGATATCGTCGAAAAGGGCGCGCCATGGTTTGCTGCCCAAGGCCGGCATGGGCGCCAGGGGCTGCGCTCGTTCTCCGTCTCGGGGCGGGTGAAAGACCCAGGCGTCAAGCTCGCGCCTGCCGGCATCACCATGAACGAACTGCTGAACGAATATTGCGGCGGCATGGCCGATGGCCACGAGTTTTACGCCTATCTGCCCGGCGGGGCCTCCGGCGGCATCCTTCCCGCTTCCAGGTCTGATATCCCGATGGATTTCGGCACGCTTGAGGAATACGGATGCTTCACCGGCTCAGGCGGAATCATCGTGCTCTCCAAGGCCGACAGCGCGAGAGCAGCGGCGCTTAATGTGTTGCGTTTTTTCGAGGATGAGTCCTGCGGGCAGTGCACGCCCTGCCGTGTTGGCTGCGAGAAAGCGGTCAAGCTACTCAAGGCGAACGAATGGGACGAGCCCTTGTTGATGGAGCTTTCGCAGGCGATTCGCGATGCTTCGATTTGCGGCTTGGGGCAGGCAGCACCCAATCCCATCAAATCGGTCTTCCGCTACTTCCGCGATGAGTTGAAGCCATGACGAAGCCGGTCTCATTCACGCTGGATGGCCGCGAAGTCACCGCCCAGCCGGGCGAGACGATCTGGCAGGCCGCGCAGCGTCTCGGCACGGCCATTCCGCATCTGTGCTGGCAGCCAAAGCCCGGATACCGCGCTGACGGGAATTGCCGGGCCTGCATGGTCGAGATCGAGGGTGAGCGCGTTCTTGCCGCATCCTGCATCCGGCGCCCGGCCGAGGGCATGAAAGTCAAGACGGCGTCCGCGCGGGCGGTCAAGGCGCGGGCGATGGTGATGGAACTCCTGCTCACCGATCAGCCCGGGAAGCCTGAAGCTCACGATAGTACGTCGAAGCTCTGGGCATGGGCGGAACGCATCGGCGTCACGCAAAGCCGCTTTCCGGCCTTCGAGCGCCAGCCTGCGCCCGATCTCTCGCACCCCGCGATGGCGGTGCAACTCGACGCCTGCATCCATTGCACTCTCTGCGTGCGCGCCTGCCGCGAAGTGCAGGTGAACGACGTTATCGGCATGGCCTATCGCGGGCGCGGCTCGACCGTAGTCTTCGATTTCCACGACCCAATGGGTCAATCGACCTGCGTCGCCTGCAGCGAGTGCGTGCAAGCCTGCCCCACCGGCGCTTTGATGCCTTCCTCCATTGTGGGCGGCGATGGCCGTGGCAGCCGGGCGGCGGATCGCGAGGTCAACTCGGTCTGCCCCTATTGCGGTGTCGGATGTCAGCTCACCTATAAGATCAGAGACAATAAGATCGCTTTCGTCGAAGGCCGCAATGGCTATTCGAACGAGAACCGCCTTTGCGTCAAAGGCGCCTTTGGTTTCGACTATGTCTCAAACCCGCAGCGGCTGACGAAGCCTCTCATCCGGAAGCCGGGCCTGCCGAAGGCAATGGACGTTGACCCGGCGAACCCGCTTACGCATTTCCGCGAGGCAAGCTGGGAGGAGGCGCTGGACGCGGCGGCAAGCGGCCTTGCGCGGCTTCGGGACGGGCATGGCGGGCAGGTCATCGCGGGCTTCGGCTCGGCCAAATGCTCGAATGAAGAAGCCTATCTCTTCCAAAAGCTAATCCGCACCGGCTTCGGCCACAACAATGTCGATCACTGCACGCGGCTTTGCCATGCCTCGTCCGTCGCTGCCCTTATGGAGGGCATCGGTTCAGGAGCCGTGACGGCCACGTTCAACGAGGCGCTGAAGTCAGACCTCATCCTCATCATCGGCGCAAACCCAACCGAAAATCATCCCGTCGCGGCGACCTATTTCAAGCAAGCCGCCAAGAACGGTGCGCAGCTCATTGTGATGGACCCGCGCGGCCAAGTCTTGAAGCGCTATGCCACCCACATGCTGCAGTTCAAGCCCGGCACCGACGTGGCGCTCCTGAATGCGATGATGAATGTCATCGTGACCGAAGGCTTGTACGACCTCGAATATGTCCAGGCGCATACCGAGGACTTCGAACTCATCAAGGAGCATGTGAAGGATTTCACCCCGGAGGAGATGGCGCCCATTTGTGGTGTCGATCCCGGAACGGTCCGCACCGTGGCGCGCGCCTTCGCCGAGGCCAGCCGGGCCATGATCTTCTGGGGCATGGGCATCTCCCAGCATGTCCATGGCACGGATAACGCCCGCTGCCTCATTGCGCTTGCCCTCATGTGCGGACAGGTTGGCAAGCCGGGCACCGGGCTTCATCCCTTGCGCGGCCAGAACAACGTGCAGGGCGCTTCCGACACCGGTCTCATCCCGATGTTTTTTCCGGACTATCAAAGCGTCAAGGATGCCAAAGCCCGGGCGCATTTCGAAAAGCTTTGGGGTGTGCCGCTCGATCCCAACCCAGGGCTGACGGTCGTCGAGATCCTCAACGCAGCTTATGAGGGAAAAATAATTGGGATGTACATCATGGGCGAGAACCCGGCCATGTCCGATCCCGACGCCACGCATACGCGCGAAGCCCTGGCCCGTCTCGAACATCTTGTGGTGCAGGACATTTTCCTCACCGAAACGGCCATGTTCGCGGACGTGATCCTGCCCGCGAGCGCATGGCCCGAGAAGAACGGTACGGTCACCAACACCAACCGGCAGATTCAGATGGGCCGCAAGGCCCTGCCCTGCCCGGGCGATGCGCGCGAGGACTGGTGGATTACGCAGGAGCTGGCCAAGCGCCTTGGCCTCAACTGGGCCTATAACGGTCCCGCCGGTGTGTTTGCTGAAATGAAGCAGGGCATGGCCTCGCTTGACAACATTACGTGGGAACGGCTCGAGCGTGAAAGCTCGGTAATCTATCCGAGCCTTTCGCCCGAAGACCCCGGCCAGCGGGTCGTGTTCGGCGATAAGTTTCCGCGCGAAAGCGGGCGGGCGAAGTTCGTGCCTGTGCAGGTCTTGCCCCCGGCGGAGCTTCCCGATGCCGAATATCCGATGGTACTTTCCACGGGCCGCCAGCTCGAACATTGGCACACAGGCGCCATGACGCGCCGCGCCAGCGTTCTCGACGCGCTTGAGCCGTCACCTGTCGCCTACTTCAACCCTGCCACGCTCGCGCGGATGGGAGTGGAACCTGGCGGCGCCGTCCGGGTGACGACGCGCCGTGGTTCAATCGTTCTGGCTGCACGATCGGACGCCAACATCCAGGAGAATATGATTTTTATTCCCTTCGCCTTTGTGGAAGCCGCTGCGAACCTCCTGACAAACCCCCAGCTCGACCCGTTCGCGAAAATCCCCGAATTCAAATTCTGCGCCGCGAAGGCGGAAGCGCTGGATCCGTCAAGGAGTTAGCGTCCTGACGACGCGGAAGCCCCGGTCGCTGTAACGGTTTTTCAGGGAGCCCCTGCCGCGGAAAGCGCCGCGAAGGCGCGCTGGGTCGCTTTCCCACGACCCGCCGCGCACGGGGCAGTATTCACTGTCTCCGGCCATCAAGGCGCCGCCGGTCTCGTTCAGGGCAAACGGCTTCTCCCTATAGCTATTGTCGTTCCAGCGGTCTGCGCATCGTTCCCAGACATTGCCGGGCATCTGGTAGAGGCCCCAGGGATTCGGCTCGAAGCTTTGCACCGGCACAGTCTTCTGCCGGTGGACGCCCTTCGCGCCCCCGCCCTCGTAAATGAAATTGCCGTTGTAGTTTGCCTGTTCTGTTGCGATGGACGATCCCCACCAAAATGGCGTTGCGGTTCCGGCGCGGCACGCATATTCCCACTCCGCTTCCGACGGCAGCCGATAGGGCCGGCCGGGAACTTTGCTGTTCAGCCAATCGATATAGGCTTGAACGTCGTGCGAGTTCACACACACCACTGGATGACTATCGTCTTGGTCAAAGCCGGGATTTTGCCACGAGTTCTTGGAATTGAGCGCCCATTCCTTCCCGATCCAGACATAGGCTCCGCCCTTTGCTTTATAGTTCGTATCCGCAACGAAGGCCGAGAATTCGCCCTTCGTCACAGCAAACCGGCCAATAGCGAAAGCCTGCGGGATTATGACCTCGTGCCGGGGGCCTTCATCCTTGGAGCGCCCCGGCTCGCCCGGCGGCGAACCCATTATGAAATAGCCTTTTGGAACAACGGCCATCTCCGGCGCTTCAGGGAAGTCCCTGAAAATGCGCATTTCGCTTAGCACCGGCGTGGCTTTCGGCTGCGTTTGGACGGGCTTCGGCGCATTGGCTAGATTCAGCCGGTGGATCAGCCGGCCGGCGTCGGTATCGAAGGTACGGAATTCAACAAATTCGGCATTGCGGCGAACGAGCTTTTTCAGATCGCCGGGCAATTCGTCTCTCTCCGGCATTTTCGCGCCATCGAGAATTACGGGTACAACCGGAATGCCGCGCTTTAATGCCTCGCGCACTTCGATCCGCACGAGATCGTTCTCGTCGTCGAGCCGCCGCTTGCCCCCAGAGTCGGCTGCGTCGAGCCAGCCCGCGCCGATCAGCGCGAGCAGAATGTCGCATTTGGCGACCCAGCCCTCCAGAGTTTCAACGAAATCGTCGCCCGGCCTGATGCTGCCTATGTCCATGAAGACATCGTCGCTTGGCAGGACCTTTATCAACGCATCGTAGATCCTGGCCGCCTGATGTTTGCTGTCGTCCCGGCGGTAGGAGATAAATACCTTTGTCATGGCCTTCCAGAAAATCGCATTTTGCTAAATTTAATTGTATACCCTTAAAAACGTATTGGAAAAGCCGGTTTGGCGCTCCTATGGCAACCGTTCATCGCGGGAGGGGAAGCCAAGCACGCCGCTCGTATAGGTTTCGGCAACAAGCGCGACAGGCGTGCCCGCGGCGGTACGGAGCAGTGCGCGGTGCTCCAGGATATGTTCGGGCGCGCCGATGTAGCCTTGCGAAGTCTGCGGCGGCCAGAGCAGCTTTGCGGAAAGCGTTTCCCGCCGGAAATCGAGATCGCGAATGGCGTGCCCGAACGGCGTGTCCGTTTCGTCCAGAAGACGGTTCATCTCCGGCGTCAGCCGGTCCGGTACGTACCAATTATCGGCTTCCGAAAGAAGTTTGTCCCCGCAAAAGAGCTTGACATGGCGATAGCGCAGCGTGCTGCCGGGGCTGAGCGCGAGGAGCTGCCAGCCGCTTTCATCGAGTGGCTTGTCCGCCCCTCGCTCAAGCCGGGCAACGATCCTGGCATCCGGCGCAAGTCCGTGTTCCGCGCACCAATGTTCGAGTGTTGCGGTGGCGCTTGAGTGGCTCAAAAGCTCCGCATTGAAAGTTTCGATCAGGCCGAGAAGCTCAACGCGTGTCAAGACGCCATCATTGCCGGGTAGTGGGTGCTTTTGAAATTCTAGCCACACTTGGGGCGCGTTCCTATCTTGCGCAAATTAATAGATTCCAAATTGCTAAGCTTGCATGGCAAGCTCTCTTCGATTCTCCATAGGAGGGAAAATGCCAGCTCGGGACCTCAAAAGTCGTTATACGGGATTGCAGATCGCCGCCGCTGCCGATTTAGGGTCTCCGCAGACAAGAGAGGCCATCCAACAGTTAGCACAATGGAGCTACGATTTCCTCACGGCGAAAGCCCAGAAAGAACCGCTCCAATCAAAGGTGCCAGACAAGTCCTATTTCATGTTTTCGCGCATCATAGATACACGGACTAAGAGATCCAGACCAATCAACTCGTCCCTGTTTATGGACGGCCCGAATTCGCCTTTCGATTTAGACCAATTTGTAAACCCGGTTAAGGCACGCCCGCCAAGGGAGGTTTTGCAGAGAGCAATATACACCCTGTGTGCATCCTACTTTGCGGCCTCAGACCTTCTAAACGAAGGTGATCAAAAGACGCCGGGCACTTTCTTTGAATTCTTTGTTGGTCACGTCTTTGCAAGCTTGTTGGGCGTAAACCCCAGCCGCTTTACCACAACTCAAACGATCGACGGCCCTCTCACTATCCCGACGGACTATATTTTTGAGCTTGGTGCAGGTCAGCCGCGCGTCCACCTGCCGATCAAGACATCGACGCGCGAGCGCGCCGTGCAGGTTTGGGCGCATCAACGTCTGTTAGACGGCATGCATGGGGATGGCCGCTTTCGCGGTATTCTAGTCTGCTTCGCAGAAACGAATAAACAAGACAATAGGTTTGTCGTTGAAGTTTGTGTACCGAATCAATGGCTTGCCTATCAGCGCTTTATAGCCAGACTGCACCGAATTTATTACCTTGATCCTCCAATCAAATATCTCGCTCTCAGGGAAGTATATCCTCCCCTGCCAGTATATGCACTCTCAGACATGTTTGATGAAATAAACTCGATAGTTAGAGCTTAAACGCCCTTCCACCTTTTCTTTGGGTTAGTCTTCCAAAATACAAGAAAGTAAGAGTGGTTCTTTCTCGCGTGTACCTGCTTTATTACTCTACTAACCCCAGGCTTGTTCGTTCTCATAACAACGAACAGGTCTTCTGTAATGAATCCAATACTTTCCAAGTGGTTTATTATCTCAACATGGGTCAAGCGCTGGCGGTTTGCACATACCTCATCTTGGCATTTGACTATGTATATCCCCTCCTCCCGAAGGACACGGAAAGCTTCTTTGGCAGCATCAAAATAAAGGTCAAGCACGGCTTCATGATACTTTGATGCTGATAAAGCCTGATTGTTTTTGTAATAATCTTCGTAATTTTGGTGGTTAACGTGTGCCGTTCCGCCTGGCGTATGCATGTAGGGCGGGTCGAAAACGACGCAATCGATGGAGCACTTTTTGTAAGGTAGTTGGCGGCAATCGACGCCGGATTTTAAGTCAGTTGGTAAAAGCGAATAAAGTGACTTGTCTACTTGCTTCCAAAAAATTCCTTTGCCGTAGGTGACATCGGCTACCTTAGAGCCGGGCGCCACATAGAGCTTTAAAATGCCCGGAAAGACATAATCGTTGGAGTCTTGTGCTGCACTGAAAACAAGATTATTAGTTGCAGCACCGTCTGGCGATTTCCGCTTTTTGCGCTTCATCGTCTCGGGCGCAGGTGTATGCAGCGCCGCCAAGGCCGAGTCCATTCGCATCCTGTGATCCTCTCTTTACTCGCAGAATCAATGTTAATTTATAGATCGAAAGCGTTGGTTCGGGGTGTGCCCTTTTGATTTTACCCCCGGCTTTTCTCGTGTTGGGCCGCGTTTTCGGGCTTTGGCTCCACGTCCATCTGCGCCTGGGCTTCATCGGCGCTTGGCGCCAGGAAGGCCCTGGCGCGCCGCTCTGCCTCTTGCGAAACTTAGAGGATCACTTATAAATCCGGTAAACGATGGGGATGGAGTACCCCCGAAACCGCCCTATGGGCTGATGACTCCTGCCGCAACAACCGCGGTGGGAGTCCGTCCGGAACCCGCTGCATGGCGGGTATTTTTGTGCCTGCCTCCTCAGTGTTTAAAGACACAAGCGAGGTGCTCGCGAGTGTCCGCAACCTTAACGGTGGAGCGCCTCATGCTGACCTATTTTTACATCGCGCTCGGCGGCGCCATGGGAAGTGCCGCCCGCGCCTGGATGGCAAATGCCGCGGTCCGGGCGCTCGGGCCGCATTTTCCGTGGGGCACCATTCTCGTCAACATCGTGGGATCGTTTATCATCGGCTTCTTCGGCGCGCTCACCACGAGCGACGGGCGTTTCACGGCTCACCCCGACGCCCGTGCCTTTGTGATGATCGGCATCTGCGGCGGCTTCACCACCTTCTCATCCTTCAGCCTGCAAACCCTGGACCTCGTGCGCGACGGGAAGCTTAGCTCCGCCTTCGCGAACATCGCGCTATCGGTTATTCTTTGCCTTGCGGCCGTGACCGCGGGCTACGCCAGTGCCGAGGCCATCAATGTTGGCGCCCGCCAGCCGCAGCCGGCAGGAGCAAAGGCCATGGGAGACGTTGTTGTTGCCGTTCTCGACCGGCCGGAAGCCGTTGGCAGCGTGCTTTCGAGCGCGGCAAGGCTCCTCGGCTATGGAGGAGGCGGCACCATTCAGGCGCTTGCGGTGCGGACCCCGCCTTTAGCCGAACTCATGGCCCCGGACCAAGCCCTGACCCATGCGGAGGAAGCGAGGCTGCGCGCGGCCGAGCAGGCATGGGCGGGCGAGGTTAGAGCCATGACCGGGCGCTGGCAGGCCCAAGCAAAAGCGAAGGCAATCGCGGCCAATTTGATCGAGACCGAGGGCGATATCATCCATATTGTAGGCGAATATGGCCGCCGCTCGGAAGCGGTCGTTGTCGCGGGAAGCGCGCATGAATCCGGCAAGGCGCGCGATGCGCTTCACGCCGCGATTTTCGATACGTCGAGGGCCGTGCTGATTGCCCCGCCGCAGAGCACAGGCGAATTCGGGCGCGTCGTCGCCGTCGCCTGGAAGGACGATCTGCGCGCGCCGAAAGCAGTACTCGCCGCGATGCCCATCCTCGCAAAGGCTGAAGCCGTGCATGTTTTACGTGCGCGGGTTCACGAGGCTGTGGTTCCAGCGATTTTGGAGGAGCACGGCATTACGGCCCAGGCGCACGCCGTGCCGGGCCATGACGGGCCCGTGGGGGCGCAGCTTTTGAAGCTCGCGCATGAGCTTGGCGCCGACCTCATCGTTATGGGAGCTTACGCCCATGGCGAATGGCGCGAAGCTTTGCTCGGCGGCGTGACGCAGTACATGCTCGGCCACGCAGACTTACCGGTCCTCATGCGCCATTGACGGATGCTTCAGTCAGAACTGCGGCGGGCGCCCTGAAAGACGCCGCCGCAGTTCGGCAGATCAAGAGCCGCCGGCACCGGGGAAGCGATCGAGTATCTCCCCTGTTGACCTATAGCCAGTGAAGCCCGGTGATAGCCAATAAGCGCACGTCTGTAATATGGCCCGGGATCTTTGTG
This sequence comes from uncultured Rhodomicrobium sp., assembly GCA_964498645.1. GTDB lineage: Bacteria > Pseudomonadota > Alphaproteobacteria > Rhizobiales > Rhodomicrobiaceae > Rhodomicrobium. The sequence continues at coordinate 13,004 of CAZCIF010000019.1, read as the reverse complement.
CTGACGCGGGTGTGGTTATAGCAGTGGCGGCAAGAACGCTTCCGCTGAGAAGCGCCATAGCCAATAGGCTCTGCTTCCATTTTGACTGATTTGAAGGAGGCTTGGTGCAGCCTGAACTGCGATTGAGCTTTGCCATGGGAACCTCACATGCAAAAGCTTGACCTGACGCCTCCCCTTCAGCCCCCAATTTCTGATCAGACTTGATGATTTTTCTTCCAGAGTCGATACACGCCTATTCAACTTCACATCGCGATCCCGTGATGCGCGAGTGGCCCAAGGCGCCATTGCGTCAGACTATCTGCATGAGCGCTTCCGGCGACCGTCATCGCGAGGCGCTAAAGCGCCGTGGCGATCCGGAGCCGCCGCTATCTGCGTGCCTTCTTCCGCCTACGGTGACGCCTGCGGGGCTCGTTCAATCCTAGCGCACGGGAAATCGCTGGCCCCTTGGTATAACCGACCACACCTCCGGCCACGGCGCCAGGCCAGCCGAAAGCAACTCCGCCCGACAGGGCACCCAGCCCTCCATCGAACAACCGTTCTCCGGCGTGCGCGCTGGCCGTTGCAAACCCCATGGCGATTACCGAACAGGCGAGTATCTTCTTCATGCTCCGCTCCCATGGCTCGTTAGCAGACTGGCGAAACACTGGATATTTTGGCTCCATCCTTCGACAAGCTCAGGATGAGGCCGGGTTCTATCAACGAGTCGAGCCTCATGGTGAGCCTGTCGAACCATGGGCCACATGCTTTTTCATCAAGCTGCTGGGGCTATATTAGATGCTTGGATTGCGGCAGTATTGAGGTGCCTACGGACCTTCTCAGCGCAGCAATTCAGTGATCGCCGCGTCGATGCCGTTGAGCGTCAGCGGATACATCCGGTTTTCCATGATTTCCCGGATGAGCTTTACGGAGGGCGTATTGTCCCAATAGCGCTCCTCCATCGGGTTCAGCCAGACCGCGTGCTTATAAATGTTCAGCACGCGCTGGAGCCAGACCCGGCCCGGTTCCTCGTTCCAATGCTCGACCGAGCCGCCTGGGACAAGAATTTCGTAAGGACTCATGGCGGCATCGCCTACGAAAATCACATTGTAATCCGCCGGGTAGGTGTTCATCACTTCATAGGTGGGCACGCGCTCGTCCTGGCGCCGCCCGTTCTTCCGCCACACGCTTTCATACAGGCAATTATGGAAGTAATAATAATCCATATGCTTGAACTCGGAGCGCGCGGCTGAGAACAGTTCCTCACACTCGCGAATGTGATAGTCCATCGAGCCGCCCACGTCGAAGAAGAGCAGCACTTTCACGGTATTCCGGCGCTCCGGCCTGAACGCAATATCGAGATAGCCCTTGTGCGCGGTGGCTTTGATGGTGTTGTCGAGGTCGAGTTCGTCCGCCGCGCCTTGGCGGGCGAAGCGACGCAACTTCCGCAGCGCGAGCTTGATGTTACGCGTGCCAAGCTCCACCTCGCCGTCGAGGTCTTTGTAATCGCGGCGGTCCCAAACTTTCACGGCGCGGAAATTGCGGTTCTTGTCCTGGCCGATGCGGACGCCTTCGGGATTGTAACCATAGGCCCCGAAAGGGGAAGTGCCTCCCGTGCCGATCCACTTTGAACCGCCTTGATGGCGGCCCTCTTGTTCGGCAAGGCGCTTCTTCAACTCCTCCATGATCTTGTCCCAGCCGCCGAGCGCCTGGATCTGTGCTTTCTCTTCCTCGGTGAAGAGCCGTTCGCTAAGCGCGCGCAGCCACTCTTCGGGAATATCGGCGGCAATCCCTTGGGCGGTGCTCTCAAGCCCCCGGAAGGCATGGCCGAAGACGCGGTCGAACTTGTCGAGATGGCGTTCGTCCTTCACGAGCGAGGCGCGGGAGAGATAGTAGAAACTGTCGATCTGCTTCTCCGCGATGCCGGCGTCGATTGCTTCGAGGAAGGCGAGATATTCCGTCACGCTGACCGGGATGCCGGCCCGCTTCAGCTCATAGAAGAAATTGAGGAACATCGTCTGCGGCCTTACTTCCGCTTGGAGCGCAATGAGAACGGCCAGCCCTTCGATTTCCCGCCCGGCTTTTCATAGCCAGAATCGTGCGATTCCACTTGGGCGCTGGCGCCGATGCTCGCGAGCCGGTCGAGAAGAGAACCCCCGCTGGCTGGCGCAGTCGCGTGCTTGCCGCTCTTCTTCATTTCCCGCGGCAGGGCCTCGTCAAACTCCTCGCCCTCATGGTCATGCGCCGTCTCCGCGAGCAGGTCCTTGAACGAGGTCTTCTTCAATCCATCGCTATAAGCAAAACGCGGCTTGGAATCCTTGTGCGGCTTCTTTTCCTTTCCCGCTGGCGCCGGAGCCGCCGCCTTTTCACTAGATAGCGCGGCATCGCCAGTAAGGAGATCGCGCAGCCGTCCGCTCCAGCCGCCCCACTCCTCTGGCGCGCTTGCGAAGATTACCTCGCCCTCCGCCTTCGGCCTTGTATCGCGGCTTCCCGGCCTCCGCCGCTGGCCATGATTGCCGCCGGAATAGGCCGAGGCCGGCAGGAGCAAAACTCTCAGAGGCGTCTCCGGCTCGCGCACCGCCGCAGCAGCGGGACCGGCGGCATCCGGTGCCCGCATGGCGAGCTGTTTGTGCTCGGCCGGGGTGACTTTCGCCTGCACATATTGCAGACCGGCAATCAGATAAGCGATGCCGGCGACGAGCATTTGCCGCGCCCAATCGAAGGCGTCGCCGGAAGTCTCGCGGAATTGCTCGGCGCGCCTTTCAAGCTCAAGCCGCGCGAGGAACTGCTTTCCCTTTTCGGAGATATCCGGGGCACGAGCAAGAAGCTCGGCGTAACGTGCCCGAAGCTCCTGCGCTTCCAGCACAAATTCGTAATGCCGCTTGAGACTCTGGCCGCCCTGACGGGCCAGGCCGCCCGCCCGCTCGAAGGCGGTGGCGAACTGGCCGGGCATATCCATGCGCGCGCGGCGCAATTCCTCGGCCGTGCCTTTCAACCCTTTCGAGGTCATGGCGCGCGCGAGGCTTTGCGCTGCTTTGGCGGCATCGCCCAGGAGATAGCGGATTTCGCGAAGGCCCTTGGCCGCCCCTTTGATCGCGCTCCATGGAACGGCGATAAGCTCGCGGGGCGTTGGGAAGCGGCTTTTCTCAAGCTCTGCTGCAATCACGCGTTCGATATGCGCTTGAAAAGCGCTCGCCTCTTCGCGCGCGATGGCGAGCCTCAGCTCAACCGGATCCTGGCTCGCAGGCGCGTTTGCCAAGGGCGCGCCGTCTTTGAACAAGAGCTGGCGTGCCTCGGCCTGGAACGCCTCGAAGGTTTGCGCGTCTGCAAGCTCCGGCCCCAGCGCCTGAATGCCGTCCATCAAGAAGATTTCCGAGGCAGCCCAGAAATCGCGGCGGATTTGCAGAATTTCCGAAAGCGCAAGAAAATCGGGCACGCCGAAGGTCTTTTGGATCTTCTTCTTGGCGGCGTTGACCTGCTCGAAATAGGAGCTCTGCGCTTCGATGCCGTTCAGAAGGCGTTGAACATCTTCTCTTAACGCCTCCTCGATCTGTCCAGCGCTTCTCCTATAAGAGCTTTCAGCGGTAACACTGGCCGGGGCACGGGTTCTGAGCGCGCTAAAGATCGCGGCGCCTTCGTCGATCTGACCAATTGCGCTACTAACGATCCGCTTTTGCTTGGACCCGTCGCGCCGGCGGAAAAGCCTATGGAAAAGCCAAAGAAAAAAGCTGACGGCCAGCCACAACGCCATCACCGCCGCCAGAGATGAAAATGTCTTCATGGGTCATTCTTTTTCGCATCGATAACGGCAAATGGCACCTTACCGGCCCGAACGCGTGCGCCTCGTTGCCGGCTGCGGCAAGACCTCGTCCGGCGCGCCAAAATGCGAAAAATAGCGCGTGTCTATGGCCTCTACCGGTAAAATGACGAGAACGTCCGTCGTGCCGAATTGTTTGTCGACAACCGCGCCGTCGCCGATATAGGCCCCAAGCCGGAGATAGCCCTTGATGAGCGGCGGCATCGTTTTCAGGGCATCTTTCATGTTCACCTGATCCTTGGGCATCAAGTTCATATCAACCTTGAGATCAGGATGGGCAGACACGAGCCATTCATCGGGCGCCCGCGAATAGTGGTGGAGGAAACTGAGGGCCAGCGCGTGCTCCTTGGGATCTGTGCCGGGGAAACTCGCACATCCGAGCATTACATCGACCCCATGTTCGCGCACATAGGTCCAAAGGCCCTGCCAAAGAAGCTCTACCGTGCGGCGGTTACGGTAGGGCTTCAGCACGCAGGAGCGGCCAAGCTCCATGAAGTAATGGGTGGCGCGCTTGGCTGCGATGAGGGGCGCGATATCGTATTCGCCTTGTGTATAGAACCCCTGATTCTTCTCGGCAGCGTCCTGCAGAAGAACGCGATAGGTGCCGACGACCTTTGATCGCTTCGGCCAGGGCCGCTTGCTTGTCCGTTCGAGTGCCTTGTCGATAACGAGAAGATGATCGCAGATCGGATCGTAATCGTCTTCATCGCGCTTCTTGAGCAAGGTTCGCGCATCGGGCACCGCGGCCATCTCGCGGTAGAACACCTCGAAACGTAAGCGCTGAGCCTTTTTGATATCCGCGAGAGAGCGGGCGAGCCGCACTTCAAGACTGCCGATCCGGCCATAGATTTTCGCGGGCTTACGGAGCGGAAAAAGCGGAAAGCGCCGTCTTTTCTTCGCCGCAGCCCGCAGGAACGACAGTGGCCGCGCCCGGAAGGACTTCAGTTTGCGAGCCGGGCTCTTCAAAGATAAGCGCATGAAACCTCTATACTCGGCCATGGCGCCCTCATTGCAGCCATAGCGGCCCTGCGGCCTCGTACAGCTTCTGGCGCCTCTGGGCCGTCCGCTCAAATCGATATTAAGGCATTGGCCTGCTGCCGCAAGTAGCACTGTGAAGCATCTGATTCGATCGCCATTGGTCTTGGCCTCCCTGCCTTTCAATAACCGTCAAAACGCCGCAATAATGCCACGAACATTGTGCGCTGAATGCTCCGGGTATAAAAGCGGCAGGAGGGCTAGAAGTGAAAGCGATTGAAAAAGGGTTGGAACACGGTCTGTTCACAAGCAGATG
>CAZCIF010000019.1:0-7910 GCA_964498645.1 uncultured Rhodomicrobium sp. | reverse complement strand
CGCCATTCTACACAGGCTTGGCATTGTCGCTGCTGCTGCTGCTTGTAACTTTTGTAAAGGAATTCATTCATTTCATCCCGGAGGCTATTGGAGCCCCGCCCGGAACCGTCGTTGTGACGGTGTTGTCGCTCGTCGATATCGTGATGGTAGCGAATCTGGTGTTGCTCATCATATTCGCGGGGTATGAGAACTTTGTTTCCAAGATCGACACAAGCGGTCACGAAGACAGGCCGGACTGGATGGGTCTTGTCACCTTCTCCGATCTCAAGATCAAGTTGATGGGAACGATCGTTGCCATCTCGGCCATCGATCTCTTGAAGACCTTTATCAACGTCAGCGCGCACAAGCCCGATGAAATTGCGTGGCGTCTTGGACTTCACCTGACCTTCGTGGTGTCGGGCGTGCTGTTCGCGATAATGGACCGGGTTGCCACGGGAGCGAAGCATGCAAAGGAGAAGATTAAGAGCGAGCAAGAGCTTCCCGCTTCCGAAGCCTCTGCATAGGCAAGAACCGGCGTCTGGCGGGACTCAATAAACGCGGGGCCTTGGCTCGATATATTGCACGTCGTTCGTCAGCGTGTGTGTATGAACGGGCCGGTAGCCGAGCCGCACTGTCTTCTCATCCACATCGGCATAAGACAGCGTATGCTTCATCCAGTTCCCGTCATCGCGGTGCGGGAAGTCCTCGCGCGCATGCGCTCCGCGGCTCTCCCGGCGCGCCAGGGCGCCCTGAATGGTCACCGCCGCCAGGGCGATCATGTTGTCGAACTCAAGCGTCTCGATAAGATCTGTGTTCCAGATCAACGACCTGTCGGTAACGTGGAGGTCGCTTGAGCCTTCCCAAACATCCTGAATGAGCTGGCATCCTTCTTCAAGCACCTGCGCATTGCGGAACACCGCGCAGTTGTTCTGCATGGCGCGCTGCATACGGCCGCGTAATTCGGCGGTCGGCGTGCCGCCATTGGCGTAACGTAAGCGGTCGAGACGGGCGACCGCTTCATCGCCAGCGCCTGCCGGCAGCTCGGGCTGAGACTGGCCGGTCTCGATGGTTTCGGCGCAGCGATGGCCCGCCGCCCGGCCGAAGACCAGGAGATCGATCAGCGAGTTGGAGCCGAGCCGGTTCGCGCCGTGCACGCTCGCGCAGGATGCTTCGCCAAGGGCCATCAGGCCCGGCACCGTAGCGTCGGGATCGCCCGCGCGGGGATTGAGCGCTTCGCCGAGATAGTTTGTTGGAATGCCGCCCATATTGTAGTGCACGGTGGGCAGTACCGGGATGGGCTGGCGGCGCAAATCGACGCCCGCGAAGATCTGCGCGCTTTCCGTAATGCCCGGCAAGCGTTCGGCCAGGATCTCCGGATCGAGGTGGTCGAGATGCAGATAGATGTGGTCCTTCTTCGGCCCAACGCCGCGGCCTTCGCGGATCTCGATGGTGATCGAGCGGGAGACAACGTCGCGGCTGGCGAGATCTTTCGCGTGCGGGGCATAACGCTCCATGAAACGCTCGCCTTCGGAATTGGTGAGATACCCACCTTCGCCGCGCGCTCCTTCCGTAATGAGGACCCCGGCTCCATAAACACCAGTGGGGTGGAATTGCACGAACTCCATATCCTGAAGCGGGAGTCCCGCCCGCAGCACGAGCGCATTGCCGTCGCCCGTGCAGATATGCGCTCCGGTGCAAGAGAAATAGATGCGGCCGCAGCCGCCGGTAGCGATAATCGTTTTCTTCGCGCGGAAGCGGTGAAGGCTGCCATCATCGAGGCAAAGGGCCACGACGCCACGGCAAATGCCGTCGTCCATGATGAGGTCGAGCGCAAAATATTCGATGTAGAACTCCGCCGAATGGCGCAGCGATTGCCCGTAAAGCGTGTGGAGCATGGCGTGGCCGGTGCGGTCCGCCGCGGCGCAGGTGCGCTGCGCGGGCGGGCCTTCGCCGAAATCGGTGGTCATGCCGCCGAAGGGACGCTGATAGATCTTGCCTTCTTCGGTGCGGCTGAAGGGCATGCCGTAATGCTCGAGCTCATACACCGCCGCCGGCGCGTTCCGGCAAAGATATTCGATGGCGTCTTGATCGCCGAGCCAGTCGGAGCCTTTGACGGTGTCGTACATATGCCAGCGCCAATCGTCGCGCCCCATATTGCCGAGCGCGGCGGCGATGCCGCCCTGAGCCGCAACCGTGTGCGACCGCGTTGGAAAGACTTTCGTAACGCATGCCGTCTTAAGCCCGGCTTCCGCACAGCCGAGCGTCGCGCGCAATCCGGCGCCGCCCGCCCCAACGACCACCACGTCGCAGGTGTGATCGATAAAGGGATAAGCCCGCCCGTTCACGCGAGCCGATGCAAAACCGGCCTCGCTGAGCTTTCCATTCGGCTTCGCTGCATCCGCCATTGGCTATACCCCAAGAAAAAGCTTCGTCACGGCCAAGACGGAGGCCACGCCGGTAAAGATCGAAAAGAAGGTGTTCAAGAGCAGGAGCGGCACTTTCGACGCGCCATGGACATAGTCCTCGATGATGACCTGCATCCCAAGCCGCATATGAACGCTCACGGAGATCGCCAGCAAGACGCCGGCAATGGCGGCGATGGGCTGCGAGAAAAACTCTTTGACTTCGGCTCTCGGCGCGCCTGTGAGCGTTATGGCCGCATAAACGAGAAAGGCGATAAGAAAAATGTTGGAGGCTGCGGTCACACGCTGCAGCCAGAAATGCCCCGTGCCTTCTTTGGCAGTCCCGAGGCCTCGGGCATCTTTTAGGGGAGTTCTGTAGGCGGTCATCAGAGCGTCCCCCACTGCGAAAGGGCGGCAACCCAGATTAAGCCGGTCAGCGTTATGGAACCGAGAAGCGTTCCCCATGACAACAGGCGCACCGAAGGAATTTCGAAGCCGCGTCCCATGTCCCAGATGAAGTGCCGGATGCCGCCCAGCATGTGGTGCATCACCGACCAGGTGAATGCGAAGAGAATGGCAAGCCCAACAGGCGAAGCGAGGAACGAGCTGACTGCGTCGAACTGCTCATCTCCCATCGCTGCTGAAATGAGCCAGACCGCCAGAAGGAGGCTGCCGAAGTAGTTGGCGGCGCCGGTGACCCGATGCAAGATCGACATCACCATGTTGATATAAGGACGGAAGATGGAGAGATGCGGAGATAGCGGTCTCGCTATCTGGTGCCCCGCTCGCGATCCTGCCGCGCTTACCTTCGCTTCGGCCATCGTACAATCTCTCTTAATGCTGCGTGCATTTCTTTTTAATGTGGCGGGGTTTTACCGCAATGCAACATCGGCGGCAATATACATTCCCTTTATCTCCACCGATGGATGCTCGAAGTTCGCCGTCTTCGCTGGCTATAATGCCGCGAGGAGAAATTCAGTTCCGGCCGCGCCGGCTCGGAGGTGTTCAGTTAATTCGGGATGGCGCCTGCGGCAAAGGCTTTTTCTATAGGGGCAGCAGGACCCAAAGGTCGAGGTCAAGCAACACGGCGGGATCGTATTGATCGCCGGTCTTGAACGGAAAGCCTGCCGCAGGCTTATCCTTCAGCGCGACGAGCCGCAACCGCAGCGCGCCGGCATCCGGCCTATCGAGGCGCGCCTTATCCAGCACCTCGCTATAGGCATAAACCGTATCGCCCGCGAAGGCAGGCGACACATGCCGGCCGCCATTGATCGCCGCTACGTGGAAGGCGTTTTCGAGGCCGTTATAGCTGAGCGCGCGCGCGAGCGAGATGATATGACCGCCATAGATGAGGCGGCGCCCAAAGCGGCCCTGAGCTTGCTCATGCTGATTGAAATGCACCTTCGCGGTGTTCTGATAGAGGCGGGTGGCGAACTGATGCTCCGCCTCCTCGATGGTCATGGCATCGATATGATCGATCTTTTCGCCGGTCTCATAGCTACCCCAGCGATGGGCGCTTCCCGATAGCGCGAAGTCGTAACCTCCTATCTTGAGCGGCGGCAGAGCAGCTCCGAGCGCCGCACTGTCCACAACCTCCGTAAGCTTCGGAACGTGCGCTGCCGGGGCGGGCGCGGCTTCGTCGCGCTTGCGCACCATCACCCAGCGCACATAGCTAAGGACCGCCTCGCCATTCTGATTGCGGCCTGTCGTGCGGACATAAACGACGCCGCTCTGCCTGTTTGTGTTCTCGCGAAGCCCGATCACCTCCGAGGTGGCCGACAGCGTGTCGCCCGGATAGACCGGCTTTAGAAAAACGCATTCCGCATAGCCGAGATTGGCGATGGCGTTGAGCGAGATGCCGGGCACGGTCTTGCCGAACACGATGTGAAAGACAAGGAGATCGTCGATGGGGTTTTGCGGGTAACCAATGGCTTTGGCGAAGGCATCCGACGATTGAACGGCAAAACGCGGCCCATAGAGCGCGGTGTAGAGCGACGCATCGCCGGTAGTCACCGTGCGCGGCGTGGCATGCTCGATAATTTGAGCAAGCCGGAAATCCTCAAAGAAATTGCCTCGCCGCGCTTTGCTCACGCTTTTCATCGGACCGGTCGGAACGTGAAGGCCTATATCACCCGCCCGTGACAGGCGGGAAGAAGGCGATTTCGCGTGCGCCTTGCAAAGACGCGGTGTGCGGCGCATGCGTTTGATCGATGGCGGCGCGGATGATGTCCTGCCGCTCGAACGCCGCGGCATAGCCTTCGCCGCGTTGCTTCAGCCACTCGATCGCGTCGCCGACCGTTGCAACGGTGCTGGGCAGCGCCGCCTTTTCCTCTGCGACGCCGATGCGCTCGCGCACCCAGGCGAAATATTTGAACGTTACTTCCATGTTTCCGCTGCCGGAGTTTCTTGCTTGTTTACTTTTCCAGGCCAAGCGCTGAAGCTTTCCTGTTATGATTGCCGCCGTGGCAAAACAAATCGTATATCAGAGAAATAACGCGCCGGATATCGTCATCATTAAGACTATAATATATGGTCTTTCCGTCTCTGCGCGTTGTGACGAGACCATCGAGCCTCAGGCGCGCCAATTGCTGCGAGACCGTTGGCTGGCGTAGAGAGAGGATATTTTCAAGCTCCGTCACCGAACGCTCCCGCTCCGCCAGTAGGCAATGTACCAGCAGGCGCGTCTCATGTGCGAGCGCTTTGAGGAAATCGCTCGCCCGCTGCGCATTCTGCATGATCTTTTCGAGCTGTTCTGCCCCCCCGGCCTCATGGAGGCGGTCATCGAGAACGGCGGGAAACTCTTCCATGTCCAACGTCATCGTGTTTTTCCTATACCCTGCGGTCCTTGCTCGAACCTCAATCACTTGAAGGGCGGGTTGAACGCCGCACCTTAATCTCGTTGCAGGGCGGTTTGTTCCTGCGAAACCGCGAAAGCCAAACTATAACAATAGTAGAATAGCATATCCGTAAAAAGGATGTGAGCGTAAGCTTGCTGCAGCTTTTATGTCAGGCGGGGCAAAGCCCGTGCTCCAGCGCGCTCTATCGATAGATGCATGGGGCAATCCCAATACCCCAGTGGTATTATTATCACGGAAATAGCAAATTTTCGTCTATCGTCAGCGACGAATTTCCAATTCGCATCCCGCGTGAAATATGCGCATATCTCCTATAGCGGCAGCGTGACTTTTCCCCAGGCCGTTCGCTTGCAATGTGGAAAATGACTTCAAATTGTAACGTTTGCGTTTTACAACCGCAAAAGTGGTGCGTCACGTTGTGGAGTTCTTGTCATGATTGAGCGTAAGGAAATCGACGAGCTGTTCCGCTGCCTGCTCGCAGGCGTCGCCAGTCCAGCCGGCGACCAGCAAACAAAGCTCGAACAGTCCCGTCAGCTCTTATCGGCATTTAATGGAATAGACGATATGCAACTCCGGCAGGAGCTGGTCCTCCTGATGGAAATCGTCTCCAGGATGCCGGAAGTTTTGCAGCGGAAGCGCGATAGCTGGGGAAAAACAACGCTGGCAAAGGTTCATTAAGCGGCCATAGCACCTCTATTGCGTAGACGCGGGCGAGCCATGCCGCCGGTTTGCCTCAAGCGCCAGTGAGCACTTGCTTCACGATGGCGCTCGCTTTGGTCATATCGAGCTGACCGGCATATTGTGACTTGAGCGCAGCCATGACCTTACCCATGTCCTTCACGCTGCTCGCGCCAACCGAAGCCACCAGTTCGCGCACGGCCGCCTTCGTTTCCTCCTCGCCCAACTGCTTGGGAAGGAACCGCTCGATAATAGCGATCTCGGCCTCTTCCTTATCAACGAGGTCTTGCCTTCCGCCCTGCTTATAAAGCTCGATCGACTCGCGCCTCGATTTGATAAGACTTTGCAACAGATTGAGAATCTCGTCTTCGCTGATTTGCTGGTCTCCGCGTGCCCGCGCGACATCGATATCCTTTTGTTTAATCGCCGCATTGATCATGCGGATCGTTGTAGTCTCAGCCTCGTTCCTGGCCCGCATGGCCTCTTTCATGGCACCGGTTAATTTATCGCGAATCATGGCGGCGTTCCTTTCTCTTCCCGATTATAGTAACGCTTATTCGCCGGGACGCTAGAGCGGCCCCTCGCCGTCATTGCGAGCGAAGCGAAGCAATCCAGGACCAAGTCTCTGATTTTGCTCTGGATCGCCACGGCGGCTAAAACCGCCTCGCGATGACGCTGAATGCTCATCGGGCTTCCGGCAGGCATCCACAGCGAAAACGGGTTCCGTCGTTGGGATTACGCCAGCCGGCTTGGCCCGGCTTGCCACACGCTTTACCGCGAAACGATAATCCTGGTGCCGCCGGAGTTGCGGACGAGGTAATAAAGCTCGCTCGCGTGCTCGGGATGCAGCCGGATGCAGCCATGCGAGGCTGGCCGTCCGAGATGGCGTACCTCATACGATCCATGGATCGCATATCCGCCCCGGAAGAAGATCGAATGGGGCATGGGCGAATTGTTATACTTGCTTGAGCGGTGGTAGCGATCGAACCCGGTCGGGCGGTAGACTCCGGAAGGGGTGCTATAACCGTTGCGTGCCGTGGAGACGGGCCATTGGTACTCCAAGAAACCATCCACATAGACATACATCATCTGCCTCGACTTGCTGACTCGAACGAGCACGCGTGCATCGGCATGAGAGAAGATCGCGCCGGAAGCCAAAAGGCTCACGGCGGCTAAAAATAATTTGCGCATGATAAGCCCCAAACCCTGAATATTGCCCAGAAGCGGCAAGGGCGTCTTACGTTTGCGCTCAATTGAACGCGCCCCGCTCTAGCCGTTTCCACTCAATCAATTTGCACGCCGGGCGTTAACGGAGCGTTATGCTTATATGCCGCGCAGAGTGACCAGGGCGATTTCAGGCGGAACCAGGAAACGGACAGGAAAATGAGAGAGGCCAAGACCGCTGGAAACGATCATGTGCCGCCCTTTCTCCTCAACGTGACCGTAAGCATAGTTGCCATATCTCGCATCGACTGCGGGCCGGCCGATGAATGGAATGTAGACCTGCCCGCCGTGAGTGTGTCCTGCCAAGGTGAGCGCGATTCGCGGAGGGACATGGGGAAAAATATCCGGCTCGTGAGCGAGGAGAATGGCGGGGGCGTTGTCTCGCAGTTGATCGATTGTCCCTGCGAGGTCGTCCGCTCCCCGGCGGCCGTAGGCCAACTGATCGCCAAGACCCGCTTCAGCGGCTTCTTCGGTACCAGGCGCGAGAAGCTACTGGCTGACATTAAGCCGGATAAGGTCATAGTGTGCGGTGTCTGCACCGACATCTGCGTGCTGCACACTGTGGCTGACCTGCGCAATCGAGATTACGTCGTCGAGGTGCCGATGGACTGCGTGGCCTCTTTCGACGACAGAGCACACAGCTTTGCGCTCGAGCACATGGAGAAGGCGCTTGGCGCGAAGCTTACCGGCGTCGCACCCATCGAGAGGACAACACCGAAGTTCACCATCTCCGATACCATACTCTCCGGCGAGACCTCCGATGTCTACTTCG
>CAZCIF010000018.1:19106-25273 GCA_964498645.1 uncultured Rhodomicrobium sp. | reverse complement strand
AAGGGATAACGACAAGAACCCTGTCGTTGCGCTGCGCGAAATCGCCGATCAAACCGTCTCCCCCGAAGACCTGAAGGAAGACCTCATCCATTCCTTGCAGGCCCATGTCGAGGTGGACGAGCCGGAGCCCGAGGCGGTCCCCGCCTTGCCTGGCGCACGTCCCGTCAACGTTCTTGGACCCGACGACCAATATTCCGACGCGGTCATCGACCGGATCACCGAGGAGGAGCTTTTGCAGGGCCTCGCGCGGAGCATTCCGGCCGAAGCAGCGAGCGGGGGGCGCTCTAAAGGCTAAGAACTTGCGCAAAAGTTGCGTATTAACGCTTGCCCGCGCCGGAGTTTGATTTACTCTTACTCGATTTCATGAAGGGCTGGCAAAGCCGTGCAAGTTGAAAGTCAGGCGAGATCGCAGCCTATCCGGCATTACGATCTCGTCGAAAAAGTGCTGAGCTACAATCCGAAGGCGAATGAGGCGCTGTTGAACCGCGCCTATGTATACGCCATGAAGGCGCATGGCCAGCAGAAGCGGGCTTCGGGCGACCCGTATTTCTCGCACCCGCTTGCCGTTGCATCGATCCTCACCGGGCTTAAGCTCGACGACGAGACCATCGCGACCGCACTCCTGCATGACACGATCGAGGACACCCCGGCCACCAAGGAAGAGATTGAAAAGCTATTCGGAACGAATATCGCCGCTCTCGTCGATGGCCTCACCAAGATCGAGCGGCTCAATCTCGCCTCCAAGAAGACGCAGCAAGCCGAGAATTTCCGTAAGCTCCTGATCGCAATATCGAGCGACGTGCGCGTGCTGCTCGTGAAGCTCGCCGACAGGCTGCACAATATGCGCACGCTGGAGCACATCAAGCCCGAGAAGCGGCGCCTTATCGCCCAGGAGACCATGGATATCTATGCGCCGCTCGCCGGGCGCATGGGCATCCAGGAAATCCGCGATGAGCTGGAGGGCCTATCCTTCCGCTGGCTGCATCCTGCCGCCTACGAAACGCTCATGTCGCGGCTCAATGTCCTGCGCGACCGGAACCGGGGGCTGACGGAGGAGATCGCGACCGAGCTCACAGCCAAGCTCGAAGCGCAATTCATTCACGCGGAGGTCTCAAGCCGCGAGAAGAAGCCATACTCGATCTGGCAAAAAATGCAGAACAAGCAGATTGGCTTGGAGCAGCTTTCGGATGTGTACGGCTTCCGCGTCATCGTACCCAAGCTTCAAGACTGTTACGCAGCCCTGGGCGCGGTGCACACAACTTGGCGCGTCGTACCGGGCCGCTTCAAGGACTACATCTCGACGCCCAAGCATAATGACTATCAATCCATTCACACCACCATTGTCGGCCCAAGGCATCAGCGGGTGGAGTTGCAAATCCGGACGCGGGAGATGCACGAAATCGCCGAATATGGCGTCGCCGCTCACACTGGTTATAAGATAGCGGCATTCGCCAAGCTGAATGGCGAAGCGCATGGCAGCGCAACCGCCGGCCCCAACGAAAGCACCGCCTATCAATGGCTTCGTAAGCTTGTCGACAATTTGCTGGAAGGGGACAACCCTGAGGAGTTTCTCGAACACACGAAGCTCGAACTCTTTCTTGACCAGGTGTTCTGCTTCACGCCCAAGGGCCGCTTGATCGCGCTGCCGCGCGGTGCAAATGCCATCGATTTCGCTTATGCGGTGCACACCGATGTCGGCAACCGCTGCGTTGGCGCGAAGATCAATGGGCGGCATATGCCGCTCTTGAGCGAACTCAAGAACGGCGATGAGGTGGAGATCATCCTTTCAGACGCACAGACGCCGCCTGCGGCATGGGAAAGCGCCGTTATTACCGGAAAGGCGCGCTCCGCCATCAGGCGCGCCACGAAGGACGCCGTTCGCAAGCAATATCTTTCGCTCGGACGCGATATTATGAAGGCCGCTTTCGAGCGCGCGGGCAAGTCGTACGAGGACGGCGATCTCGCCGTAGCACTCCCGCGGCTCACGCAGAAAAGCGTAGAGGATCTGCTGACCGCTGTGGGCCGCGGCGAGACTTCGGCCGATGAAGTGTTAGCCGCCGTGGGCCTCGACCCCGTTAAGGATGCGCCGCCCCCCAAGCGGCGAACGATCACCCGCAACGACGACGGCTGGTTCAATTTACGCCGCGTCAAAAGCTTCAAATTCCGGTGGCCGGCGCTGATCGGCGGAGCTGTGACCGATGATGGCCGGGGAATCCCCATTCGCGGCGTCGATGGTACCTCGATCATTCAATTCGCGGACGGAGGCGCGGTGCCCGGCGAGCGCATCGTCGGCATTCTCGATCCCGGCGAGGGCATCACGATCTACCCGATTCACTCGCCGCAATTGCGCGCTTTCGAAGAGCAGCTCGACCGCTGGATCGATGTCACCTGGGATATTCAGGAAGGCGCGACCGAGCTTTTCCCGGCGCGCATCCGGGTCGTGGCGGTCAATGAACCGGGAAGCTTGGGGCGGGTCGCGAGCATCATTGGCGGGGAGCGCGCGAATATCGACAAGCTGCAGATGGTCAACCGCGCCCGGGACTATACCGAAATGCTCATCGACATCGAGGTGCTCGACCTGAAGCATTTGACGGACATTCTGAACGGGGTTAAAAATCTCAACGTGGTCAGCGATGCGAGCCGCGTCCTGGCCTAGCGAATCGCCGGAGGCCCTCATGGTGAGGAGGCCGAAGGCCGTCTCGAACCATGAGGGCCATGGGGTTTGGCAGCCTCATCCTTCGAGACGCCGCTTGCGCGGCTCCTCAGGATGAGGTTGATGGCCAGCGGCGAGTGGGCCGAACCATGAAGCCGTAAGCCGCCTCTCAACGAAGGCTGAACACATTTTGATTGAACCCGTTTCATGAATTTTGCCCCCGTTCCTTGCCCTGGTTGCGCCCGTGCTGATTGACGATGCAGTCCTGCAAGAATTTCGTGACGCGGGCGCGCTCCTGGATGGGCATTTCATTTTGACGACGGGCAATCATTCCGCCACCTATCTTCAATGCGCACGCGTTCTAATGGACCCGCGCCGGGCGGAACGGCTTTGCGCCGCGCTCGCTGAAAAATTGCGCGGAGCGGGCCTGGTGGACGATTTGGATCTCATCGTCTCTCCGGCCATGGGCGGCGTCGTTGCGGGCTATGAAATGGGCCGGCAGCTCGGCGTGCCGGCGATTTTTTTTGAGCGTGTGGCCGGCGTGTTCGAATTGCGGCGGGGGTTCGAGATCGAAAAGGGGCAGCGCTGCCTTTTGATGGAAGACGTTGTCACGACTGGCTTATCTTCCCGCGAATGTATCGGCGCGGCGCAAGCTCTGGGCGCAAATGTTATAGCCGCAGCTGCGCTTGTCGACAGATCGGGCGGCCGCGCCAGCCTGCCAGTGCCCTTCGCTGCATTGATCACGCTTGACATTCCGCACTTCCCGCCCGATCAACTCCCTGCCTCATTAGAAGGCATTCCTGCCGTCAAGCCCGGAAGCCGGGGCTTGAAGGTTTGAGGGCGGATGCCGACTCTTGAGGATGCGCCAGGGGCGAATGCCTGAAGGCGCCGCCCCCATTTTTGGGCTAGGAGACATGCTTTTTAAACGAAGGAAACAGCTCTCTCCAGTTCAACGGTTGCGGCTTGCGGTCTGGCCGGCGCGCAGTTTCGGGCGCTCGTCCCGCTATATGCTGCTGCGGCTTTGGCGGATACGGGCTTCCTCGCACAGCGTCGCACTTGGCTGCGCCGCCGGCGTGTTTGCGATCTTTACGCCTTTCCTTGGCTTCCAGATGATGCTTGCGGCTTTGCTCGCCTGGGTGTTCCGCGGCAACGTCCTTGCTTCCGCGGTCGGCACCTTTGCGGGCAATCCCCTAACCTATCCTGTGATCTGGATATCCACCTTCACAGTTGGCAACCTATTTCTCGGCAGCTCCGCCAATGCCGAAATGAGCCGGCTTTCGTCCGGCGCCCAAGCTTTGGGCCGTAGCCTTAGGGAAGCGTCGCCGGACGGAGTCGCATCCGCGGTTCAGGGTCTCTGGCCGGTCTTGAAGCCCATGGCTGTCGGCTCGCTCCCGCTCGGCGGACTGACGGCTGTTCTTATTTATTTCATCATGCGCCACCTTCTCGATGCCCGCAAAGGCCGCCGGTTCGATAAAGCCGGTGCGAAGCCTGCCGCGGCACCGGCGCGGTGAGGACCGGTTGATGGATGGGCAGCGCCCTGTTCGCCTTGGATTGAATATCGATCACGTAGCCACGCTTCGGAACGCCAGAGGCGGGTTCCGTCCCGATCCCATCCGCGCGGCCCGTATTGCGATTGAGTCGGGCGCCGATGGCATCACCGCGCATCTGAGGGAAGACCGGCGTCATATCCGCGACGACGATATTATGCGCATCAAGGCGGAGATCCCGGCACCGCTCAATCTGGAGATGGCCGCGACGGAAGAAATGACCGCCATCGCGGTCCAGACGCTGCCCCATGCCTGTTGCATCGTACCCGAGCGGCGCGAGGAGATTACCACCGAAGGCGGCTTGGACGTGGCCGGGAGCATCGGCCTGCTCGGCCCCATTGTGCGGCGCCTCTCGGACAGCGGCATCCGGGTTTCGCTCTTCATCGATCCGGACCCGCGCCAGATCGATGGCGCGCAGCAAGTCTCAGCGCCTGTTGTGGAGTTTCACACCGGCCAATATTGCCATGCTTGGCTGGCCGGCGAGGCGTCCGCCGTCGAATATGAGTTTAATCGCCTTGCCATTGCAACTCGCCTCGCCGCGCAGGCGGGCATCGAAGTCCACGCCGGGCATGGCCTCGATTTCGAGACCGCCGTTCATCTAGCCTCGCTCCCGCCGGTCCGGGAATTGAATATCGGTCATTTCATCATCGGCGAAGCGGTCTTCACCGGCCTGCCGGAAGCGATTACCCAGATGCGCGCCGCAATCGCAAAGGGCGTTGCGCAGCGCATTTCTTCGGGACAGGCGGCGCAGCAACAGCAGCAGCAATAGTACGCGTTCGATTAGGCATCCCATGATCATCGGCATCGGCAGCGATATGATCGACATCCGGCGCATCGAGCAGTCGATAGATCGCTATGGCGAGCGCTTCCTCAACCGGGTTTTCACGGATACCGAACGCCTGAAGTCCGATGGCCGCGCCGCGCGCGCCGCCTCTTATGCCAAGCGCTTCGCCGCGAAGGAGGCATGCGCCAAGGCCTTGGGCACGGGGCTGACGCGGGGCGTTTTCTGGCGCGATATGGGCGTCGTGAATTTGCCAGGCGGGCAGCCAACGATGGCGCTCACCGGCGGTGCCGCCGAGCGCCTCAAGCAACTCATCCCCCGAGATCACGAAGCGCAGATCCACATTACGATCACTGACGATTTTCCAATCGCACAAGCCTTCGTAATGATCTCGGCGGTTCCCGCCGGCCGCTAATAAAGAAAACGCAAGAAATGCAAGGCGGTGTCGCCATAGGTGCGAGTGTCGAGCGAAGTAAAGGCAGCGGGGATTACAATTTCCGCACCGGCCTGCTCTTCCAGCACACAGACCGCGCCGGGCGCGAGCCAGCCCCCCTCCGCCGCGGCGCTTAACGCCATCTCGCCAAGTCCCTTCCCATAAGGCGGATCGGCGAAAAGGAGCTGAAACGGTTGCATCGGCGCCGCCGGGCCAAGCTTCGTTGCATCGCGGCGCCAAAGTTTGCTGACGCCCGTCAGCCCAAGCGCCTCTATGTTCTCGCGGATCGCACCGCGCGCGTCCGCCCGGTCTTCCACGAAGAGGCAATAGGCCGCGCCGCGCGAAAGCGCTTCGAGGCCGAGCGCGCCCGTGCCCGCGAAGAGATCGAGGACGCGCGCACCTTCGATCTCGAAATCCTCGATGCCATGGGCAAGGATGTTGAACAGGGCCTCGCGCACCTTATCGGATGTGGGGCGCGTGAGCGCTCCCGGGGGAGCCGCGATGGCGCGCCCGCGAAACCGCCCGCCCACAATCCTCACGGCGTTTCCTTGCCTGTCTCTGGCCGGGGCCTGCGCGGGCCTTGCCGGCGCTGGCCTTGCGCCGGACCTTCGCGCCGCCGGAACGGCTTGCCTCCGGCGCGCTGTTCGTTTGGCCTGTCTCCGCCGTTTCGATGGGACGCCGGCTTGCCGGATTTGCGAGCCACGGCCACGGACTGGTTATTCTCCAGACAGAACTCCTTGTAATCGTTGGTCT
>CAZCIF010000018.1:6610-19096 GCA_964498645.1 uncultured Rhodomicrobium sp. | reverse complement strand
TTGCGAGGGTTGAACGCTCCGCGCTCACCCTCGGGGGCCCGGCGGAAGGGTTTCCGCTCAGATACGCCTTCTTCCGCCTCGCGCGGCTTGCGGCTCTGAGCAGGGCTAATGCCCTCCGCGCGGGTACGATGCGGGGCACCCTGCCTCTCATCGTCGCGGCGCCCTGTGCGGAACTTCGCCGGCCGGGGAGCATCGCTTGCCGCCCAGTCCCTCCGTTTGGCGAAGGGCGCGCGTTCGCCGCGGCTGCGATCTTCGCTTCGCGGCGCCTCACGCGGCGGCCTGCTCCTGCGCTCCTCGCGGTTGAAATCCGGGCGGGCGCCGGTTTCGGGCCTTTTGCGGAAGTCCTGGCGCTCAGTCCTTTCCCGGACAGGCCTGTCGCGGTTGAATTCCCGGTCTTCGCCTGCGCGCGTCCTTGGCCCGGTTCTTGGCTGCCTGTCCTTCTCAGCGAACCTGCCCTGTTGCGCCTCCCCGTCCCTGGGGCGGCGTTCGAAGCTTTTCCGCTCGGGTCTGTCGTGAGCGCCTTTTTCAGCGAACTTGCCGCGTTGATCCTCTCTGTCCCTTGGGGCGCGCTCAAAGCGCTTACGCTCAAACCCCTCGCTGCGTTCCTGGGCCTGTGGCTTCCCGGCAGCTCCGCCACTGCGCCCAAAGCGCGTCTCGCGCGGTTTGCGTACCGGCACGAATTCGACTTTCGGAGCCTCGGACCCGTCGATTGGCAGGATGCGCCTCCGCCTAAGCGGCCGCTCCTCCTGGCCCGCTCGCGCAGGGGGCGTTTCGGCGCCTGGTTTGCGGCGCAGATAGGTCGGCTTGCCGCGCGCAGGCGGAAGCTTTCTTTCCTCGCGCATTGGCTCGCGCCTCACGCCAAGCTGACGCGAAAGCCTTGGTCCAAGCTGGTCCTTCAAGACGGCGGTTTTTACTTCCTCGATCTGGCCGGTTTCCATATCACCCAGCATGAACGGCCCAAAGGACACGCGGATAAGGCGGTTCACCGTCAGCCCAAGATGCTCCATGATGCGGCGCACCTCGCGGTTCTTGCCTTCGCGGATGGATAGGGCGATCCAGACATTGCCGCCCTGCTCGCGTTCGAGCGCCGCCTCGACCGGCCCGTAATTCATCTTGCCGATGGTCAGGCCATCCGCAAGCTCATCAAGTTGCTCCTGGGAAACCTGCCCATGCGCGCGAAGGCGGTAACGCCGGGTCCAGCCCGTGGAAGGCAGCTCAAGATGGCGCGCGAGATCGCCATCGTTTGTGAGGAGCAGGAGGCCCTCGGTGTTGAAGTCCAGCCGGCCAACGGAAATGAGGCGCGGCAGGTTTTCGGGAAGCGCCTCGAAAACGGTTGGCCTGCCCTCGGGGTCTTTGTGAGTGGTAACGCGGCCTTTGGGCTTGTGATAGCGCCAAAGCCGCGGCGGCTCGCGAAGGGAAAGCGGTTTGCCATCGACGAGAACCTTGTCGGAAGGCAGGACGTCGAGCGCCGCGCTGGCGATGATAGCGCCGTTCACCGACACGCGCTTCTCTTCGATCAAGACCTCCGCTTCGCGCCTCGAGCATAGCCCTGATCGCGCAATGACTTTCGCGATCCGTTCGCCCCCGGTCTTGTAATTCTCCAAATTTTCGTTCAGTGCAGCCATGATCTCGACCAAATACAAAGAGTTAATATCCGCCCAGAGGCGAAGGGAACGGCCTGGCCAGGAGGAAGAAGCATGCGGCGCGAAAGGATTATAAAAGCAGTCAACAGCTTGCGCGAGGCGCTTCATGCCGCGCAGATCCGCGAATTATTGCGCGTGACGCGAGCCGGACATCAAAGCGATGCCGTGAACCGGACGCAGCGCATTCTTCTCGCATATAATGAATTTACGCGCCACTACCAGCAGTTCGGCGAGGAAGAAAAAGACCTGATGGCCTTTTTCGGCTTGAACCCCTTGCTCGACATCGGGTTTTGGTCGGGCCTCATCGACGGCGAGCAGGCCGTGAACCGTAAACTTCTCTCCGATGTGGATGTCGGAGCTTACAACATCATCTTCGTGATGCCCAAGCTGCGCGAGCTGCTTACACGGGAAACCGATAAGAACGAGCTTATCGTTACCGGCGGAGACGGCACAGAGCGGGAGATGAAGCGCGTGCGCGTTTTTGTCGCGGAGAAGGAGCGTTCGCTCACCGATCCGCAGCTCATCGTGAACGTCATCCGCTCAATCGACGAGCTTTATGAAGCCGTGTCGTATCTGCATGGCGAGACGGATGTGAAGCTTGCTATCGGCTCCATCGACTCAGGCAGCGCGAAGTCCTTCGATTTCTTCGGCGCCGGCGCGATCATGGAAGACATAAACGCCTTGCTCGTCGGTGTCTGGGACCGGATCAAATATTCCGCCGAAGAGAACTTCCGCTATCAGATCGAGGTTGCCATGATGGCGTCGGGTTTCGTCGCGCGGATCAAGGAAGCACAAGCACAGCGCTTTCTCAGCGAGGAGCAGGCGCAGCGGACAACGCGGGCCGTCTCGAAATCGATAGAGACGCTGTTCCGCTGCGGTGCCTACACAGAGGAAATGGACACGCCGCGCGAGGTGAGAGCGAGCCAGGTTCTCGCGCCGAGAACGCAGATGATCGAATTCAAACAAGATGACCAGCGCGGTGACGGCAAACGCGATGAACTGGGCGGCACGGGCAGCGCCCTGCCCAAAGCCTCCGGCATCTTGAGTGCCTTCAAAGACCAGCTCGAAATCAAAGAAGCCGCCGAATCCTAAGAGACCTGGAGGCGGCTTCGCTGGCGAATGCCCGATGACGGGACCTCACCCTAGCGGTACGCGTGGCGAACGGGTTTTCGCGGTAGCTTCTTCGACAGATACAAGGCGCCCATCCCGCAAACGGAAGATGCGGTCGAACCGGCTAAAAATGCTCTCGTCGTGGGTTACGACGATGATTGCGGCATCCTGATCGAGGGCAATTTGGCGCAACAGGTCCATGACGATACCGGCCCGCTCCGAGTCGAGCGGCGCTGTCGGTTCGTCGGCGAGGATGATCTTCGGCCGATTGGCAAGCGCACGGGCAATGGCGACACGCTGGGCTTCGCCGCCCGAAAGCTGGGCAGGCATCGCATTTTTGCGGTGCCCCACCTGTAGATAGTCAAGGAGATCAAAGGCTCGCGCGCGGGCATTCGCTGAAGATGCGCCTGCAAGTTCCATGACCTCCATGACGTTTTCGATGCCGGTGAGGAAGGGTAAGAGATTGTGGGTCTGGAAAATAAAGCCGATCTTCTCAAGCCTCAACCGCCGCAAATCGCGTCGGAGCCACCGCTGGTCGTAGACGGCCTCGCCGTTCAGGCGCATGCAACCGCTGCTGGGCTCGGTGACACAGCCGATCACGTTAAGGAGCGTCGTCTTACCTGAGCCGCTCGGCCCGACTAGGCCCACGACCTCCCGTGGAAAGAC
This sequence comes from uncultured Rhodomicrobium sp., assembly GCA_964498645.1. Taxonomy (GTDB): domain Bacteria; phylum Pseudomonadota; class Alphaproteobacteria; order Rhizobiales; family Rhodomicrobiaceae; genus Rhodomicrobium. The sequence continues at coordinate 15,677 of CAZCIF010000018.1, read as the reverse complement.
CGAGAGCGATACCCCGGCAAGGGCATTGACGCGTGTCTCACCCTCTCCAAAATGTTTCGAGACGGCCTGCAGTTCGACGAGGGGGTCCGGCGGATCGGCGATGACAGGCATTGCGCTAACCCGTCAGTGCTTTGGCCGGATCAACTTTCACGGCGGCGCGCACACTGAGAGCTGAGCCGAGCAGGCAGACCACAATGACGATAGCGAAAACGATTGCAAGGTCCCCGGATTCCATTTGGACGCGGCGGACGAACAGATAGTCCTTGAGACTGTAAGCCAATGCGACGCCAAGGACAAAACCGCTGACGCCAAGGAAAAGCGCTTCCTGGATGACGAGGCCGATGATTGTGCGGTCCGGCGCGCCGACCAGCTTCAGCGTCGCAATCGACCGCAGCTTATCCATGGTGAGCGTGTAGATGATGAGCGTAATCATCACGGCCGCGACAGCGACGAGGATCGCCATGAACATACCGAGTTGTTTGCTCTGCTTCGAGACCACGAACCTCGTAAGATATTCTTCTTCTTGTTGCTGGGTCACTGCCGACAAGTGCTTCCAGCGCTCGATTTCTTGCGCCACGGCAGCTTTCGGCACACCCGGTTGCAGCTGGACCAGCACGGCATTGATGTCCGCCTTTTCCGGCGGCCTTCGCCCTGCCGCCTTCTGACGGCGTTGCAGCGCCGGCGGGATGGCGAATTGGATGGCCTGGGCGTCGAGCAAAGTGATCCAAGCGACCGGATCTCCCGAGGAGGTGACCATGCCCCGGGTCAGCCCGGCGACGGTGTAGAGGTCACGGTAAGGCCCAATCGGCACTTGGTCGCCCACCCGAAGTTTGGAGGAAGCATCGGCGACGATCTGATAGTGGCTTTCGGTGATGCCGTGTCCTGCCTTCACAACGGGCGGTCCACCGAGGTGGCCCGGCTCGTAGCCCTGTAGGTAGAGCCTGACAGGCTTGCCGTTTGCGATGATTTGCGCCTGCTGGAAGGTAACCGCTCCCGCCGCGGCGACGCCAGGCATGCGGCGGATCAACTCCTGCGTGTCACGCGGGATGCGCGATGGCTCGGCAAAAGGCCCTTTGGTGCGCGGCTGCACAACCCAGAGATCGGGACTCGACGCGCGCGGGAGAGCGAGCGCGTCGTCGAGGGCGCCTCTGTATATACCGACCATGACGACCACGGTCCCAAGCAGCATGCCGAGCCCTAGACACGTAAGCGCAAAGCGAGGCAGGTTGTGCTGTATATCGCGGAGGGCGAGGTTCATGGGTGTGGCGCCTCCTCGATGTGGGCGGCGCGGCCGATGCGCATCCGGGCCGCCGGCGCCATGACAACGGCGGCACCGGCCGGCAGGCCCTCCAGAATCGGAAGACGGCCGTCCAGCAGCTGAGGGCCAAACGTCACCTTCCGGCGCGCGAGCTTGCCGTCCTCCACGGTCCAAACGGTGCCGTGCGCGCTTTGCAAATCTGAAACGGCAGTTTGCGGGACCAATACGGCGCGCGGCAACACTCCGGTCGTGATGACAACCTCCGCCTGTTCGGCGAGATGAATGTTAGAGGGAACCTTATCGAAGGCCACATCGACAAGCCGTTCCTCGTTCACCGCATCGCTCTGGATCTCGATCCGCTCGATGTGACCGCGAATGGGCGCCGCCGGATTTGATCGCAGTGTAATCGTTGCGGGCTGCCCAACGCTCAGCCGCCCTGCTAACCGCTCATCGACATAAGCGAGCACCCAAATCGTATGAGCGGCAATCAGCGTAAATACGGATTGGCCGGGGTTAGCCGTGCTGCCGAGTTCGAGGTTCCGTGACGCGACCCACGCATCATACGGAGCATAGAGGGTGTAGTTGGAGAGTGTTTCCTCCTGGAACGCTTGCTGGGCCTCGGCGGATTGCAGCGCGGCCTCGGCAACCGTTACCCCGCTCTGAGCCGATGCGAGGTTGGCGGAAGCGATCCGCGCAGCGGCGTCGGCCCTCTCTGTCTCCTCCACCGTTGTGAAGCCTTTCTTGACAAGCGCCGCGCGGCGCGCAGCGACGGCATTGGCGTTAATGAGGTTGGCATTGGCGCTCGCGGCATCGGCCTTGGCCTTCTCGATGCTGGCCCGCGCCTGCCCCACAACAGCTTTTGCCACCGCGAGTTGGGCCTCGACGTCACCCGCGTCGAGCATGGCAAGCACCTGTCCCTTACGGACGCGATCGCCTTGATCGGCGTTCAGTGCGGCCAGCACGCCGGAAACCTTGAAGCCAACGTTGGATTGAATGCGGGCACCAACGGTGCCGAGCCCGTAAACTTGCTCGGGAACGTCTACTTCATTGGGCGCCGCCGATACGGTAACCGGGCTCAGATATGCGAACCAGAAAATAAAGCCTGCAAGACTGAGGGCAGCGGCAATCAAGAGGATGAACCGTATGGGCCAGCCTCCGCGCGGCTGTGGCTGCACGGCATCGCGCGGGTATGCTGGTGCGGTCTCCTCCTCCACCGGGGCAGCGCCTCGCAAGGTTGTGAGAGAATATTTCATCATACCTCATCACGTCTGAGGAGCACTCCACACTTAAGCAGGCCCTGCACGAATACGCGTTGATCCCCGTCAATTGCTCGTTCTTCAGGTGAGCGGGATGCCAAAGAAGTGTTCTTCCTCGCCGCCCCAGGCCTGATGCAGTCCGTAAGCCGCTTTCCAGCGCGCCAGTTCCTCCGGCTCGCTTGGGCGGTGGCTGACCGCCGCGCCGGGTTTGTCCCCCACGAGGAATTTGTTTGCGTTTCTTAAAAAGCGCTTGAGCGCGTTGTTGTCGTTCGGCCTCACCACGAATTTCGGCTCACCATCGACAAGAATTGTGATCATCGGCATGTTGCGATTTCTCCAATTGCGCCGCCGGCTATCATCGCGAGGCGCGGGGTCGCCGCCGTGTCGATCCATAGCAATATCAAAGACTTAGTCCTGGATTGCTTCGCTTCGCTCGCAATGACGGTGACGCCGCATTCGTTGAAAATGCTCCAGCTGTGGAAGCTTCTGCCAATTTCCATGCAAACGCTGAGCCACAACGGGCATGCCAAGGAATTATACCGAATCCGGCTGAATGGTTCGTACACTGGGAGAGGGAACGGTGTTGCACGCTCCCGCACTTTGTTAGGCGTCCCTTCTCCCCATCGCGCTTGCAAGCAAGCGCGATCACTTTTGAGTGCAAGCACGCCAAGGCGTGCTTGCTGGGAGAAGGACAGGATGAGGGGTGATGAGCTAAGATTTTTACCGTATGACGCCGCAGAGCGGAGAGCGAAGCCTTCATGCGGATGCAGTATTACTCGCCCCGGTATCCTGCCCAACCGGGCCTGACCGGCCGCAAACTTAGCGCCTCGTCAAATCTCTCGTGGCTCCGCCTGCTTCTCGTAAACCCAGATCGCGGCGGGCGGGAGGTTCAGCCAAACGCGGGTATAGCGCCATGCCTTAAGGCGCAGCGCTTTGACGACTCGCGACGGCACGGGGCTATTTTGCCTGTAAGTAAATTGAACGAACATTCCGCCGTCCTCAAGGACTTGGAGGCTGTTCTTCATCACGAGATAGATGAGCTTCTTGGAAAAAAGCCGCATCGGCAAGGTGGAGACGATCGCTCCCACATTCGCGCCATTGCGCTCTTCCCAGAGTTTGGCGAGATCCTGGGCCGGGGCGATCATAACGTCAACTTCGGGGAATCTACGCCTGAGATGGCCGCCGAGCTGCGCATCGATTTCGATGAGTGTGAGCTTCTCAGGCTGAACGCCGTTGCGGATGAGTTGTCTCGTTACCGCACCCGTTCCTGCCCCCAACTCTATGATGTGGGATTCGACGCGGTCTCCAAGCACCGTCGTCATGGCCCGCCCGACGAAAGGGCTGGAAGGGAAAAGACTGCAAACCTGCCTGGGATTTTTGAGCGTCCGCTGCCAAAAAAGAACCGGACCTTGCGCAGCTCGCGGAAGATCGGACAATTCGATGAGTTTATTCATGAAATTCGATGACTCTTTTGGTGCCGGATGGTGTCTGACAATCTGCACAGAACGCCTCAAGAAACGCAATGATCCTTGTCAGCGGTGCTGCGAGCCAAGCTCCGACACGCAAAGAGCATGAGCTGATGTTGAATTGTGACCTAATTAGGGCATAGATTCCTTGCTAGTAGGTGAATTCCTGCCCTACACGATGAACCGTCAAATTGGGTAAATCCGCCATTAAATATCTCTGACTTGTGCAATGCATGCAAAAATGTCACGTTCGCGGCAAGCGTCATCCTACCGCAATGCATCTTCTGCAAATCGCTTTACAAGAGCTTACTGCCAAGCTCGCGGCGGCGGGAGTGCAGTTCGCAAAAGCGGATGGAGCGCATGACGCCATAAGGCGAATGTGACTATGGGGAGGAAAGATGACCACAGCCGAGCTACTCGATAATTTCAAGAGCATCGCGGCCGTCGACGTACTCGGCAAGCGTGTTCTCATTCGTACCGACCTCAATGTTCCGATGTCTGGAACGGAGGTGAGCGACGCAACGCGGATCGAACGGCTTCTTCCCACTTTGCGCGACCTCACCGCCCGCGGCGCCAAGGTCATCATCCTTTCGCACTTTGGCCGGCCCGACGGTAAGCCTGTACCGGAATACTCCCTGCGGCCGGTTGCAAAGAAGCTCGCCTCCATGATGGGCGGCACCCCCATTCTCTTCGGCGAAGATTGCGTTGGCCCTCTTGCCGACGTGGTTGTAGCGCAGCTTCAGCCCGGCCAGATCGCCGTGCTGGAGAATCTCCGGTTCCACAAAGGCGAGGAAGCAAACGACCCCGATTTCGCCGGCGAACTGGCAAAGCTCGGCGATGTTTACGTCAACGATGCCTTCTCCGTTTCCCACCGCGCTCATGCGTCAACCGAGGCGTTGGCCCGCCTCCTTCCCGCTTACGCCGGGCCGTCCATGACGGCAGAGATCGAAGCGTTCAAGCTGGCGCTCGACCGGCCGGAGCGCCCCGTGGCGGCGATTGTCGGCGGTTCCAAGGTCTCGACGAAAATCGATGTTCTGGTCCATCTCGCGAAGAAAATGGATTATCTTATCGTCGGCGGTGGAATGGCCAACACGTTCCTTTTCGCGCAGCATTATGGCGTGGGACGCTCTCTTTGCGAGCCGGGCTTGGTTGGGACGGTCGATGCAATCCTTTCGCAGGCCGCGGAATCGGGCTGCCGGATCGTCCTGCCCGTCGATGCCGTCGTTGCAAGAGAGCTTAAGGCCGGAGCGGCTACCGAAGTCGTTCCCATCGCCCAAGTGCCAGAGGGTATGATGATCCTCGATGCCGGTCCGCGCTCGGTCGAGGAGTTCACGCAGCGGATCGAAAAATGCAAGACCCTTCTCTGGAACGGCCCAATCGGCGCGTTCGAGATCCCGCCTTTCGGCGAGGGCACCTTCCGGCTAGCGCACGAAGCGGCCCTGCTGACCGGGGCTGGCAAGCTCGTCACTGTCGCAGGAGGCGGAGATACGGTAGCCGCTCTGAATGCCGCGGGCGTCACCGACAAATTCACCTATGTGTCCACGGCGGGCGGAGCGTTCCTCGAATGGCTCGAAGGCCGCACACTTCCCGGCGTTGCAGCGCTCGCCCGGTCCCGCGTATAGAGGCTGATGGAACCGGGGCCGTGAAACGGGCTGGAGCGAGGGGATGGACCCGGATGGCTCCATCCTCGAATTATTGGTTATGAAAGCTCAGTAGAATCTTAAGCTGGCAGTGGAGAATCTCGATGGCCCGCATCACACTCAGGCAACTTCTCGATCACGCCGCAGAGTACGGCTATGGCGTACCTGCGTTCAATATCAACAATATGGAACAGGGCATCGCTATCCTTGAAGCGGCGAAGCAGACGGATAGCCCGGTCATCATCCAGGCAAGCCGCGGCGCGCGCTCCTATGCGGGCGATCTCCTGCTCTCGAAGCTCATCGAGGGTCTCGAAGCGCAATATCCGAACATCCCGATCTGCATGCACCAGGATCACGGCAACAACGAAGCAACCTGCGCGAGCGCGATCCGGCTCGGCTATGACAGCGTGATGATGGACGGCTCCCTTAAGGAGGACGGCTCCACCCCCGCCGATTATGCTTATAACGTTGGGATCACCGCCCGCGTGACGCAGATGGCGCATTATGTCGGCGTATCGGTTGAGGGCGAGCTTGGATGCCTCGGCAGCCTCGAAACCGGCCACGGCGAGAAAGAAGACGGTCATGGCGCCGAGGGTATCCTCTCGAAGGAGCAGCTTCTGACCGACCCGGATCAAGCCGCGCAGTTCGTCGCCGAGACTAAGGTCGATGCGCTTGCTGTTGCGATCGGCACCTCGCACGGCGCGTACAAGTTCTCGCGCAAACCGACCGGCGATGTGCTCGCGATGAACGTCATCGAGGCGATTAATCAGCGGCTGCCGAATACGCATCTCGTTATGCATGGTTCCTCGTCGGTGCCGAAGGAACTGATCGACCTCATCAACGAGTTCGGCGGCCAGATGCCGGAAACCTTCGGTGTTCCGGTCGAAGAGATCCAGCGCGGCATCCGCCATGGCGTCCGCAAGGTCAATATCGATACGGATCTCCGGCTTGCGGCGACCGCGCATGTCCGCAAGGCTCTTGCTGCAGGCAGGTCGGAGTTCGATCCGCGCAAATATCTCAAGCCCGCGCTGCAAGCGATGCAAGCCCTCTGCAAGGACCGCTATGAAGCCTTCGGTACGGCCGGCAATGCTTCCAAAATTAAAGTTGTGCCCTCCGCCGAGATGGCAAAGCGCTACGCCAAGGGCGAACTCGATCCAAAAATCGGCCAGGCCAAGGCCGCTTAGTGCGAATCCGGCCGGCATGCGATATGCCGTCATCGCGAGGCGGCTCTTGCCGCCGTGGCGATCCAGAGCAGCGTCAGAGATCCGGCTCTGGATTGCTTCGCTTCGCTCGCAATGACGGCCCGGCTTTGCTTTTGGCTGTACTTTAGGAGCGTCCATGAGGCTCGAACCTGACGATTGGCCGCATGCCGTGGTCTTCGATCTCGATGGCACGCTGATAGACAGCGCCGCCGACATCGCTAACGCCTTAAACCAAGCCCTCGCCAAGCGGGAACTTCCCGGCTTTCCGGTGGATAAGGTGAAGGAGATGATCGGCGGCGGAGTTTCCAAACTCGTGGAGCGTGCGCTTCTCGCCCATGGTGTCTCCCGCATAGGGCTGATGCCGCTTGTTTCCGACTTCATGCAGTTCTACCGCGAGAACCTTACAACGCACACCGCACTTTACGAGGGCGCGCGCGAACTGCTTGAGCGCCTCAAGGACGAGGGGCGCCAGCTTGGCCTGTGCACAAACAAGCAGCACAGCCTCACCGTCGAAACTCTCAACCAGCTCGGCATCGCAAAATATTTTTCGGCGGTGATAGGAGAGCGCACGGGACACCCCCGCAAACCCGATCCCACGCCTTTGCGGGGAGTCCTTACGGCGGTTGGCGTGGCGCCAGAGCGGGCCGTGATGGTTGGCGATAGCGCCGCCGACGTTGGCTGTGCGCGTGCCGCAGGGGTGCCGGTTGTCGCTGTCAGCTTTGGCTATAGCCGGATAGCGGCGGATTCTTTGGGAAGCGATGCGGTGATCGAACGCCTCGAAGACTTGCCGCGATGTTTCGCCCGGCTGCAGCGCCGCAAGGAGCCTGTCTGAACCAGGACACACCGAAAGCGGTTGGTTAGCCTATAACGTAACGCTCCAAAACGGTCGTCAATCCGCCGCTCCGGTCAGCACTCTAAGGTCTCTATATCATTTCGTATGAAGCGAAATGTTGGGAGGAGGAGAACTATTAATGGTGCAATTGGGTATGGAAACTTCCGATGAACGCTAGATACGCCGCTTGATAGTTCCTAATCCGCTCGTTCAACTGAGCGGTGAGCTCGTCGTATTTGGCTATCTGATCATAGCTGCCATCCCCCTCGCGATCACAGCATAGACTTGGCTGCATAGCGTATTGCATATCGTTGTGAGTTTGATGCCGCGGATAAACAAAGAACCACTGCGAGATGAACTCGCGGAGATCACTGGAAGCTTGCTTTAGCTTTTCGCAATTTTCCCTAATTTCCTTGTTCAGGAAATGAAGTTCGCCCGATGAAAGCAGGTTATCAGATTCGTCTAGCAAAATGGCATAACGGTCTCGATAAGCATGAGCGCCGCCAAGGCTGCCAAGCATATCATTCACTTTACTTTCCGGCAGGATGTTTCGGACCTGATCCGCGAGTCGCTTGTCATGTTCTATTGATGCCACTCGTGCTGATCTCAGGGCACCTGATTCACCAGCGTGAGTGATTGCGTGATAAACAAGCCCGGTGATAACTAACGTAATACCAATCCAAGGTGATGACGGTTGGTCAAATTTCGCACCGAACTCCTTCATCAATAGCGCTTGCACCACTGGCAGCCATAGCGGTGCGGCAATGCTCGCCAAGCCGGCACCAATGACAATCAATGCTATACGGTTGTGGATTTTTGGCTTTAGCAGATTGTATAGCCACTCGACGGTTTCACGAATTCCGATCACAGAAGCGCTCCCTTTGCCCTGAGCTGCCATTTGCTGCAAGTTATACTGCTGCGCCCAAGGGAGCGAGATTTCCGAACACACCAGATAAGCTATTTCTGGGCAACCTCTAGCCGAGAGCGTCAATGGTCGCTCATGTGCGCAGCTCGAACATTCGCCAATATCCGCATTCATCAACGGCGGACCTCGACGCGTCGCGGAAGCAACGTGCCCTGCGCCCGGCCCCAAGGTTTGCCTGCTGGAATATCGATAAAAGTAGATATTTTAAACAATGTGTTGACGGTTTGAGAAAGGCGATTATTGTCGCTGTCTTTATAGCGTGAACGTTGCAGCCGCCGCTAAAGTGGCCGCTAGCGGAGCCGAGCCATGGCAGAACTGCGTATTTTCAACCTTCTTGTGGCTTCATGCCTGGCGGCTGCGGCCGCACTTTCCTTGTCCGGCAAGGCTTATGGCGCGGAATGCAAAAGGAAGACGGCTGGCTTCTACCTGCTGGATACAAACATCGGCGGCCCGCAACGCCTGTCGCGCAAACAAAGCATCCCCGCCTC
>CAZCIF010000018.1:0-6600 GCA_964498645.1 uncultured Rhodomicrobium sp. | reverse complement strand
GGGAGACCCTGAGCGCGGGCGTGAAGTGCTTGTCAGCCGCCAAAAGGGCGACTGCTTGAGCTGCCATAAGGTGAGTACGCTTCCAGGGGGCGCAGCGCAGGGCGCGATCGGTCCGGCACTCGACGGTGTCGCAACCAAATATGACGTTCCTCAGCTCCGCCAGCTTGTAGCCGATTCGAAGGTCTATTTCCCAGGAACGATCATGCCGTCCTACTATAAGCCTGCGGGCGCGGCGGAGCCATCGGTTCTGACGGCGGGCGATGTAGAAGATCTGGTCGCCTATCTGAAGACATTGAAATAAAAGGGTGGGGCACCCTTCCAGCACTAGGAGGCCTTACGGTGCAGCGGATCGTAGGCGCGTCATTCGTTATCTTAATCCTATCCGCCTTCGGCGGCTTGCGTGCTAACGCTCAAGCAGGTCCAAGTCCCACCCGCGTGCGTCCGCCCCTCGCGGCCGAACCGGGTGGGCTTAGAACGCTCATTCCCGGCGAGGAGTTTCTGCCGGCCGCCTTGCGCGCTCAACAAGCGGATGATTTCGATAACCCTGCTTACCCTTTTGTGGAAATTGGGGAAGCCGCCTGGAGCAAACCCGAAGGCCCGGCGGGCAAGTCATGCAAGGGCTGCCACGGTGCGGGTGACAAGAATGCCTTAAAGCGCGTTGCCGCGAGCTATCCCAAATATGCGCCAGATGTAAAGCGGGTGATCACCCTTCAGACACGGATCAACCTCTGCCGGAGCAACAATCTCAAAGCGCCCCCATTACCGGACGATTCGGCGCCAATGACGGCTATGACAGCTTATCTTCGCTGGCTAGCGCGAGGATCGCCCCTCAAGGTTGACGTGACGGGGCCAAGTGCCGGCGTTTTCGAACGCGGCGCAAAGCTCTATCAAACGAAGGCCGGTCTCTTGCAGCTTTCTTGCGTCCAGTGCCACACTGAGAGGTTCGGTAAGAAATTCGGAGCAGACACGCTGAGCCAGGGACACCCGCTTTCCTATCCGGCTTATCTCACCAGAGAGAAACGTGTGATCTCGCTGCATGAGCGTTTCCGCATGTGCAACCGGCTCGCGCGCGCGGAAGGCCAGCCCGGTAACTCGCCGGACTATGTCGCGCTCGAACTCTATCTTAATTGGCGAAGTAAGGAATTGCCGGTTACGGCGCCTGGCGTCCGTCCATGAGCGCAACAACGCCCGCGGCACTCTCCATCGCCGGTTCCGATTCCTCGGCCGGTGCCGGCCTGCAGGCGGACTTAAAGACTTTTTCGGCGCTCGGCGTTTATGGCGCAACGGTTGTGACGGCCGTTACGGCGCAAAATACGCGGCAGGTGACGGCAGTTCATCCTATCCCCCCCGGCATCATTTCAGCCCAAATCGATGCCGTGTTCTCCGATCTCGCCGTGCGGGCCGTCAAGACCGGCATGCTGGGGACCGCAGACGGCGTTGAAGCAGTCGCAGCGGGGCTTGAACGCTGGGCGGGCGGAATGCCCCTCGTGGTGGACCCGGTGATGGTATCGGCAACCGGCAGCCGCCTTTTGGAGAGGGACGCGGAGATCGCTCTGGCCAAGCGGCTGATCCCGCTCGCCGCACTGATCACGCCAAACCTTCAGGAAGCAGCGGTGCTCATCAATTCCGGTGTGGCCCAAAATGACGGCGAGGCGAAAGATCAGGCAGTCCGCTTGCTCGCTCTTGGGCCGCGCGCCGTTCTCCTCAAAGGGGGCCACGCTACCGGGCCGGACGCCATCGATCTCTATTTCGATGGACAGGAATTCCGCTCCCACCGGGCGCCGCGGATCGCGACCCGGAATATCCATGGAACCGGTTGCACGCTCGCATCTGCGATTACCGCCTTCCTCGTGAAGGGACTGCCTATGGAAGAGGCTATCGCACAGGCAAAGACTTACCTGCATGGGGCCATTGAGAGGGCCGGAGACCTCGATATCGGAGCCGGTGCCGGCCCGGTTTCGCATTTCTACAGGGGGGTTGGTTAGCCCTCCAAAAAATTGTTGCCCCTCCCTGCCCTGTCGCCTACTTCTCGCTAAACAATCGCTGAACCTCTCTAGCCCTGCAGGGGCTCAGGGTTCTGCATTTCTGTTTTTTTCCGTGCGTCTCCATCTTTAATCCGTCCGCCGAGGTCCGGTATGAAAATGCCAAAGCATATGTGCCAAGTCATCGCTGCAGTGACCGCAATGGTTTTCTTATCTGCTAGTTCAGCCTTTTCTTTATGCACATCGCAGGGCCTCGGTTTGATGAAAAACCTCAATGGGCAATGGCGCGGCAAAGGCGCGGTCACCCCAATCGGAGGATCGCCGGAATTTATCTCGTGCCGGATCTCCTATTCGATGCCTGGCGACTCCATCATCCGGCAGGTGATTGCTTGCGCGGGGACGGACTACAAGATCGAAGCGTCGAGCCAGGTGACTTGCGAGGGCAATCTGCTCGAGGGGGCGTTCGAGGAAAAAATCGCCCACAACACCGGCCGGGTCAGCGGGAGCATCAGCGGCAACCATCTGACGATCGAGGCCGACGGCCCGAGCTTTAAAGGCAACTTCAACGTGACCTTCAAGGGCGGGACGAACCATCTCGTTGCTATTACCCAGTTCGACTCTGCGAAAGGCAGGCAAGTGCCGGTCGCGTCGATCCAAATGACGCGCTAACAGGCTAATGAAAAGCTGGAAGCTTTGGCTTCATCCTTCGACAGGCTCAGGATGAGGCCGAGTTCTATCAACGAGTCGAGCCTCATGGTGAGCCTGCCGTCCATGGGTCACACTGCTAAGGCTGCAAGCCGCCAATCGGGACAGGAACGCGGCTTGTTAACAGCGCCCCGCTCTTCTATTTTTCAGCTATGACATTCCTTCTCGAAAATCCCGCGCCCGCGGCGGCGCCTGTCCTTGCGCACTCGAAGCCAACGCTTGCGGGAATGACCAAGGCTGAGCTTGTAGCGGCTCTCGCCGGGGCGGGCATTGCGCCAAGCCAAAGCAAAATGCGCGCGGCTCAGCTTTGGAACTGGATCTACGCTCGAGGCGCGACGGATTTTTCCGCCCTTACCAACATCGCCAAGCCCCTGCGCGAAAGTCTCGATGCGCACTTCACGCTGGCGCGGCCTGAGATCGTGGCCGAGCAAATTTCCGAGGATGGAACGAGGAAGTGGCTTTTGAGGCTGGAGCCGCAGCGGCCCGGTGAGCGGCGGCCCGAGGTCGAGGCGGTTTATATTCCCGAACCGGACCGGGGCACGCTGTGCATTTCAAGCCAAGTCGGCTGCACGCTCACCTGCACCTTCTGCCATACCGGAACGCAGCGGCTCGTCCGTAACCTGTCGGCTGCCGAGATCATCGGCCAAATCCTGGTGGCGCGCGACCGCATTGGCGACTGGCCCGGCGCCAGCGCTCCCGCCGACCGGCGGGGCATTCCGGACGCCGAGCGCAAGATCACCAATATCGTGCTCATGGGTATGGGCGAGCCGCTCTACAATTTCGACAACGTCAGGGACGCGATGGCAGTTGCGGCCGATCCCGACGCGCTCGCCTTCTCGAAGCGGCGCATTACGCTCTCCACTTCGGGCGTTGTGCCTATGATCGGCCGCGCCGGCGCTGAGATGGGGGTTATGCTCGCCATCTCGCTGCATGCCGTCCGCGACGAGCTTCGCGATGAACTGGTCCCCATCAACCGCAAATATCCGATTGCGGAGCTGCTCGGCGCGTGCCGCGCCTATCCCGGCCTGTCCAACGCGCGCCGGATCACCTTCGAATATGTAATGCTGAAGGGTGTGAACGATTCCATCGCCGAAGCGAGAGAACTTGTCCGCCTGCTTGCCCGTATTCCGGCTAAGATTAATTTAATCCCCTTCAATCCGTGGCCCGGTTCGCGCTATGAATGTTCGGACTGGGCGCAAATCGAACGTTTTGCCGATATCGTCAACCGCGCGGGCTATGCGAGCCCGATCCGCACGCCGCGCGGGCGCGATATCATGGCGGCGTGCGGGCAGCTCAAGTCAGCGAGCGAAAAACTGCGGGCGAGCGCCCTCCGTCAGCAAGACGCAGCGGAGGCAAACGCCGGCTAAGGAGAGGAAGGCAGGGCGGTGAGCTTCTCCCATATATTGCGCGTGCTATTTGCTATTGCTGTCTCGGGTGCAATCGGCTGGGCTTCCCTCGCCGCGTTCAATCTCATCAATATCATGCAACATTTTGAGGCGTTCCAGGCTTCGGCGCCGGACGCCGATTTTCAGGTTTTGGAGTCGGCATTCGAACAGGCGGTCCGCAATATCGAGGGCGGCTCGGCGGTGTTCCTGGCTGCCGGTATCGCGGGCGTGCTGCTGAGCGAAATTTTCAAAACGCGCTCGCTGCTCCTCTATGCAGGAGCGACCGGGGCGCTGACGGCTGTGTTTGCCGCAGCGTTGTGGCAGCAGCAGGCTAACGCACCGGGCACGGCTCAAGCGGCTGCGGCGCTGGCCATGGCCGGCTTCGTCGCTGGCGGCGTCTATTGGATGATCGCCGGTCATTCCGAGCCGCGCGGGTAAGTCAGGCGCGGAGCTTGAGGAAGAAATCGCGAAGCAGCGCCGCCGAGCGCGCTTCGGCAATCCCGCCATAGACTTCGGGCGCATGATGGCATGTGGGTGACGAGAAAAACCGCACGCCATGCTCCACGCCGCCGCCCTTCCCGTCGGCAGCACCGAAATACAGCCGGCGGATACGCGCGAAGGAAATGGCGGCAGCGCACATCGCGCAAGGCTCAAGCGTGACGTAAATGTCGTAGCCGGGCAGCCGCTCGCTCTTGGCCGCAAGGCAGGCCTGGCGGATCGCGAGGATCTCGGCGTGTCCGGTGGGATCGCTGCCTGCGATGACAAGATTATGCCCCCAGCCCGCGATCGCACCGTCCGGCGACACGACGACGGCGCCAACCGGCGTCTCGCCAAGCTGCGCGGCGCGTTCGGCCTCAGCCAAAGCAAGTTCCATGTACCGGTTACTTCTCATGCGCGGACGATAGAATAAGTTTGCCTGCTATGGAACCAGCTTCGGAACATCCCAGCGAAGATAAGAATTACATAAGTCTTGCGGCCGCTTAGATGTCCGTTGTCTTGTTGCGGGAACGATTGCGGCTGGAACCAATCGGGCGAAATTGTGTTGACGTAAGCGAAACGGTTTTTCAGCAGTGTTCAGGCGCTGCCAACTTAGGGTTATCGCGATGTCTTTTGAGCCATATCTACGCGACGCAGGAGACGGAACTTTCGAACTCTTGGTTCCATCGGCAGGCGGCGCCGTTCATATCCTTCCCTATTGCTTCCATACCGAGGAGGACGCCGCGAACTGGCTGGCCAGCCGGAAAGGGCGCGAGCGGATCAAGAAAATCCGCATCCGGTACGACAAAAGCAAGCGCGCCGCCCATCGCTACACGCTTCACACGGCGGAAGCGGCGCTGTCCTAAGATCGCTGATGCCGCACCCCTCGCGGGCCGTATTTACGCGCCCGCGCGCCCATGCTATGGGCAAAGCATGCGCAGTTTTTTTGCAACCTGTACAATCCAGCTTTTAAGCCGACGATGCGATCGCCATCGGTGACGGCTTCGCAGGCGCATTGATTTTTCAGTTCCGCGAGCCGCCTTCATTTCCATTCCTTCGAGTAAAAGGTTCGCGCGATGACAATTCCGGCTGCCGGAATCAGGCTGCAAACGCCAGACGATTTCCCCGCATTGAAGAAGCTAAACGAAGAGACCTTCGGCCCGGGCCGGTTCGCCCGCACCGCCTACCGGGTGCGTGAAGACGCGGCAATGGAACCGCGCTTGAACCTTTGCGCCGTGCAGGGTGAAGCGATCATCGGCGCCGTGCAGTTTACGCCGGTCGCTATTGGCGGGGTTTCAGGCGCATTGTTGCTTGGCCCCCTTATCATCGAGAAAACCCACAGCAATCGGGGGCACGGCTTGCGGCTCATGCTGGAGGGCATCCGGCGCGCCCGCGAGATAGGCTACAAGCTCGTCATTCTCGTCGGTGATTTGCCCTATTATGCGCGGGCTGGATTTGCCGTAGCGCCCCTTGGCCGCATCATCTTGCCGGGGCCGGCCAATCCGGCGCGCCTTCTTTATGTGGAATTGGTTCCCGGCGCCTTGGAGAACTATCGCGGCCTTATGCGCGGATTGGCGGCATAGGGGATTAATGCTCGAAGGCCACAGCGTGCATTATGCGGCCGGGCATGAAAGTAAAGGCGCCTGCGATGACGAGTGCGCTGATGAACAGGGTTGTCATGGCGCGCTTATGCGCCCTCACATTGCGCCGGCGCGCAGCCAAGAGCGCGGCGGGCAGAGCGATCGCCGTATAGAGCGCCAGGAGATGAATCGGACTCCATCTGCCCCAAAAGTTGATCGTGTGAATGAAGAATGCGCTGATGCAGACCGCGGTCATGAGCCCAACCCAAATCCAGCCGATGGTCCGGTGCGGAAGCGTACCTTTAGGCGCAGCAAACTCCTCAATCCCAAGTACAAAGGCAGCCATGGCCGCGAAGGCATGAATCTGGATCGCCGGAGCGGCAGAAAGAAGCGGGGCGAAGGTCATAAAATGTGCCGGTCCTTCGGATGATCGCGAACAATGTTAATATAATTTACATTAGATAATGTCAA
>CAZCIF010000017.1:0-25764 GCA_964498645.1 uncultured Rhodomicrobium sp. | reverse complement strand
CATACACACGTTCGGTGATGTTCATCTCTATCTCAATCATATAGATCAGGCAGAAGAGCAGATGCGGCGCGAGCCAAGGCCGCTGCCGCACATGACGCTCAATGCCGCGGTGCGCTCGATCCTCGATTTCACCTATGAAGATTTCAAACTCACGGGATACAACCCCCATCCGGCGATCAAGGCGCCTGTCGCGGTGTGACGGTCGCGCGTGCTCCTTTTACCCTTTCGCTTGTCGTTGCGGTGGCCGATAACGGCGTAATCGGGCGCGGGAGCAAGCTGCCCTGGCGGCTTGGAAGCGACCTTAAGCGTTTCCGCCAGCTCACCATGGGCCATCCTCTCATCATGGGCCGGCAAACCTTCGAGTCCATCGGAAAGCCGCTCGATGGCCGCGATTCCATCGTGGTGACGAGCGCGAGCGCGGTCCCCCATCAGGATGGCCTTTTCTTCGCACCGTCGCTTGAACAAGCAATTGCTCTGGCTGAGGATTGCGCGCAAGCGCGCGGCGTCACGGAAATCTTCCTCATCGGGGGCGCCAAACTATTTTCCCAAGCGCTTCCGCTGGCTCGGCGGATCTATCTCACCCGCGTTCACGGCTCGCCAGAGGGAGACGTTCGCTGGGAGCCGGCGCTTGGCGATGACTGGATCGAGCGATCGCGTGAAGACCGCCCCGTTAGCGCGCGCGATGAATTTCCGGTCACCGATCTTGTTCTGGAGCGCGCCAAAACCGCTTGACGCTTGCGGCTTGCCGGTCCATATGCCGGATAACTCAGCGACGCGGTATCAATTGAGAAGAAACGCTTCTTGCCGCGCAAGAGACACAGATGTGTCACAACCTCGCCACGATTAACATCCTGTTACAAAGTTGAGAAATTAGCCGGTAAGGTGTAAGCCGTGCCGGTTGCAAAGGAACATGAACATGCCCTGGAGTCAGAACGGCGGTGGCTGGAAAGGTGGAGCGGGCGGTCCCTGGGGACAGGGGCCGGCAGGCGGCAGCCCTCCCCCCGATCTCGAACAAATCTTCCGGAAAAGCCAGGACAAGCTGCGCGAGGCCATTCCCGGCGGCTTCGGCTTCTTCGGAATGTTCGCGATCTTTCTCGTTGTCGCGGCGGCTATCGCTTATTTCGGATTTACCGTGCGGGTAAATCCGGATGAGCGCGCGGTCGTTCAGCGCTTTGGGCGGTACGACCGCGAGCTTTCGAGCGGTTTGAATTTCCGCTGGCCCTATCCCGTCGACGAAGTCACCATCGTCCCCTATACCCGCCAAAACCGGGTGGAGGTCGGATTCAGCGCGAGCACGGTTGGACCTTATGGAGCGGTGCGCAGTCCAAACCGTCCCGAGGAAAGCCTCATGCTGACCGGCGACGAGAATATCGTCGATGTTAATTTCAACGTGTTCTGGAACGTGAAGGACGCCCCAGCCTATCTCTTCAACGTGCGCAATCCGGGCAGCAATCCCGATGCCAACGCGAATGTCAAGGCTGTCGCGGAGAGCTCGATGCGTGAGGTCATCGGCCAGAACGATATTCAGCCCATTCTGACGAAAAGCCGCCAAGAGATCGAAGAGTCCGTTAAAGCGCTCATACAGCGCACGCTCGACAGCTATAATGCCGGCATTCAAATTAACCAGGTGAACTTGCAGAAAGTCGACCCGCCCGCCGAGGTGATTTCGGCCTTCCGCGATGTTCAGGCGGCGCGCGCCGACCAGGAGCGGGCGAGGAACGAGGCTCAGACCTACGCTAATCGTGTTGTGCCGGAGGCCCGCGGCGAAGCCCAGCAAATCCTGCAAGCGGCTCAAGGTTACCGCGAGCAAGCCGTGGCAGAAGCGAAGGGCCGCACCGAACGCTTCTTGAAAGTGTACGAGGAATATAAGAAGGCGCCCGACGTCACCCGGCGCCGGATGTATCTGGAAACGCTTGAGCGCGTGCTTGGCGGAATGGATAAAATCATCATCGACGATAAGGCAAATGCCGGGAGCGTCGTGCCCTATCTCCCGCTCGGGGAAATTCAACGTCCAGCTCAAGGTGGAGGCCAACGATGAGAGCCGTACTTACAGGATTTCTCCTGGTCATCGCCGCTATCGGTGCCGGCGCTGCCCTTTTTTCCGCTTTCATCGTCGATCAAACGCATAAGGCGATCGTCTTGCAGTTCGGCGAGCCGGTAAAAGTGATCAATCAGCCTGGGCTTTATTGGCGCAAGCCATTCGTTCAAACCGTCGTGCAATTCGACCGGCGCATTCTCGATCTCGAAACCGACGAGCAGGAAGTGATCGCATCCGACCAGAAGCGGCTGGTTGTGGATGCCTTTGCGCGCTACCGTATCCTCGATCCCTTACAGTTTTATCAGGCATTCAGAACCGAAGAGGGCGCGCGCCCGCGCCTGACCGCCATCGTGGACTCCACCCTTCGCACCGTGCTGGGGCGGGCTGCCTTCATGGACGTCGTCCGCAATAAACGCGACGCGCTCATGAAGGAGACGAAGTCGCTCGTCAACGATGAAATGCGCAATTTCGGCGTTGAGATCGTCGATGTGCGCATCAGGCGCGCGGATCTTCCTGAATCGAACAGCCAGGCCATCTACTCGCGCATGCGCACGGAGCGTGAGCGGGAGGCTGCCGAGCTGCGCGCCCAAGGAAGTGAGCAGTCGCAGCGTATCAAATCGACGGCGGATAAGGATGTCACCGTTCTGCGTGCGAATGCGAACCGCGAATCCGAACACATACGGGGCGATGGCGACGAGGAACGCAACCGGGTCTACGCCGAGGCGTTCAGCCGGGACAAGAGCTTCTTTGAGTTTTACAGGTCCATGCAGGCCTATGAGGAAGCCCTCAAAGGCTCTCGCACCCGCATCGTTCTTTCTCCCAGCTCCGAGTTTTTCCGCTATTTCAATACGCCGTTCGCGGACACAGCGGGAGAGTCGAAACCGCCTAAGCAAAGCTCAAGCACCGCGGCTGCCCGCTGATAGCTGGAGGTTAAGCCTCTTTTTTCCAGCGCGGACGCGTGCGCTCGCGCTGGCCTTCGTGCCTTGCCATACAGCCGATTAGAAATATTTATCTGATTCACCAAAAGCGAAAAAGCTGGCGGCTTGAGCCGCCATCCGCGATCCGCTACATAAGCAGTCAGATTCCTGCGTTCGCTTCCCCCGGCTCCGGCGCCGCGACCTTCGCGGCCCGCACGCCCCATTCCAGCGAACCGCCACACGCCCCTAAAGAAGGACACCCGATGGCCAGCCCGCAATATGTCTACGTCATGCACAAGCTTTCAAAAACCTACCCCGGCGGGAAGCAGGTGCTGAACAACATCTCGCTCTCCTTTCTGCCCGATGCGAAGATTGGCGTAGTGGGCGTGAACGGCTCGGGCAAGTCCACGCTGCTCAAGATCATGGCGGGCGTCGAGAAGGAGTTTCAGGGCGAGGCCTGGGCCGCAGACGGCGTGAAGGTGGGCTATCTGCAGCAGGAACCGCAGCTCGATCCGTCGAAGGATGTGCTTGGCAATGCGATGGACGGCGTGGCGGAAAAGAAGGCCATGCTCGACCGCTATAACGAGCTTGCGATGAACTATTCCGACGAGACCGCCGATGAGATGGCGCGGCTGCAGGACATCATCGACGGACAGAATCTGTGGGACCTCGACGCGCAGGTGGAGCAGGCGCTGCAGGCGCTGAATTGCCCGCCGCCACATACCGATGTATCGAAGCTTTCGGGCGGCGAGAAGCGGCGCGTGGCGCTGGTGCAGCTCCTGCTCTCGAAGCCGGATATTTTGCTCCTCGACGAGCCGACCAACCATCTCGACGCCGAGACCACCGATTGGCTTCAGCATTATCTCGAAAACTATCCGGGCTGCGTGATCCTCGTCACCCACGACCGCTACTTCCTCGACTCGATCACGCAATGGACGCTGGAGCTCGATCGCGGGCAAGGTGTCCCCTATAAGGGCAATTATTCGAGCTGGCTCGAGCAGAAGGCGAAGCGCGCCGTTCAAGAGAAGAGTGAGGAGGAAGCCAAACAGCGCACGATGACGCGCGAGCTGGAATGGATTAGGTCCAGCCCGAAGGCGCGGCAAGCGAAGAGCAAGGCGCGCATCACAGCTTATGAGAAGCTGGCGGAGCAGGCCGGCCGCGATCAGGTGGGCCGCGCGCAGATCCAAATCCCCACCGGCCCGCGGCTTGGCGGCGTGGTGCTGGAGACCGAGCACATCAAAAAGGGCTTCGATGGCCGCACGCTCATCGGCGATCTGGAATTCAAGCTGCCGCCCGGCGGCATTGTCGGCGTGATCGGCCCGAACGGCGCGGGCAAGACCACGCTGTTCCGCATGATCGTGGGCCAGGAGAAGCCCGACTCCGGCGCGATCCGCCTCGGCGACACCGTGAAGCTCGGCTATGTCGACCAGAGCCGCGACGCACTCGACCCGAAAAAGAGCGTGTGGGAGGAGATTTCCGGCGGCCTCGACCAGATCAAACTCGGCACGCGCGAGGTGAACTCCCGCGCCTATTGCGGCTGGTTCAACTTCAAGGGGCCGGACCAGCAGAAGAAGGTGGGCCAGCTTTCGGGCGGTGAGCGCAACCGCGTGCACCTCGCCAAGATGCTGAAGGAGGGCGGCAATCTGATCCTGCTCGACGAGCCGACGAACGACCTCGACGTGGAGACGCTGTCGAGCCTTGAGGCGGCGCTTGAGGATTTCCCCGGCTGCGCCGTGGTCATCAGCCACGATCGCTTCTTTTTGGACCGGCTTGCGACGCACATCCTGGCGTTCGAGGGCGACGGCCACGTCGAGTGGTTCGAGGGCAATTTCCAGGCTTACGAGGAGGATAAGCGCCGCAGGCTCGGCGATGCCGCGCTCGACACGCCGAAGGCGAAGTTCGCAAGATTCGCGCGGGGGTAGGATTGCGCTGAGAATCCAGGAAGCGGCGGCGTCACTTGGTGCCGCCAACTCCTATAGCGTTTGTCCGCCAAGTCGCATGAAATTGATAGAGCTTTAGCAGTCTCTGGACGCCGTCGAAGTTGCAGCCCTTCGAACTGATGACCTCAGCCACCTTCGCTCTGACGGACTTATCTCGATCATGCGTTTCTCTGACCAGATCCGCGTCAGAAAGCTGAGGCTTTTCTTTCTTCAACTCTACTGCGGACCTGAGTGATATATCTGTGAGGTTTGCCAAGAAGCCATTTTCCAGGTCTTTGTTCTTGACCCCGCATCTATTGTTAGCCTCGCTAGAGGCTATGAAATTTTCCAAAATTTGATGGATATTTACTCTTCGTTCTTGGGAACTCGCAGGCGCTAACATAGAAGTAGCAAAGGACAGCACTAGAATTACTCTCATTTTTTACCTCGAATTACTAAGTAAAAGCGTATTCAAGACATAATATGCTCGTGTCAGCTGTTCGGCGGCAACTTAAGGTCTATATGAGAATGCCACTCTCGGTAGAAAGGCGGGACTAAGCCCGGCGGCGCGCGAGTTCGGCGCGGGCGGCTTCGGCAAGGAAGCCGGAGCGGTTCTTGCTGATCTGATCGATTTCTTCGAGTAGTGCTTCGTCGAGGGTTACGTTAACCCGGCGCGCCCGCCCGGGAAGGACCACGGAAATGAGTGTAACCGCGACCGTGGATGGCTCTCTCTGCGCAGCCACTTCTTCGAGAAGGGAAGGTTTCGGCAGTGCATCGCCATCAGCCAGCAGGAGCGCAACATGGCCCGCCAGCGCTTCCTGGGCTCCGAGCACCGCATCTTCCATGGTCTCGCCCGCGCTCGTGCAACCGGGAAAATCCGGGAAGCTCACTCCAAAGTCGCTGTCAACGTCCTTATCGACGATAGCGGGATAATAAAGCTTTTTCATATGCCAGTTCCCGCCGCCGGTTTAGGTGAGCTTAATGCCCGATGCCTTTTCGATGCTTTTCATGGTCTTTACCGGCAGGTCAAGCTTCGGATGCGGAACCGTCACTTTTCCGGGCTTTGATGGATGTTTGAAGTGCCGGTGGCTTCCAGTCTGCCCCGCCTCGAACCATCCATCCATTGCGAGCAAAGCGATAATCTCGCGGCTAGATTTGCTCATGCATCGCACTCTAGCTTTTGATGTGTATAATATACGTATACTACATTCACTTGCAAGCTCTTTGCCCTTTCAATCTAAATATCTTACCGTTTAATCATGGTTGCAAAAAACATATCGGCGCACTCTAACGGGTATTGCATGCAATTTGGGCGTTGACTACCTCCCAATCGCGCTCCAACATGCGCGCCGTTTGCGGAGGGGGCACCGCGAGTCGGAGCATGCGCGCGCCAGGGGCATGCATGCCTGCGAGCCATGAGGGGGACGGAACACCAAGGGGTTAAGTTAATGAACGACGGTATATCGCTGGAGATGCTGGCCTTCAACTTGAAGCTGCTGGGCCGCAAAAGCCGGAAGAAGGTGCTGATCAGCGCCGGTAAGCAGGAAGATAAAAAGCGAATGCTTCCTGCCATAAAACAATTTTTCACATTGGAAGTGGATATTTATTCAACACCGGGCACTCATCAATTTCTTATCGAGCGCGGTATCGAGAGCACCGAGATTCACAAAATTACAGACCGCCGCTCGCCGAATATTCTCACGTTCCTTAAAGAAAACCGCTTCGATCTCGTCATCAATGTTTTGACAGGCGATAACGATTACGACGAGGCCTCCGACGCCAAGCTCATTCGCAAGCTCTGCATCGAAAACGGCATTCCACTCATCACCGATAGCGAGGTGGGCATCGCCACGCTTCAGCAGATCGTGGCCGATACGACGAAGGGCACATTCCGCTATAAGCTTTCGGACAATTCGGAGCCGTGGAACTTGCGCCTTCACTTCATGGAGGCGGCCGAACGCTTCGGGGGCATTGCCAATCACCACGCCCATTTCGACAAGGCCTATCTCATCAACATGGAAAATCTCCGCCTGAGCCAGGTGGATATGCAAAAGAAGTGGGAGATCTACCGCTACCTTAAAGAGAATTACACCTACGACGATCTCGTCGAGCGCATCAGCCGCGGCCTCGAAAGGATGATCGAGCAGGGCGTTACTTATTGCCGGACGATGGTCGATGCAGACAGTACCGTCGGCTTGCTGCCCGTCACGGCGGCGATGGAGGTAAAGAAGCGTTACGCGGATCGCATCCTCTTCGAAGTGGGCGTGCAGCCGCTGCAAGGCGTGCTCGATCCTGCCTCCTATGAGCAATATGCGGAAGCCTGCGCCATGGCGGATTATTGCGGCGGCCTGCCGTCGCGCGACCGGCCGCGCCCCGAGGCTCATCTCGATATCGTTCTCGACCTCGCCAAGCGGCTGAACAAGCCGGTCGATGTGCATGTCGATCAGGAGAATAATCCGCTGGAAAACGAAACCGAGCTGCTGGCCGCCAAAACCATCGAGCACGGAATGCATGGCCGGGTCTACGGCATCCATGCGATTTCGGTCGGCGCCAAGGAAGAGCGCGAGCAGGACCGGATTATCGCCAAGATCCTCGAAGCCGACATGGGCATCATCATTTGCCCCTCCGCCGCGCTCAGCATGCAGAAGCTGCAAATGACGGCACCATTGCACAATTCGATTGCGCCCTTCCCGAAACTCACCCAGGCAGGCGTGCGCTGCTATCTCGTCGTCGACAATATCCACGATCTGTTCATGCCAATGGTCGATGGCGACATCTGGACTGAGTGCCGCATGCTCATGGAGGCTTGCCGCTTCTACGACATCACGGCGGTAGCGAAATGGGCCTGCGCAAAGCCCGCCGCTCTCATGCGCCCGGCGTCGCTCGCCGCGTGATCCCTCTTGACGGGAAGCGCGGCGATCGTGTTTCCTAATACCGTGGTCCATTTGCCGGCCGGCTTGCAGCCACGTTAAACAAATCGCTAAAAGGCCGTTCGCCTCCTTTGGCGCGGCTTTTTTGTTGCCCCAAGGAGGGAACCATGTCAGACGCCGATCGCTTCGCGGCTCTTCATCCCGATACGCTCCTCGTCCACGGCGGCACGCTTCGTTCGCAATTCGGCGAGACGTCCGAGGCGCTGTTCCTCAGCTCAGGCTTCGTCTACGAGACTGCGCAGGAAGCGGAAGCACGCTTCAAGGGCGAGGCTGAGGGTTATGTTTACAGCCGCTACGCCAACCCGACCGTTACGATGTTCGAGACGCGTATGGCGCTGCTCGAAGGCGCGGAGGCGGCGCGCTCGGCGGCTACTGGGATGGCCGCGGTCACTTCGGCACTTTTTTGCTATTTGAAGGCAGGCGATCATGTGGTTGCGGCGAGGGCGATGTTCGGCGCCTGCCGCTATGTAATCGAGGAATTGCTGCCGCGCTTCGGCGTTTCGTCCACATTGATCGACGGGCGCGACCTCGCGGCCTGGCGCCATGCCGTCCGGGACAATACGCGCGTTCTCTTCTGCGAGAGCCCTGCCAATCCCACGCTTGAGCTTGTCGATCTGGCGGGCGTTGCGGCCATCGCGAAAAACGCGGGCGCTCTTTTCATGGTCGACAACGTGTTCGCGACGCCGATGCTGCAAAAGCCGCTCCAGCACGGCGCGGATGTGGTGATCTACTCGGCGACGAAGCATATCGACGGGCAAGGCCGCTGCCTTGGCGGCGTTATCCTGTCGAGTAACGCGTTTATCGAAGAGCATCTGAAGAATTTTCTGCGGCAAACGGGGCCTTCTCTCAGCCCGTTCAACGCTTGGCTGCTTCTGAAGGGGCTCGAAACCCTGCCGCTTCGTGTCGAGCGCCACGTTGCGAGCGCGGCCCTGATCGCGGACTTCCTCGCCGGACGGCCAGGCATTAGCCGCGTCATCTATCCAGGCCGCAAGGATCACCCGCAGCATGAGATTGCGGCAAAACAGATGTCTTCGGGCGGCCCGCTCGTTGCCTTCCAGCTCGACGCGGACAAGGCGGCTACCTTCCGCTTCATGAATGCGCTGCGGGTCATCAAAATCTCGAACAATTTAGGCGATGCAAAAAGCCTGATCGCGCATCCAGCGACCACAACGCATCAAAGGCTGACGGACGCGGCAAGGGCCGAGCTCGGCATTAGCGCCGGCACGGTGCGGCTGTCCGTTGGCCTTGAGCACCCGGACGATTTGATCGCCGATCTCGATCAGGCGCTCCGGAACGCGGGGGCGTCATGAAGGGAGAACGGACTCGCGTCATTGCGAGCGAAGCGAAGCAATCCAGAGCCAAGTCTATGATGTTGCTTCTGGATCGCCACGGCGGCTAAAGCCGCCTCGCGATGACGCCATCAAGTAGGAGCCGCACCTTGGCCACGTTCTACACAATTGGCCATTCCAACCGCCCGCTGGACGAGTTCATCCGCCTGCTCCAGCAGGCGAAGATTGATCTCGCCGTCGATGTACGAACGGTTCCGAAGTCGCGTCACAACCCGCAATTCAACGCGGATAGCCTTCCTCAAGCTTTGCGGGATGTCTCCATAGGCTACCGCCATATGCCGGCGCTCGGCGGCCTGCGCAGCAAGCGAACGGATCAAGGCCCGTCGCCGAACGGCTTCTGGGACAACGAAAATTTCCGCAACTTCGCCGATTACACCGCCACGGCTTCATTCAGGAGCGGCCTGGAGGAGTTGCGCGCGCTCGGGCACTCTCATACTTGCGCGATCATGTGCGCCGAGGCGGTCTGGTGGCAATGCCATCGGCGGATCATTACCGATTACCTGCTCGCCGCGGGCGAAACCGTGATCCACATCATGGGCGAAGGCCACCTGGAGCCGGCCCGGATGACGGACGCCGCCGTGATTGGCGCGGACGGCGTCATCACCTATCCGGCGGCTCAAGGCAGTCTCTTGTTATAATATCCTCGCTGCATTCCTTCGTCATCCCGTGCGCAGTGCATCGCGAAGCGGTGCACTGCAGACACGGGATCGTAACGCATTGCATTGCTTGAGTTTTTAACGATCCCGGACACGCCCCATTGGGCCGTTCCGGGATGACAAGAGCAGGCCAACACCGTCCGGCTGCGAGCGCTGTTGCAAAGCGCGCGGCGAATGCTAATGTAACGAACATGCGGGTGTAGCTCAGCCGGTAGAGCATCAGCTTCCCAAGCTGAGGGTCGCGAGTTCGAACCTCGTCGCCCGCTCCAATAAAATCAAAGACTTAAGGCTAAAATTCCAATGTTACCACGATACTAATTCCTTCCATGGCAACGCTGATGGCAACATTTTGCAAATTTCATTGCTAGGCGGGGTTGTCCACAGGTTAGAGGTCCGAAGTTCAGCCTCAGCGCGGCCTCATCACCCCGAATCAGCAGTATCAATAGGCCATGAAAGACATGAGCGATCCCACTCTCTCGATCGAGCAGCAGCGATGGATGCACCAGTTGGCGCGCGAGGACGCACATCGCGTGCACGATAAGGCGATGGAATTTACATATAGGGTGAATGACGCGGCCATCGCCGGCGGCAATCTTGCTTTGAAGATGGCTGTTCTAATAAGTGGGGGCGCCGTCATATCGCTGCTCACATTTATCGGTTCTCTGCCCATGGGTCAGCGAGCCGCACTAACCGCTGCCCTTGTCTGGTTTGCTACAGGCGTAGGCATGGGCGGGTTCGGCTTTCTATTCGCTTATTTGACTAATTATTTAACGGCGGCCCAAGCTGGCTCGCGAATCCCAAAATGGGACCATCCTTACCTTGACGATGGACCGAAAACCCACCTGTTTGGGATATTGAAGAAATACTTTCATGTCGCGGCGCTCACGGTCGGTACGGCCTCTCTGCTTGTGTTCGTTGTGGGCGTTTTTTGCGTCCGAAGCGCGCTTGTTCACCTTCAGCCCTAAATAACGCCCGCGCCGTCCCTACTTTCCGGTTCCGCCCAATAGACAAGTAGCGAACTGCGAGCATTAAGGACAAAAACCGGCCCCGCTCCAATATTCAACATCCTAGCTGCCTCAAGCGGGGCCGTCCAAGACCACCGAAATCTTGATGTTGCCGGTGGATTCCAGCACGCCCAGCGAAATAGTCCCATTGGCATGAGGCCGCACCGCGAAGCTGATCGCTGCATCGCCTAACCTCAGATTGCGCACCGTAAGCTTCCCAACGGACATCGGAACGGCGGGGTTGCGAAGCCTGATTGCTTTCGTGCCGAGGTCATACTCTAGGCCGAGGATCGCCTGGAGAAGCTGAAACACGGCGCCGCTTGCCCA
Source organism: uncultured Rhodomicrobium sp. (assembly GCA_964498645.1). Lineage (GTDB taxonomy): Bacteria > Pseudomonadota > Alphaproteobacteria > Rhizobiales > Rhodomicrobiaceae > Rhodomicrobium. The sequence goes on along the minus strand of CAZCIF010000017.1, from coordinate 14,624 downwards.
AGCTTGAGGCGAGCACGCCACCGGGTAAAGCGTTGGCCCGCGGCTGCGGCGGCGCGGAAAGCCGCAAAACAGCTCCGGCAGCCTGCGCTGGTCCATATAGGCCGCCGCCTGCATCAGCCCGTCGAAGACCGGCGCGATGGATCCGGTGAGGCCATAACGCGCCAATCCGGCGGCGATCAGCGCATTGTCATGCGGCCAGACCGACCCGTTATGATAGGACATGGGATTATAGCGGGACTCACCGGTGGCAACGGTGCGAATGCCCCATCCTGAATTGAACGACGGCCGCATGATGTCTGCTGCCACAAGGCGCGCCCTTTCCGGGGACATGATCCCGGTGAACATCGTATGGGCGGCGTTGCTGGTGCGCACGCGGCAAGGCTGCTTGCGGCCGTCAAGGGCGAGCGCGTAAGTGCCAAGCTCATCGCACCAAAATCTTTCCTCGAACCTCTGCCGGAGCTTCCCGGCTTTCGCAAGAAGGGCATCCGCGCGCGCGGGATCGCCAAGCCTCTTGGCGCAGTCCGCCGCGGCGATCCAGGCCGCGTAAACATAACCCTGGACCTCCACCAGCGCGATGGGGCCTTCGGCGATATCGCCATTGGCGTGGAAAATGGAGTCGTGCGAGTCCTTCCAGCCTTGATTGACCAACCCTTTCTCAGTGGCTCGGGCATATTCCACGAAGCCGTCGCCGTCGGGATCGCCTGGACCGTCGATCCAGTGAAGCGCGCGCTCGATATTGGGCCAGATCCGGCGAAGGAAGTCATGGTCGCCGGTGCGCTGCACATAGAGGCCGGTGAGCAGAATGAACAGCGGCGTGGAATCGATGCTGCCGTAATACTGGCCGAAGGGAACCTCGCCCAGGGCGGCCATTTCGCCGCACCGCATCTCATGCAGAATCTTGCCGGGCTGCGCGTCGGAGGCGGCGTCCTCCTTACCGGCCTGGAAACGCGCAAGCCTTTGCAGCACGCCCTTCGCAACCGTGGGGTCGAACCAGAGCAATTGCATCGCCGTGATAAGGCCGTCGCGGCCGAATGTGGTCGAGTACCAGGGGATGCCGGCGTAAGGGTATTTCCCATCGTGCGTTGCCGTCATCAGCATCCTAAGATTGGCAAGCGAGCGGCATACGATTTCGTTGAACACCGCGTTCGATGTTTCGATTGAAGCGGTTGCCGCAGTGCCGCCGGTCAGCTCGCGCCTCGCCCGCAGTAAGCCGCGAAGAAACGAAGGACCGGCTGGCTGGCTGACGCCATCGCATGACACCGCGATGAACTGGCGCCATGGCACATGCGGATCAAGCGTGACGGCATATTTCGCATAGGACGTGGTCAGCTCGGAAGGAACCGGCTCGAAGGTCAGCTTTGTTTTCCTGACCTTCCCATCGAGGCCCGTATAGCTGAGGAGGACTTTGTCCGGTCCGGTCACTTCTTTGTGAAGGGTACCGCGGGCGGGGCGCCGCATGCCGCGCACTTCGAAGAGATCGGCAAAATCGCTGTCGAAGCCTATCGCAAGGTCAAAAGAGACCGCGCCCATGCCGTGATTGACGAGCGCGCTGCGCTGGGACAAGCAACCGTCGTGAAGATAGATCGTCCGGCCGATATGCACCGTGTCCTTCAAAAGGACGTTACCCTCTTCCGGCAGGATATCCGGGTTCGTTAGATCGGCCCGCAGGTTGAGGTTGTCGTCGCGGAGCATCGAACCGAGCAGCAGCGGCTCCTGGCCGTTGATGGTGAGGGAGAGCCGCGAAAGATGGCGCGTATCGTAAGCGTAAAGGCCGCTTGCGCCATCGAAAGAGCAGCCGATGTCCCCGTAATTGTCGAGGATGGCGAAGCAATCGTTTTGCTTCATCGTGCAACGCGGACGCGAAGGCGCGCCCGCGGCTGCGATGTAGAACGGTGATTGCCCGTTTTCAGGTCCGCCGCTGGACGCCCTCTCCTTCTGAAGCATGGATTCCGCCTTTCGTCGATATGCCGCCGGCACGGTGCGGGGCGTGCGGCTAATGCCTCTACTTTACGTTGAAAATGCTACTGCGGGACAGCACAAGCATTCAAGCTAGAAAACTTCCCGGAAAAGCAGGGACAGGCGGTGAATATATTGATACGCATCAATGTTAACCGGTGATCTCAGATCATATCTTGGCGAAGCTTGTCCATCGAAGGTGCGCGGTATGGCTCTCGAATCGCTTAAGGCAGAGATAGCTTTGTTGGTGGAAATGCTGGCGAATCCGCCGCATGACCGTTATGAGCTCTATATTCAGCTCAAGGAGAAGATGAACGAGTTTCGCGTGTTCGGCATGCCGCCGCCCGCCGATCTCGTCGAGCTCGAAGAGGCGCTCGACCACGAATTCGCCGCGAGACGGCCGGAACTTCACCGGCCGGCCCGCTAGAGCGGGGTCACCGTCATTGCGAGCGCAGCGAAGCAATCCAGGGCTACGCCGCTGATACCACGATGGATCGCCACGGCGGCGAAAGCCGCCTCGCGATGACGGATGAACGCATACCGGTTGAATTTGCACCGGCGTTTCATCTAACTCGCGGCAAGCGGCGGCTTCTCCTGCGCGGCCTCACTTCCGCTCTCTAACGCCGCGGCGATCGCGCCATCGGCGTCATCGAGCCAGATAAACTCCAGGCTTTTCCGCGTATCCTCGGGGATGTCGTCATAATCCCTGCGGTTGCGAGCGGGCAGCATGACGCGCGTCAGGCCCGCCCGCGCCGCTGCGGTTACCTTCTCCTTGATGCCGCCAACGGGCAGAACGAGGCCGCGCAAGCTGATTTCACCGGTCATGGCGGTATCGCTGCGAACGTTGCGGCCGCTCAAAAGCGAGTAAAGCGCGATGAACATCGCGACGCCCGCGCTTGGCCCGTCCTTTGGCGTCGCCCCGGCGGGAACGTGGATGTGGATGTCGCTCCTCTCAAATATTGCCGGATCGATACCGAGCGATGCCGCGCGATTTTTTACCAGGCTCAACGCCGCTTGCGCACTCTCGCGCATCACATCGCCGAGCTGGCCAGTAAGGATCAGGCTGCCTTTGCCGGGCGCGCGCGTAGCCTCGATGAAAAGGATGTCGCCGCCAACGGGCGTCCAGGCCAAGCCTGTGGCGACGCCCGGCACGCTCGTGCGCATGGCGGCTTCATTTTCGAAGCGGGGCTGGCCAAGTATCTCAACGAGATCGCCGGCAGTTACGTGAACCTTCTCGCTTGGCGCTTCCGCGATGCGCACCGCAACATGGCGGAACACCTTGCCGATCTCCCGCTCAAGCGCGCGCACGCCCGCTTCGCGCGTATAGTCATGGATAATCCCGCGCAAGGCCTCGTCTTCGATGCTCGCCTGATCAACCTTCACGCCGTTCGCCTCCAGTTGTCTCTGGACGAGATAGCGGCGCGCAATTTGCAGCTTCTCCTGCGCGGTGTAGCCCGCAAGCGCGATAATCTCCATGCGGTCGCGCAAGGGGCCCGGGATCGTGTCGAGCATATTGGCGGTCGCGATAAAGGTGACGCGGGACAGGTCGAAAGGCACGCCGAGATAATTGTCCCGGAATGTCGAGTTTTGCTCCGGGTCGAGCACTTCGAGCATGGCGGCCGATGGGTCGCCCTGAATGCCGCGCCCCATTTTATCGATCTCGTCGAGCATCATGACGCAATTACGGGAGCCGGCCTTCTTGATCGCTTGGATGATGTTCCCCGGCAGCGCGCCGATATAGGTCCGGCGGTGGCCGCGGATCTCCGCCTCATCGTGAACTCCACCCAGGCTGACGCGGACGAAGGCGCGCTGCATGGCCCGCGCGATAGACTGGCCGAGCGAGGTCTTGCCGACGCCGGGCGGGCCTACAAAGCAGAGAATGGGAGCCTTGCCTTGAGGCGCAAGCTTGCGCACGGCGAGATATTCGATGATGCGCTGCTTGATCTTTTCGAGGCCGAAATGGTCCTCCTCAAGGATGCGTCGCGCCTCGGCGATGGCGATGGGCTTTTCTTCCGGCAAGCCCCATGGCAGCTCGACAAGCGTATCGAGATAAGTGCGGATCATGCCCGCCTCCGCAGCCTGCTCCGGCATGCGCTCGTAGCGCCTAAGCTCTTTGCGCGCCTGCGCTTCGACCTCTTGCGGCATTTGCGCCTTGGCAATGGCCTCGTTCAACTCGGCGACCTCGGCGGTCTTGCCATCGCCTTCGCCAAGCTGGCGCTGGATCGCAGCCATTTGCTCACGCAGCACCGCCTCGCGCTGGCGCTCATCGAACACGGCCTTGGTCTGGCGCCCGATCTCCTGGCTGAGCCGGAGCACCTCGATCCGTTGCGACAGAAGCCGGGACACCTTATCCATCCGCATGGTCAGGTCGATAGTTTCCAGGATCTCCTGCTTCTGGTCGGCAGGAATATCCATATAGGCCGCCGTGAGGTCGGTTAGCGTGGACGCCGATTGGGCGTTCTGCATCGTGGCGACCAGTTCCGCCGGCACCTGGGGCAGAAGTTCGAGCGCCTCTATGGCCTGCTGCCGCAAGAGCATCATGCGCGCTTCGATCTCGGCGCCTTCGACTTCGGGTTCGGGGATGCGCAGCACGTTGGCGGCAAGGACGGGCCGCTCGCCGACGAAATCCAGCACGCGGAAACGCTCGATCCCTTGCACGATCACATGATGGGTGCCATCCGGCGCTGTCAGATAGCGCGCGATGTTCGCTACCGTGCCAACGCGATGCATATCCGTGCCCATTGGCTCCAAAGCCTCGGGATCGCGTTGCATCAGGATGCCGATCTGGCGCTCCTCCCGCATGGCTTGCTGAACGGCTGCGATAGAGACCGGACGGCCAATCGAGATCGGAAAGAGGACGCCCGGAAACAGCACCGTTTCGCGCACGGGCAAAATAAGCAAGGCATTCGTGTCGCTGCTCAGGGAAACCGGTCTTTCGTCGGACTTAGCCTCAACCGCTTGAGCTTCGCCCGGATTGGGATGATCCATTATGCCGTTCCTTTTTTATGGGGCCGACTTATGAAGGCTGATTAGCAAACAGCCATTGATCGCCTGACGTTTCACGCCATCGTAACTGCTCGAAGGGAGGGGAACCCTCCGGGCGAATCGCCCCTGGGGCAACTCCAGCTGATGAATGAGCGCGGTGCGCAGCTCCTCCGGCAAAACGCGCCGGCCCGACACGGAAAGCGTGCCGCCTTCGATGACGGCATCCACGCTTTCGGGGTCTACCCCCGGCAAAGCGAAAAAGATCAGGACCTCGGTTTCTGTCTCAAGCACGTCCACAGGCGGTTCCCAGGCGGGTCCGCCCATATGTTGCTGAAGCGTAAAAAAATGCTGATGGAGCCGCTGGGCGCGGGAAAGCCTGTTAACCGCCTCCAACCACATCCAACTCGTAAACTCGCTTTTAGACATGGGCTCGCACTTCCCCTGAAAGTTAGGCCCGGCCGGCCTCCGGGCGAATAGAACTACTAGTGCCAGCCGGCAAGAACAGGATACCACGTTGCTGTGTGACAATTTATATGGCCGATGAGGGGGATGTGTTTCAAGGTTTACGCAACTCTCCGGTTTCCGGCTAAAGAAAGCCAGATTTGAACGAGTGGCGGCAACAGGATAGGCCCCAACAGCCAAATCGTGGCAATCTACGCCTTTGTCAGTGTTTGACGGCGGCGCCCGCTGAGCCTAAATTTAAAAGGTTTGGAGGAAGAAAGCGGGCACGATGTCGAGACGGCAAGAATTGCTGTTGCCAGCCCTCGAACTAAAAGCGGGGAGCGGGCTTCGGGAGTTGAACGAGCGCTACCGGGAGATATTCCGGAGCATAGTCGAGACATACCTTTCCACAGGCGAGCCGGTGGGGTCACGGAATTTGAGTCGCCAGCTGCCGATGACGCTTTCGCCTGCTTCGGTAAGGAATGTAATGTCGGACCTTGAGTCCCTCGGCCTGATATACTCGCCCCATGTGAGCGCGGGCCGGATTCCGACGCATACGGGGCTTCGTTTGTTCGTGGACGGGCTTCTGGAGGTTGGCGATATCGAGGACACCGAGCGCGATCAGCTCGATAGGCAACTTAAGGGATATGCCGAGGGAAGTGCGGGCGCTTCATCTGAAGTTTTTGCGGAGGCCGGCGATCTGCTGTCGGGACTATCACGGTGCGCAGGCGTCGTTCTGGCCGAGAAGCAGGTAACCCGCATCAAGCATATCGAGTTTGTAAGCCTCGATGCAAAGCGCGCGCTGCTGGTGCTCGCAGGCGATGATGGCAGCGTCGAGAATCGCGTTTTGATCCTGCCCGAAGGGCTGCCGCAGCAGGCGCTGACCGAAGCCACCAACTACCTCAACGCGCGGATTCGCGGCGCAACCCTGCCCGAAGCGCGTGAGCGGATCGAAGCCGAGCTTGAGGCGAGCCAGGCCGAACTCGACCAGCTCACAGCGCGCCTGGTCCGGTCGGGGCTGGCGCAATGGTCAGGCGGGCGGGACGATAACAAGAGCCTTATCGTGCGCGGCCAGTCGCGCCTGCTCAACGATCTGAAAGCTGTCGAGGACGTCGACCGCATCCGGCTCTTGTTCGAAGATCTCGAATCGAAAAAGGCACTGCTCCATCTCCTCGACCTCGCGGAGAAGGCAGAGGGGGTGCGGATATTCATCGGCTCGGAGAACAATCTCTTCTCGCTCTCCGGCTCCTCGCTGATCGTCGCGCCGTTTCAGGACCAGGACCGCAACATCGTCGGGGTACTCGGTGTGATCGGGCCGACCCGGCTCAACTATGCGCGCATTATCCCCATGGTTGACTATACAGCTAAACTTGTAAGCCGCGTGCTGGCTTGATTATCTCTCCAAAACCGCCGATATACCTGTCAAATTCGGGCGGATCGTAAGAGGATTCGGCTAACCCTCATTGCAACGGGAACGGCACACGCACAATGAACGATAAACCGGACGAGTCCGCAAATTCAGGCGGGCCGGAGCAAGTTGATTCTTCAGCGGCGGCGCAGGCAGAGGCAGGCCAAGGCAACACGGCTCAGCTTCAGGCTTTTGCAGAGATCAAGGCCGAGAATGCAGAGCTTCGCGACAAGCTTCTGCGCACGATGGCCGAGACGGAGAATTTCCGGCGAAGGGCAGAGCGCGAGAAGGCGGACGTGATGAAATACGCCGTCTCCGAATTCGCGCGCGATGCTGTGTCGATCGGCGACAACCTGCGGCGCGCTATCGATGCGGCGCAGAAAGAACCGCTCGATCAGAATCCGGCTCTTAAGACGCTGCTGGAGGGCGTGGAGGTCACCGAGCGCGAGCTTATCAAAGTGTTCGAACGCCATGGGGTTACCCGCTTCGATCCGCTAGGCGAGAAGTTCGACCCGCATGTCCATGAGGCGATGGTCAAGGTCGACGTTCCGGGTGCGCCTGCCGATGCGATCGTGCAGGTTTTGCAGGCAGGATACAAGATCGGAGACCGCGTTCTACGGCCGGCTGCCGTGATCGTAGCAAAGGGCGGAACGCCGGTCCGGGCGCAGCCCGAAAGTGCACCCGCCGATGCCGGAACCGCCAAAACGGCCAAAGACGGCCCCGCCCAGGGCGACACTGGCGTTCGGGTTCATATTGCGCACGATCACGATCCCGACGTCGTCCGCGAGCCTACGGGTGCGCCCAAGGGTGCACAGGGACCGGGCCGGACCAAGGAGCGGCCTTCAGGCGAGAAACGGTCTTCAAGCGTGACCCAGCCGGTAACCGAGAATAGCGGGCCGATCAAGAAGGACGATTTGATATCCTCCTTCGGGAAGCGGCTTGAGAACGGAAGTTAAATTTCGCGCGCATCTCTGGCGTGATGGCACGGCTCGCCCAGCGGTGTCATCCCGTGCGCAGTGCGAGCCGCGAAGCGGTGCGCTGCAGACGCGGGATCGTAACGTATCCCATATGCTTGTATTTTTCGCGATCCCGGACACGGCCCTTCGGGCCATTCCGGGATGACGGGACCGGTTTTGCTCAAGCGGCTTCCGCCGGTTGTGGCAAAAGCTGCTCTGGACGGGCAAAGCCAGGAAGAGCCTCCAGGCGTGCTTTCCAGGCTAAGATGTTTGGATAGACGCTGAGGTCGAAGCCGCCATCGGCTGCGTAGTGCACAACGCCATAAACGTCGATGTCCGCGATAGTGGGGCCGCCGCCGGTAAGCCACTCGCTCTTGCCGAGCTCAGCGTCGAGCACTCTCAGGGCCGTCTCTCCCTCACCGGCATACATGGCTTTCACGGCATCATCGGCTTGACGGAACCCTAGGCGGTAGGCACGCGATCTGTAGATGGCGGGCGCCAACCTATCGAATTCCCAGAACATCCATTCCTGGATCCGGGCGCGTTCAAGCGGCGTATTGCCATTGAATTTGCCAAGGATGTCTGCGAGATATTGCAAAATAGACGCGGATTGACAAAGGTTCGCCGGCCCGTCCGTCAAGCAGGGAACCTGCCCGTATCTGTTCTTCTCCAAATACTCCGGTTTCTTATGCTCTCCCGCCCGCAAAGCGACATGGACGTAATCGAAGGCCTCGCCGCAAAGCGAAAGCATGAGGGCGGCTTTATAGGTTGGGCCAGACAGCCATAGCCCATGTAACGTGAAACGGTTAGCCATGTTTTTATGTCCCTGAGTTGGAGGAGAGACCTAATCTTTGTCAACTCGCGCTAGCCGCGCTTCCTGCCCCTGATAGCATGATTTGAGAAAGCCGTAACCTTATGCCCAAGCATAGGCTCGTTCCGCTGATCGTCGCCTGCGGACTGTTTATGGAGAATCTCGACTCCACGGTGCTCTCGACATCGCTGCCGGCGATCGCAGGGGATCTTCACGTTGATCCAATATCGCTGAAGCTTGCGCTCACGAGCTACCTGCTAAGCCTCGCCGTATTCATTCCAATCAGCGGCTGGGTCGCGGACAAATACGGCGCACGCACGGTGTTCATGGCGGCTATTGCGGTTTTCACGGGTGGATCGGCACTTTGCGGCCTGGCCAATAGCTTGCCTGAATTCGTCTTCTTCCGGATGATCCAGGGGCTCGGCGGCGCGATGATGGTGCCGGTCGGGCGTCTCGTCATCCTGAGAAGCGTCGAAAAACGCGAGATGATCCCGGCGCTCGCATGGCTCACGATCCCGGCGCTGTTTGGCCCGGTGATTGGGCCGCCGCTCGGGGGCTTCATAACGGCCTATCTGCACTGGCGATGGATTTTTTATATCAATCTACCCATTGGCGTGCTTGGACTGTTCCTAACCTGGAAGTTCATCACGAACGTGATGGAAGGTTACACGCCTGCACTCGACAAAGTTGGCTTTGCGCTTTCAGGGCTTGGGCTATCGGCCATTGTCTTCGGTCTTGCCATACTTGGGGAGAACAGCGGCTCCCTCACCACGGGTCTTCTTTTAACTGCTGCCGGCCTCGCCATTTGTGCCGCTTACGTCTGGCATGCCAAGCGGACAGCCGATCCTGTGATCGATCTCAGGCTTCTACGCATTCCAACGTTCCGTGCCAGCGTCATCGGCGCTTCGTTCTTCCGGATCGGCGTCGGGGCTATTCCCTTTCTGCTTCCGCTGATGCTGCAGCTCAGCTTTGGGCTTTCGCCGTTTCAGTCGGGCATGATTACATTCGCGGCTGCCGTGGGCGCGGTCATCATGAAGGCGACAGCGGCGCCGCTCATCCGCCGGTTCGGGTTCCGGACTTTGCTGATTGTGAACGCGTTGATTAGTGCCTGGTTCATGGCCGCTAATGGCTTCTTCACCGCCGCCACTTCGCACTTCGTCATCATCTGCGTGCTCTTGGCCGGCGGCTTCTTCCGTTCGCTTGAATTCACGGCCATCAATGCGCTTGCCTATGCCGATATCAAGCAAGCCGATATGAGCAGGGCGACGAGTTTCGCGAGCGTCGCGCAACAGGTCTCGCTGTCTCTCGGCGTCGCAATCGGGGCGCTCGCCGTGCAGGCGGCTCGCAGCATGCGCGGCGAGACGCAGATCACGCAAATGGACTTCGCGATTGCCTTTTGGGTTGTGGCTGCGATCGGAGCGATTTCGGCAATCTCGTTCCTGCGGCTGCCGCGGGGTGCTGGAGCCGAGCTCGCTGAACTGCCAGCGCGCCCTGCCGTTACGCCCAAAGCGAGTGCCGCGAACCCGCGCGCGGAGGCAGAAGTTCCCCATTAGCAGTGTTCAGGCGTCATCGCGAGGCGGCTTTAGCCGCCGTGGCGATCCAGTGGAATGTCAGAACTTGGCCATGGATTGCTTCGCTGCGCTCGCAATGACGGTAACCGCGCGCACTACGTTGCGAGCCTGGTAACCACGCCTTCTATGCCCAAAAGGAAAAGCGCTGCGCCGCCGACAAGCACGTGCGAGACGGTTGTTGCAAGAAGCGAGTTGGTCTTTGCGAAGAGCCAGCCCCATAACAGGCCGGGCAGGAAAGCCGCGATCGCGAAGCCCAGGCTAATGTGAGCGTGTGCGGCACTGAAAACGAGATTGGATGCGAGAATCGAGGACCAGCACCGCTTCGCTTCGCTGCCATGGAGGAATGCATAAAGAGGAGCTTGAATGCCGGACCGGGCCACAAACTCTTGCATGGGCGTGAGGAGAAGGTAGAGGGCGAGCGCAAGCCAATACCAGGACCGGGAAGACACCGCTTTTCCGCTCACTTGGATGTCGGCATTGCCGATCAGCGAGACGCCCGCGAAACTCGGCGAGGTGCTGATCAAGACCCACTTTACGGCCAGAAGCGCAAGAAGGAAGACGGCCGAAGCACGCAGGGAAAGGGCTAGCGCCGGACGCCAATTATCGAGTTGAAGGCCGAAGAAGCGCCCCGGAAAGCCGCTCGTCGCGATGACCGGAATGAACGTCAGTGCGAAAAGCAAGATGATGAGCGGGCTCAGAGCGAAATTGGCGTGCGCAAGAGACTTGAAATCCGGCAAGAAACTAAGCGTCAATATATAAAGGGAGAGAAGGCACAGCGTCGTCATGACGAGGTGCCCAACTCCGCTACGATAGGCAGCGAGCTGATTTTCGAGCTGCAGGCTGTTCATCCGCAAAATAACGGATTCACTGGCCTGCTTCGCGATATGGTGGCGGAGCTTCCCCGCCACCACCTCACGAACGCGGCGGATGGTGTTTCTTCGCCTCGATCCGCTAAGATCGACAACCGCGAGTGTGATGTCGGTCTTTGCCTTGAAGGAGACCGGACTGGGCTTGCCGTCGACGAATGAGACCTCGCCGAAAATCTCGCTGCGGCGGAGAACGGCAAGCTCATAATCGGCAGGCCGGCTTTCCAGCGGGGAGAGGCCTTGCTTCGTAATCGCGACCTGTCCGTCCAGAACGATATAGATCTTTCCCGGGTTCTTGGATCCCTCCTGAAGGAGGACGCGGCCATGCTTGCATTTGCGATATTTGAGGTGTGGCAGCACGAGGCGGAGCTGTTGCCGGGACAAGCTCGCGAAGAGAGGATTCTTCGGGATCTCGATGTGCCGGCCCCTGATCCGGGCCGGAAACTCCCTAGCAGCGGATGTGATCAGCGCATTTGCAAGTTCAGCCATGGGTCACGGCAACCATTTTAACTTTAGTTTAACCTATGTCTCCGTGTACACACATCAAGAACCGTGCAACGGGTCAGCCGGTCCAAACATGCATAGCTGCTATGCCGGCACGCCGGCTTAGCCGAGCAATGCAAACGCCCCGGCAGCATCTTTTGGCATGCTGCGGGATTGCAACTTCAAACTACCAATGTAGTCAAAGCGGACCAATTTTAAGTTAACTGAAGGTCGCTAGGTCTAATTCAACGGCTGTGCGTTTAGCCATCCTCGCGAAGCGTCGCAAAGCCTATTCAACATCTTGTTACCAGTTGGCTTTATGCACCCAGATGCTTGTGTAGGGCTTGCCCGGAATGCCGTGCGGCGTCATCCCGTGCGCGGTGCGAGCCGCGAAGCGGTGCGCTGCAGACACGGGATCGTAACGGATTCCGGCGCTTGCGTTTTTCGCGATCCCGGATACGGCCCTTTAGGCCGTTCCGGGGATGACGGCGGAAGATTGATTTTTCAGGCGGCGTTCTGCCGGGCCTGCGGCTTCTGTGCGGTCAGGTCCGGAGGCACGGCTTCGGCGGCGATGCGCCGGATGGCCTCGGCAAGCGGCAGCGTTTCCTGCGCCTGACTGCCGAGCCTGCGGATGGAAACCGTCTTCTCCTCGGCCTCGCGCTTACCTGCGACAAACAGCACCGGCACTTTCGCCAAGCTGTGCTCGCGAACCTTGTAGTTGATCTTCTCGTTCCGCAAGTCGGTCTCCGCGCGAAGGCCCGCCTTGGCGCAGGCCGCCAACACCTTTGCGGCATATTTATCCGCATCGGAAACGATGGTGGCCACCACCACCTGCAGGGGTGAGAGCCAAAGCGGCAGGTGCCCCGCATAGTTCTCGATCAAGATGCCGAGAAAACGCTCGAGGCTACCGAACATCGCGCGGTGGATCATAACCGGCGGGTGCTTGGCGCCGTCCTCTCCGATGTAGAATGCACCGAGGCGCACCGGCAGATTGAAGTCGAGCTGGACGGTGCCGCATTGCCATTCGCGGCCAATCGCATCCCGGAGCGTATATTCCAATTTCGGGCCGTAGAACGCTCCTTCGCCCGGATTGAGCACATAGGGCTGTCCTGCCTTTTCCACGGCGGCCCTGAGCGCTTCTTCCGCCTTATCCCACACCTCGTCCGAACCGACGCGTTTTTCAGGCCTGGTCGAAAGCTTGATCAGGACATCCTCGAAGCCGAAATCCTTATAGATTGAAAGAATAAGCTCATTGAGCTTCACGCATTCGCCCGTGATCTGTTCCGGCGTGCAGAAGATATGCGCGTCGTCCTGCGTGAAATGCCGCACGCGCATGATGCCATGTAGCGCACCGGAAGGCTCGTAACGGTGCACCTTGCCGAACTCCGCGATCCTAAGCGGCAAATCGCGGTAGCTCTTGAGGCCATTCTTGAAAATCTGGATATGGCCCGGGCAATTCATCGGCTTGCAGCAGAACACGCGCTCGTCGGGCGTTTCGGTGACGAACATGTTCTCGCCGAACTTCTCCCAATGGCCCGACTGCTCCCAAAGCTTGCGCTCCATCATATCGGGCGAGTTAACCTCGGCATAGCCGTTCGCTTCCTGGCGCCGCCGCATATAGGCGATCAGCGTCTGGAAAAGCGTCCAGCCTTTCGGATGCCAAAAGACCGAACCTGGCGCCTCCTCCTGCAGGTGGAACAGGTCCATCTCACGGCCGAGACGGCGATGATCGCGCTTTTCGGCCTCCTCTAGCTGGTGGAGATAGGCGGCGAGCTGCGCCTCCGTGGTCCAAGCCGTCCCGTAAATGCGCTGCAAGTGCTCACGATTGGAGTCGCCGCGCCAGTAAGAGCCGGCGAGCCGCATCAGCTTGAACGCTTTCCCCACCTTGCCCGTCGAGGTCATGTGAGGGCCGCGGCAAAGATCGAGCCACTCGCCTTGGCGGTAGATTTTTACATCCTCGCCCTCGGGGATCGCATCGACCAGCTCGACTTTGAAACCTTCGCCCTTGGCCGCGAAATAGTCTTGCGCTTTGCCGCGCGGCCAGACTTCCTTGGTGAATGGCTTATCGGCAGCGACGATCGCGCGCATCTTGTCTTCAATGTTGGCGAGGTCGCCGGGCGTGAAGCTCTCTTCGCGGTAGAAGTCGTAATAGAAGCCGTTCTCGATGACAGGGCCAATGGTGACTTGCGTGCCGGGATACAGGTCCTGCACCGCTTCGGCCATCACATGCGCTGCGTCATGGCGGATAAGCTCAAGAGCTTCGGAATCGTCCCGCGTCAAGATCTTGACGCGGGCGTTGACCTCTATCGGATCGGCAAGATCCGCCAGCGAACCGTCGAGACTTATAGCGACGGCTTTCTTGGCGAGCGATTTGGAAATGGATGCTGCAAGTTCGGCGCCGGTGATGCCGGAATTATATTGCCGTGCGGAGCCGTCGGGGAAAGTCAAAACGATCATGAATCCTCTCACTCCCGCCTACATGTGCGGGTAAGATGTTGTCATGATCTCTAATGTGTTCCCCGGCTGGAAAAGTCAAGTTACCGTATCGCGCGGAGCCAGCGGCTCCGGGCGCCGGAGGGAGCGTTTAAACCTCCGCCCCTAGCGCCCGCGTCAACCAGCAATTCGTCATCCCGTGCGCAGTGCAGCCGCGAAGCGGTGCGCTGCAGACACGGGATCGTAACGCATTGCAGACGCGCGAGTTTTTTGCGATCCCGGATACGGCCCTTTGGGCCGTTCCGGGATGACGCCGAATGCGTCAGCGAACCATTCAGCCGGATTTGATCTTATGTCTTAGGCGGCTTTTTCTCGGAAGCGGACAGGCACTTGCGTTCCTTCTTGCTCCAATATTTTCCGGTTCCGCATTTGCCCGGCCCAAGCTTGGCCGTTTTGACTTTCTTTCCTTTGGCCTTCGCCGTCTTCTTATACTTCTTCTTCGTAGTCTTAACGAATACGAAGTGAGATTTATATTGTATGCCCTCGCCGGAAGGCGTTACAGGAGTTGCGAACGTGCCGAAGGTGGAGGCGAAAAGAAAGGCCGCAGCGACGCCGATTGAAACAGTACGCATGAGCTTGTTTCCTCGTTGACATGGGTCAGGGTCCTTTCCAACGGAAAGAAGAACCCAACGCCAACCCAAATTTAAACAGAAG
>CAZCIF010000016.1:0-27566 GCA_964498645.1 uncultured Rhodomicrobium sp. | reverse complement strand
CGGTATTATGGCGCAAACGCCAGAAGTAATCTGAGCCAATTCGCCCCACATTTCAATGTGCTATGGGTGAGATACGCACAGTTACGACATTGAAGGCTAAGCGGGAAGAGATCGTTCACTCGATCCGGCTCTACGAGGACAAGATCAAACAGGCCAGGGCGGACCTTGCGCACATCACGGCGGCGATCAAAATATTCGAGGCATCCGGCCCAGCCGAAGACATGCCAAGGTATGTGGACACATACCGCCTTTACAGCAGGGGTGAGCAGATGAAGCTCTGCTTTGAAGCGCTCAGCTCCGGCCCAAAGACAACCCGTGAGCTTGCGTTACACGTCATGAAGGCCAAAGGCTTCGATCTTGGCGACAAGGTTCTGGCGAAGGGCGTAGCGGCCCGGCTTATTCATTCGCTCCGAATGCACGAGACACGAAAGCGGATCCTGCGAGACGGGAAGAAGGGAACCGCGCTCGTTTGGAAGCTGCCGTAACGGGGTCCGCTAAGTTTGGCGCAAACTTAGCGTTGTGGATTCTGCGATCATTTAGCGTCTTGACACTCAAGAATCAGCTAAAAATAGCGAAGGGCTGGAAACGCTTCCAACGTTCCAGCCCCATGCGATCCGCCAGCAAGCGGCGGCGCGAATTCGCAGCCCAACTATTTCAGGACTGGTGATTCTCGTCAATTGCTTGCTGGCTTCTCTCAACATGATAAATAGAAAGAAATTAACATGGTAGTTAAACAGAAACCGGCACCTGCGGTCGTAAAAGCCGCTGCCAAAAGCCTCGCGAAAACTCCAAATTCGGCAAAAGCTAAGCCGACAATGGATCAAAGCATGAAGGCTCGCATCCTTGATGATCAGAAGAACGCACCTCAGCCGCACAAGCCAACGAAGAAAGGCAAGTAAGATATTGTATTGAAATCACTGCTTGATCTGGGATAACCATTATCCCGTTTCCTTGGCATTGCTCCTCATCATCTGGATACGCGATATGAGGAGCAATTGTTTTTCTGCCGTCTTCATCGCGGATCAAATAGCCGACTGAGATGCATTCCATGGAGCCGACGCCTTGATATTCCCGAAGGCGAATCCATCCGGTATCAGGGCTTGCGCTGTCGATCCAACGGACAAGGACAAGCGGCCAATCTGAAGTTGTAGAGACTCGCATCTAGCATTTGATCTAAGCAATTGACTCCTATTCATAAATAACCCTAGCATGTCTAGAATTGTAGTGGCACTAGGACAAAATCATGTTGTTACGCACAAGTTTTGCTTTCTCAATCCTGATCGGACTTTCCGGTGCCGCTACGGCCCTCGATGCAAGGTCCGATGCCGATATTAAGAAGCTCATCATTGCGGAATCGATAGCGGCCTATCCAGGCCCTTGCGCATGTCCCTACAATTCAGCCCGGAACGGTAGCCGTTGCGGCAAGCGGAGCGCCTACAGCCGCCCTGGCGGCTATGCGCCGATCTGCTACGACACCGATGTTACGGCCGGCATGGTGCGGGATTACCGGTTGATACATCCTGTGAAAAACTAGATAGGCGATTGCCACGAAAGCCAAAGGCGATACGATAAGTGCATCGGTAAAAGTGGTTTTTTATATTGCAAAAAATGCTTTGCCGCAATTTAACATGATGGACAAGCACAATGAGTGATTATAAATCAAGAACAAAGCAATTAGACAGGGTTGGAAATCTTTTTGGTGCGACTGAGGCTGAAGTCATTGAATTTGTTGAGTCTATGTTAGATGAACTGGCGGCAATGATTTGCATCATCTCGATACCGCCTGAAAAAATGGCTGCCATAGAGTGCAATATTGCTGTTATCAAAGGATATTTACGGCATCAATATCCTTCTACTTGACATGCCGCTGCCAATAGCCTGAGAAGTCCACAGAAGGCTTTCGGCTCATAGCGAGCGCCGCAATGCGATGGACCTGATCGCCATTCGAAACGCGGCGGTTATCTTCGCGCCACGATGCCTCTTGGGCATAGCGGAGAAGGTAATCGCCGGAGACGTGATGATGATGGCCGATTTCCGCGCGGCGCATCCGGGAGAAGAAGCTTTCCGCCCAATTGGTGCAAGCCTCGTCAAGGCTGTAGGCTTCTTCGTGATTGATCCGGCGGACTTCGAAACGCTCATGCAGCGCATTCCAGGAGGCGGCTTCGTCGGCATTGAGGACCGTTCCGTTGACAACGCGGGCCTTGATGAAGTTCGCGGCCTGGCTTTCGCTCTTGAAAACGGCCGGCACGGAATTGCCGTTCCGTTCCCGGACGATCACGACAACCTTGCGCTTGCCGTTCTGGTTCTTAAGAAGACGCCGGTCCTTGCGGTTCTCAGAAAGGTTCGCGGGCTTCACATAGCCGCCGAAATAGCCGCCATCGACTTCCGCAGTCTTGCCTTCGCCGCCGATCATGCGGTCCTTCATCTCGCCGGCCATCGCCTCGCGGAGTTTGTGCAAGAGCACGAAGGCGCTCTTGTAGGCGATGCCGAGATCGCGCGTGAGCGCCAAGGCCGATTTGCCTTTGACTTCATTCACGAAGATTGCCATCGCCGCGAGGTAGACGCGAAGCGGAAGCTTGTGGCTGGCAAACAGCGTGCCCGATGTCAGCGAGAAATCCTTCGCGCATGCCCGGCAGCGAAAGCGCGGTGCGCCCTTCGGCCGGCGGCAGTCATAGGCATCGACACCGCCGCAATGCGGGCATACCGGAGCGCCTTTCGTCTCAGGCCAGCGCACCTGGCGGAACGTCTCTTCCGCCTTCTCATCGGACATGCGGAAGACCTGAGCCAAGCTCAGCGTCTTCGCTGCCTTTGATAGTAAGAAGTGTTGCGCCATATCCGTCACCTATCACTTTCGATAGCTAACGAATACGTTAGGTTTGACAGCCTGTCAAGAATATTCTATCGTTTTTGATAGCTTTCTAAAACGATAGGATTGGCTATGGGATTCGCTACGACAGAGGAAGAATGGCAGGCACGCACAAGCGCGTTTGTGAAGGCAAAGATGAAGGAATGCGGCGTCACTTACGCCGAATTCGTGAAGCGTCTCGAAAAATACGGCTTCCATGAAACCGAAGCGTCTATCACCATGAAGCTTAAGCGCGGAACCTTCGCCGCAACGTTCCTACTCGCAACGCTTGCTGCGCTTGGAAAGGAAGGGGTAAGACTAGAAGATCTTTAGTCAAAAAGAAATACGGGACTCAACCTATAGATCTATTACTCTTCTCTCCGAACTTGATTTGGCCATATTCCAAGCGCTTGGATGCGATTAATTTGAAGATCTGCATATTGAGGAATTACTCCACCAGAAGGTGGATAAGTATCCGGCACATACCGATCATTTTCGCCAAGAAAGAAATAAGTTAACTCTGTTCCATTCCAATGTTTATATGGAATTGGAACAAGCGAACTTTCCTCGGAATCTTTCGGAAGAGGGCGCCCCCAAGCTTTAAGACGGCCTATACTAAGATTATCCAAAATGAGTTGTCCAACCGACTGCCATCGATCATCGTCACCATCTAATGCATGTGGATCGATATGGAAGAACAATTCCCGAATTGTCCAATCGGGAAAAAGCTCCCCTGATCGTTCAGCTGATAGCTTTGGCACAGTCTGAGACTGTTGCGATTCTCGTCCCGACCGGCCTACCCAATAAACAAAGCTAAGCGCCGCAAACAGCACGCCGACAGATATTAGGTATGTAATAATTTCCGCAGCTGTCATTGGGTGCTCTCGAAACCAGAGCTTAGCAAACTCGCGGATTGGGTCTGTGAAGATGCCGAAAAATAGATCGAAACCCAGTTGTCTAAGGAACCAGGCCAAGAAAACGGATAGCCCAGAGATCGAGAACAGCGGATATTCTCGAAACAATTCTCGTAGCCTATGCATCTTGCCCCCCAACAATCTTTGTCAGGGGTATAGCGCCTAGCTTTGGATTCGGGAATAGCGGCTACGGCCGGCGATACCGGCAGCCGTGGCTGTCCCGCATCCTCCACACTTGGGGGCGGAATACCGAGCCTCGCTATGTAAGCCGACGAATCCGTGTAAAGAGCTTTTGTTTTTTGGATGTCATCGTAGCGGCCCAGGAACTTGATGCCTTGCCCCATCAAAAGCAGAGACAAGAGCACAAAGAAGACAAGCGGTGCCCACCACCACGAAAAACCGTAATCGTCCGCTTTCTCCGCGCCTTTAAACGCCAGTATCATCGATATGCCGCCGAGGCCAAGGAACAGCAAGCCGATCACGAGCGCAACGAATGGGTTATGGCCAGATGGACGCGCAAGGTGGGCGTCTTCACGATTGTCATCACGGGTATAGCCGGCGGCAGCGCTGTAATATCCTATCTGCAATGGCGATCCATGCAGGCCCAGCTCGCCGAAATGAGATCCAGCAGCGTCGATACTCAGAAGCTTGTCAAAGCCGCCCAAGATTCCGCCAAAGCCGCGCAAGATGCCGTCGGTCTTGCCAAAGAGAACAGTCAGCGCCAACTGCGGGCATATGTCTCTATTATTGAATCTAAGATTTTCTTGAACGACAATGAAATTCTGGTTCTTATAAAATTCGCCAATTCCGGTCAAACACCGGCTTATGATATCACTGATCGGATCAGATTGATAATCGGTGATTCTAATAACATTGGAACTCGTCTCCGCTTGAACCAAGAAAAAACAAAAGTATCTCTCGGCAGAGAGAACCACATTACCGCCATCGGACACATGGAAATTTCTTCTCTTCCAGAGAACCTGTCCTCCATTATTAGAGAACCAAAACTCCCTTTTCTCGTTAATGTCGCGGCCGAATATAGGGACATTTTTGGTTCCATTCACCACATCAAAGCTCAGTTCAGCCGCACGAGAATCCGAGATAATTGGGTGTTGATGGCAGGACCAGACGGCCAGAGCACCGATTAAAGCGGCCACCACCGCGCGCGCCCTCACCGGCTAACCCCGGCTCTGGCGTTTGCGCCATAATACCGCGCTATCTGTTCCGACAAACTCTTCCGCGAGCTTGACTAGTGTGACGAGCGTTTTCCACGGCACATCAAGGAAAACCCTTTCCTCCGTTGAGCATTCGTCTGGCCACTCAGATACAGAACCGCCTTTGCTTTTGACCGCCTCGATCAACGCAGAATCAGCCTTCTCATCCGAATCGAGAAGCAAGAACACTTCATATCCGAGATTAAGTAAGTGGGCAGCAAATGACGCCGCATTTGCATTGCCGTTGCCCTCCACCGGGACCGTGCCACGCAGAGCAAACGACTCGTTATTCTTCCCACTCCAATACACGTCAGCACCGCGCAGCAGGCCTTGCTCAGTTCTGCCTTCGCCCACGATCACTTTACGAGCGAGAAAGGCCTCTGGGCATGCACGAAGATACCGCTGTGCAGTCGAAGAGTTGTTGTTCCATCGACTGAACGCACGGAAAAAATGTCAGTGGCATTCAGTTCCCTTATGACGACGGGCGAATGCGTCGTCATAAATATCTGCGGCAACGATACTGTGGCATCCATTCCGGCTGATGCCGTCAGATATTTAAGCAACCTTGCGATACGATGAGGTTCAAGGCCGTGCTCAACCTCGTCGATAAGAGCAATATGCGCGTTGCCTACTTCATGCTGAAGCGCCGAAACGATAAGCCTCGAAGAGCCGGTACCCAAACGCCTTAGGGGCAGCTTCCCATCGTGAAGAGCAATACCGGCCGCCGTGATGTTGACGCCTTGGACATCCAATTCAGCGGTAAATTTCTCACGAACCGGCACAGAGAAATGCTGACTGAGCTTCTCGGCGCGGGCGACAGTGTCTTTGAAGACATTCGGATTGCCTTGTCGAAACGCCTCACGGGCAGCCCTGTTCGCGTCGGCTAATTGCGAATTGATACTGTCTTTAGCATCATCCAATTTCGTAAGAACAGACTGACGTCCCCACCCAAGATGCCTTTCGGCATATGGACCCAGACGCGTCGTTGTTAGCTTCTGTGCATCCTTGTATCGGAGCATCGGAGGGTCGGCGTCGTCCGCGCTGATGCGCTCATTGAAAATGGACCATCGCGCTTCGAGCGAGCTGTCGATCATGACGCGCAGCGAAAGTGCATCTTCCAGACCATCACCTGCTTCATCTTCGATTTTTGATTGCTGCGCATTCCATCCGCGAAGACGCAGTCCGTAGCGATCATCAGCCTTGAATTCAGACGGCAGAGCGCCAAGTGTGACAATAACCTTGATTGGCTTTTCTATTTCCAGGTTGAAGAAATCGGAATCGTCCGCGAAAAGATAGGATCGAGGATTGAGCGCAAGTTCGATGGCATCAAGGACGGTTGTTTTTGTCGAGTCACCGGGACCAATCAGACAATTGACTCTGGCAGCCGGTGCCCATTCCAACTTCTTTATGCCCCTGAAATTTTCAATCTCGACAAAAACGATTCGCATTCAATTCGAGGCCCCGTTGCCATTGCTAGACTGTTCCCCATGTTCCTGCCGAACTCTAGGCCGATTCTCTACCCCAGTCGCTATGGCGACTTCGGCGTCTTGCGCTTGTCACGGCGAAGGCGCCCATCGCGGCCTTCACACGGACGATTGGGGGGGCTCAATGGCCTGAAGAAGGGCGCAGAAAGTCGTGGGCGGAATGAAGGAAAGACGATGGCACGCTGACAGGTAGTGCTAGAGTGACCAAGCGGCTGAGAATATTGGCCGTGCCAAAGCAGCCCCCTGAAAAGCAACGAAGAATCAACAGGCTAGCCAAATCGGGCCTAGCTCAGTAGGTTGACAGTTTGCCAATCGATTCAGAGTCTAACGCATGCCCGCTGGAGAAATTCGCAACCAAGCCCGCAAGATGGGCGCAAGGGTTGCCTGCAATTCACAATTGATCGCGCACCGCCCCGTCGGGCCGTGCGGCGGTAGCTGCCGCAATACGATGCAGGACCTAAACCGGGGTCATTCAACTGTATTGAGGCCGTGCTGATGGTCGATACCTATCAAGGCAGCCTCTTCTCTGGCGACTTTCTTACTGACTCAATTACTCGGCTGCCCGATTGGGCGGAGGTATGGAAGCATAGCGCCAGTGGTTGTGGTCACGCTATTTCAGATCATCGCCGCAACAACAGCGATACTCGCTAGCATAGAAATTTATCGGCAGAAGCGTTGCATGTCGTGGCGGCAGCTTGGCGAGATTCCAAAAGTCGTACTTCTCAATCCAATCATCGGTAGTTCACTGTTGGGGATTGCGTTTTCGATGAACGAGTTGCCAGTGCCATTGCCGGTTGACCGTACCTGCCAATTGCTCGGCAGCGCTGGTGTACCGACCGCTCTGTTTACTCTCGGCCTGTCATTGGGTGGTGAGCAACTTCCTGTAACCCAAATCAGTCGCCGTTTGATCTACGTTCTCGTCGGGCTAAAGATTTTCCTGCATCCTGCATTGGCGTGGCTGTTGGGCCGTTACGTTTTTGATCTTTCTGGCCCGTCCTTAAGCGCGTTAACGATCATCGCAGGTATGCCGACGGCCATGAACAATTTTACCTTTGCGCAGCGCTATGGTGTGTTTGTTCAGGAATCGAGCTGGGTGGTGTTTCTGTCCACAGTCCTTTGGCTTTTAACGCTGCCAGTGCTGCTTCTCATATTCAAAATTGGCGCGTGAAGTGACTTGTACTCACCGTGTCGGACGAGCCAAATCATGCTTGCCGAAATTGACAACAAGATCACGCGGCTGGGAGCCTTGAAGACCTGGGTTTCGCGAATAATCAGGCAATCCACCTAAGTCGCCGATTACCGCATCATCAAATAAGTTGGTCGAACTCAGCCAGCTCACTGGCAGTTGCGATCAGTCCGACATTACGCATCACATCGAGATATTCCGCCGCAGTGTAGGGCGGATTTTTCAAGCGCGCGCGGACTTTTTGGACGCAGGAGCAGAATGCGCCCGGTGACAAATTAATGAGGTTACTCAAAAACTCGTCGGGGTGCTGAATCTCAATTCCGTGCGGTGCCAATGCTTCATCCGGGAAATCCTTGAGGTTCTGGGTAACGATGCAATCGCACCGTCCCACAATTGCTGCGGCAAGGACGTGACGGTCATTTGGATCAGGCAGTGTGGTAAGGGACGGAATCAGGCCTTCATAGCCTTCGATGAGGCAGCCGCGAACCGCCGTGTTCATCAGCGTTCGTGTACGTTCGAGCTTCTGTCTATCGCGGTCTGGTTCTTTCTTGAGCAGCGCTTCGATCCACTCATCATTGATCTGTTCAGTCCATCGCGCGCGGAACAAGTCAGAGAGCGCCAATTGCATCAGCAGGTCGCGCATCGGTGCAGGATAAAGCACATTCGCATCGAAGAGGACCGTATACATTGACATCGATCAGTAGCCCATTTTCTGTTCTTGGGCGTCCGCGACCAGATCATCAAGAGCCTTTTCGCGCTCGCGATCAATTTGTGCCTTGAAGGTCATCACCTCTTCCATGCGCACACGCCGATGTTTGCCGACCGTGCGGTAAGGAATTTTTTTGCTTTCCAGCAGCTTGATTAGAAATGGCCGAGACACGTTGAGAATTTCGGCAGCCTGCACCGTCGTTAGTTCCGCGTTCTGCGGGATGATCGTAACGCCGCGCCCGGCCGCCATGTTCTCCAAAATTTCCATCAGCAGATGGACGGCCCCTGCGGGTAGTTCGATGGGTCCAGCCGTTCCGTCGGCGATGCGCAAAGTCAGCGGCTGATTTTTGCTCGCGAACCGCGCCAATTGCTGCCCGGAGTTGCGCGCAATCGCAGAGTCCTTGGCAGTCGGCGGAACCTGATGATGTGCTGTGATAGGCATGGCCTCTCCTCCTCAATGAAACGTAGCTATATGCAATAAACGAATTATATGCAATAAGTGTTTCAGACTGGTAAAGACAAGAAGGCCACCAGCCTTGTCTCAAATGGCTGATTCTATCGAAAAAACAACGCCGTAAGGCATCTCCGACTCGGTGTGCTGTCAGGTGAACACAACTTTCTAGATAAGGCGGCACGGCCAATCTATCGTGCAGCGGGAGGATGGCTCATGCGGTTCATTCACACGGCGGACTGGCAGATCGGCAAGGTCTTCAAGCAGTTCGGCGCGAAGGAAGAAACATTACGACAGGCGCGGCTCGCAGCAATCGAGCGCCTTGGAGAGTTGGCGCGGACAAACGGCGTCCAACACATCCTGGTCGCCGGTGATGTCTATGACAATGAAGCGCCGAATACGATTACGCTGCGAGCGCCGATTGAGCGGATGAAGCCGTTCGCGGATATCCACTGGCATCTGCTGCCCGGAAACCACGACCCGCATCGGCCTGAAGGCGTGTGGGACCGCGTCGCCCAACTCGGATTGCCCTCGCACATTCATGTGCATCTCACGCCGACGCCGGTTCCGCTAACGGACGGCGCATTTCTGTTACCGGCGCCCTTGCTGCGAAAGAGTGAGTTCGATGATCTCACCGCGTGGATGGATAACGCCGCAACGCCAGCCGGTGCGTTGCGCATCGGGCTTGCGCATGGCGCGGTCATAAATTTCACCAGTGAGGGCGAAGCCACCAACCCGGTCGATCCCGCGCGGCCCGCAAAAGCCAAATTAGACTATCTGGCTTTGGGAGATTGGCACCGCACGCTTCAGATTGGACCGGCGGTCTGGTATGCAGGAACGCCTGAGCCCGATCGCGCAGGACGGCAAGAACGCGGTACGGCCTTACTTGTCGAGATACCCGGCCCCGGTGCGCCAGCTTCTGTTACGCCGCTAACCACCGGCACCTATCGGTGGCTCACGCGCACCGAGCGGTTAAGCGATGGCAATGAACTTGCTGACCTCGACCAACGTCTGCGCAGCGAACAAGACCTCTCCCGTCTGATTTTGCGCCTCAGACTTGAAGGGACGCTCCCGCTTGCCGCGCACGCTGAACTTCAACGCCACCTCGTTGACCTTGAAGCTGCGGTGTTTCATCTGGACCTCGATCAGACCGCATTGGTTGCGCGCCCTACCGAGGCCGATCTTGAAGCTATTGATTTTGATGGCGTGCTCCGCCGTTCTGCCGACCGCCTCAAGGCGATGGTGGATGATCCCGCACAAAACGCCGAGACGCGCCGCCGTGCTGAAGACGCGCTGATCGAACTTTATCTGCGCGTTGTTGACCAGCAGCAGCAGGGAAAGGGAGCCTAATGTTTATCAAATCGCTGATGGTCGAAGGTGTCGGGCGCTTTGCATCAGCGACGCATATCGACGGCTTCGTCGAAGGAGTGAATGTTCTTGCCGCAGGAAACGAGGCGGGAAAATCAACCTTGTTCCGCGCCATTCGTACCTGCCTCTTTTCCCGGCACGACAGCAAGGTTCAGGAAATAAAAGACCTCGGTTCCGATGACAGCCAGTTGCCAGCGACCGTTCAGCTCACGTTCGCGCACAACGAGCACACCTACGTTATCAAGAAATGTTTTCTTCGCTCACCGAGCGCGACCTTGACCGAGGATGGCCGTGAAATCGCGCGTGGAAAGCAGGCCGACGAAGCCGTTTGGGAATTATTAGGCCTCAGCCCAGGCAGCGGCAGAACGCTTGATGATGGCGCGTTTGGTGTCCTTTGGGTTGGACAAGGCGCGTCGTTTAGAGTCCCGGCTCCCGGTGCCGCCGCATCGTCCGTGTTGAACTCTGCAATCGAGTCCGAGGTGGGCGCACTCATTGGCGGCGAACGCGCGCGGCAGGCCGTCGAAGATATAAATACGGAATTGCGGCGCTACCTGACCGACACCAATCGCCCAAAAAGCGATGGCCCCCTTCATCGCGCAGTTCAAGAGGTCGAACATTGGCAGGCTGCTGAAACAGAGGCGCAGGGCAAGCTCACTGCGCTTGAGCAGCAATTCACCAATTTGCTTCAGCTTCGCCAGCGCCATCAGGAACTGACCGACCCCGCCGCAACTGACCAGTTGGCCAGGGAGCTTGTCGAAGCTAGAGGCAGTTTGGCCGACGCGCGGTCGGCGGCTCAGGAAATCCGCCGTTTTGAAGCGGAAGAAAGCAGCGCCAAACGCGCACTTGAAGGCGCGTCACAACGGCTAAAGCAGTTACGTGATCTGACTGCACGAATTGATGCAAGTCGCCAAAGTGAAGCCGCCCAGACGAAAGGTCTTCCCGAACAACAAGCCCGCGAGCAAGAGGTCCGGGCTGCACTGTTGCGCACACAGGAGCAGATTGCGGATACCGAAAGGCAGGCGCAGACGCTATCCGCCAACGAACAGCAGCTCGAAAAACTTTCGTCCGCCGCCATCCGGGCTATCAGGAAAGACGACCTTGCCCGTCAACTCAAGGCGCTTGAGCGCGCCGCGAAAGAGCTGTTGCAGATCGACGCGCAACTCACCCAAATAAACATCAAGCCAAAACATATTGAAGACCTCGATGAATTGGAGCGGCAAATTGCAATTCTGGATGCGCAGCTTTCTGCGGCTGCCGCTCATCTAGCCGTCGAGGTAAAGTCCGCTGGCACCGGGCAGGTTCGCATTGGAACCACCCGCCCGAAAGGCACTCACAGCGAGCCGGTTCTCGCTCCGACAAAAATCACAGTCGGAGACTTGGCGGTTATCACCGTGACGCCAGCTCCCAACACGAAGCACGAAAAGCGCCAGTCCGTCGATGCAGAGCGATCGACGCTGTTGGAATCAATCGGTGTTGCCACTTCTGCCGAGGCGCGTGCGCTGCTCTCCAAACGCCGTGATTTGGAGGCGAACCGCAAGGCAGTGTTGACCGAGTTGAAGACCCTCAAGGTTACAGGCGACCCGGCATCAGTCATTGCCAAAACCAAGAGTGATCTTGCGGAAACCGACGCAGCGATTTCGGCTGCGCTGACCGATACCAAACGTCAAAGTCTTCCCAGCAGCAAAGAGATTGAGGAAGAGAAGCTGGAACTAAGTCAGAAGCGTGCGCCGCTTGATGCGCGCCGGGCCAGCCTTGAGGAAACACGCGAGCAGCAGCAAGAGGCGCTTGAGGGCGCAGTCGGAGCCCGCAGCGGCACGGAATCCAAACTCGAAGTTATTCGAAAGAGCATCGAAGACGATATTGCCCTTTGTCCGGATTCCGATCGAGCAGCGCGAGACGCCAGCCTCGTTAGCGATGTCACAACTGCCGAAACTGCCCATCAAACCGCTGCGACTGTGCTTTCGGCCAAGTGGCAGACGACACCTGATGCCGCAGAGATCGAGCGGCGAGAGGTTCGCGGCCAGCGGCTAGAGCAGGCGCTCGAAAACCGTAAGAATGACTTGATCCAACTTGAACGGGAGATTGGCCGCCTCACCGGGCAGATCCAAACCGCAGGGGGCGATGGTGTTGGCGAAACCTTGGCCGCTGCGCATGAACAGCGGGCATTGGCCGAGCGTGAGCGGTCGCGAATTCAGGAACGTGCTGCCACACTCCAATTGTTGCGTGATACGGTTTCAAGCTGTTTGACCGAGGGTCGCGAACGTTATTATGAGCCGGTGCGAAAACATCTGCTGCCATTCCTTCATAATCTTTTTCCCGGAGCAGAGCTTGAGTTGGGCGACGGTTTCGCCATTACAGGCATCAAACGGGATCGCACCGAAATATTTACGCGGCTTTCTGATGGAACTCAGGAACAAATCGCCGTTCTCGTGCGATTGGCGATGGCATCCATGCTGGCCGAGCGGGGACAGACGGTTCCGGTCATTCTGGATGACGCGCTCGTCTATTGCGACGATGATCGCATCAAGCTGATGTTCGATGCTCTCAGCCGTGCCGGGAAGCATCAGCAAGTTATCGTTCTGACATGCCGACTGCGCACGTTTGCGCCGCTTGGCGGTCACACGTTGCGCGTTCAGGTTCCATCGGAGATTAGTTAGCGGCTCAGGTGGCCCGTTTAGTTGTGAGAGGACGCATGGCACATCAAAATTTATTGACATGGGCGGCAAAGCAGTTGCCTTGGGCGCGCGACGCTCTTCGTCGACATGCGCTTGCGCAGAACTTCGAGCTTGATATCGGCGGCAGGTCTGAAGTCCTAAAGCGTGTTCGACTGGCGGCGGGCATCGGCGACGACCAGAATTGCGATCACACACCGTTCGCTGCCGACCACCTTCATGGCGGTGCGGTGGGACCGCGTACCCTTCTCGTCTCCTTGGGTTCCGTGAAAAATCTGGCGCGACTTGCAGCAGACCAGACGCTGAGTTTTGCAATTGACGGAATAACGCTGGTTTACGGTGATAACGGCACGGGTAAGAGCGGATACTGCCGCATCACGAAGAAACTTTGTCGAAGCCTTACATCGGAAGACTTGTTGGGCGATGTATTCACGGACGGTGCAAAGCCACCCGCTGAGGTCAGTGTTCGATATCTTAGCGACGGGGATGCCAAGGCGAAAACTGAGCTATGGCGGGATGGAACACCGCCGCCGCTAGCTATCGCCAATATATCCGTGTTCGATTCGAGGAATGCGCGGCTTTACGTTGACGCGGAAAACAAGATTGGCTTCTTGCCTCGTGAAGTCGCGTTGTTGGAGCAGTATGCCAAGCACTGCGGCGAGATGGATGAAACATTTGGCTCCGAGTTGAAAACCCTCAGTGCGCGCATCAAAGTCGCTTTGCCTGCGGGCTATTCGCCTGTTGGGACCGTTTCAAAGCTCTTTTTACGCTTGCAGCCGAAAAGTGCTTTGCCAACTGCCGATGACATTCGGGCCGCCGCCGCATGGGCGCTGAAAGATCAGGAAGAGCTAGATGCTCTCGAAAAGCTTTTAGCCCAGGACCCAAAGGCGCTCGCCGACCGCTATCGCCGCGCGATTTCTGTGCTGAAATCCTATCTGCCAGAATTGCAAGTTATCGAAAAATGGTTGTCGCCGGAAGCAGCCATAAAACTAGCGGCATTATCTAAGCAGGCCAGCTCCACTGCCGCTGCTGCGGCTCTTGCCGCATCGGAGAAATTCAAAGACGAACCATTGCCGGGTGTCGGTCTGCCCCCTTGGCGTCTCATGTATGACTATGCACGAGAGTACGTGCAATCGTTCGATCCCAACTCTGGAACTTTGCCTGCGAACGAGGGCGATCACTGCGCCCTTTGTCAGCAGCCGCTTTCGGCAGACGCAGGCGGACGCCTACAACGCTTTGCCGAATTCATCAACGATCAAGCTTCTAAGGCGGCCGGTGTGGCCCAACTTGCATTGCAAGCCGAAGTTACCGCGCTTCAAACATTCCAAAGCGCAAGGATGTGGAACATGCCCTCGCAGATTACCGCAAGCTCAGTGACCAAACGGAGCAGGTTGCGGTCGCGATCATCAATTATTTAGAGAAGGCCGAGACACGCCGATCAACCCTCGTCGTTGCTGCGAAGACCGGGACTTTTGGGAAGCTCGGTGAACTCGCCGAGAGTATCAGTGCAAAGTTGTCGGGTGAGATCACAGCATTAGAGACCGCCGCTGCGGAATGTGACAAGGCTGCTACGACTGACAGCACGCAGCGCTTAGCCGATCGCGCACGCCTTGCAGAATTGAAAGACCGGAAAAAGCTTTCTGAAGACCTTGACACTGTTCTCGCTCGCTTAGCTGATTTGGAGATGATCGCAAAGCTGACGAAGGGCAAAGACTTGGTGAGCACGAAACAAGTGTCGATACAAATCACGTCGCTCCGCAGAGAGTTGGTCACGGCAGATCTCGAAAAGCGGATCATGACGGAAATCGAGACTCTCGATCTGACCCATCTTCCGTTCCGAGTTTCCGACCGCAGTTCGGGCGGACAGAGTTATTTCGCCGTAGCCCTTAAGACACCGATAGGTGTGGCAAATGACAAGGTACTAAGCGAAGGCGAGCAACGCGCGCTCGCACTCGCATGTTTCTTGGGAGAATTGGGAGCAGACACATTCAAGCATGGTCTCGTCATCGACGACCCGGTATCGTCGCTCGACCACATACGCATCCGCCGGGTCGCGCAGCGGATTGTGGCCGAAGCTGCCAAGGGCAAGCAGATCATCGTCTTTACGCACAATCTGCTTTTTTACAACGAGGTGGCGGAAGCGGCAGCGCAAACAGCGCCACAAATTCCAATCGTCAAGCGAATCGTCACTAAATCGGCGACGGCGGGCTTCGGTCTCATATCCGAAACGGATGAACCTTGGATTGCGCAGAAGGTCAATGAGCTGATTACCCGGCTACGGGGAAGTCTTA
This sequence comes from uncultured Rhodomicrobium sp., assembly GCA_964498645.1. Classification (GTDB taxonomy): domain Bacteria; phylum Pseudomonadota; class Alphaproteobacteria; order Rhizobiales; family Rhodomicrobiaceae; genus Rhodomicrobium. The sequence goes on along the minus strand of CAZCIF010000016.1, from coordinate 12,433 downwards.
AGAAGATCGAAGGCAGAACCGACTTCGAAACCGACGAATACCGCAGTCTCGCCAAAGATTTTTATACCGATCTTCGGGAGACCTGGGAGCGTCTTGTCGAAGAGATTCTGCTTGGAAAAGTCGTGGAGCGTTTTAACTCCGACGTGAAGACACAGAGTTTGAAGGGCGTCGTGGTTGAAGATGACGACTACAAGAAAATCTATTGGGTCATGAAACACGTTTCGGAACGATCGGGTCATGACATGGCGGCAGGCCGCAACATTCCGGTTCCAAAGCCCGACGAAATGAAAACGGACCTGAAGACAATTGACGACTACCGCACCGCAATTGACAAGCGGCGGAAAACGACTGCGGATCAACGCGCAGCGTATGAGAAGGCACCGAAGGCCACTACTCTGCAACCGGAATAGAAGTGGCATTTTGTTAGGCGCGTCCGGCATTGCCGAACCGGGCTCTCGCACGCCGAGCCTGAAGCAGTCTCGTCCCTCTGGGCTTTGATCCCTCGCGCAAGTGAATAGTGAGAGCGCCTCTGGCGCTCATTTTTTCTTGTTTTTTTTAAGTGCTCAGGGGCGCTGCCCCTCGCGCCCGCAAGGCATCCAAACGTGTCCGCCGCATCCACACGTATCCCCGAAGTGGGGAACCCTCGTGCGGAGCCTCGGCAGTTCGCGTTCGGAGCCTCCTTGCAGTTGCTACCCCCGGTCTCGCCGACAGGCAGGGGTTCATGCGCGTTCCTTGCGCTGAACCCAAACCCTTGAAGGAGAGTACCTATGACCACTGCTATCCAAGAAATCCCGTTATCGAAACTTATTGCATCATCTGCAAACGTGCGTCGCACGGGGCGCAGCAACAGCATCGGCGAGTTGGCTGCGAGTATCGAAGCCCACGGCCTATTGCAGAACTTGACCGTTCGTCCGGTGTTGAACGGCAAGAAAAAACCCGAAGCGTTTGAAGTCATCGCAGGTGGCAGACGGCTTGCTGCCTTGAAGGTGCTCGCCAAACGCAAATCTTTGCCAGCAAACGCGGTCATTCCCTGTCACATCCTTGTTGAGGGTATCGCCGAAGAAATCAGCCTTGCCGAGAATGCCCTGCAATGCCCCATGCACCCCGCCGACCAGTACGAAGCCTTTGCCAAGCTGCATGACGAGCATGGCATGAGTGCCGAGGATATTGCGGCGCGTTTTGGCGTAACGCCAGCCGTGGTGAAGCAGCGTCTCAAACTTGGCGCGGTCAGCCCCAAGCTGATGAAGGTGTATCGCAGTGGTGATTTGAATCTCGACCAGCTCACGGCGTTTGCCATTACCGATGACCACAAGAAGCAGGAGCGCGTGTGGTCTGAACTTCCGTCCTTCAAGCGCGACCGCGAGGATATCCTTCATGCGCTCAGCGAAGGTCAGGTTCGGTCGGACGACCGCCGCGCCGTATTCGTCGGCGCAAAAGCCTATGAAGCGGCAGGGGGTATGATTGTGCGTGACCTGTTTGATGCGGAAGGCGGTGGGTTCTTTGCCGATGCAGAACTTCTGAATCGTCTTGCACGGGAGAAGCTGCAAGGCTTTGCCGACACGGTTTCTGCCGAAGGCTGGAAATTGGTTGTCACCGAACCAGAGTTTGACCACGGCATGATGGTGGAGATGCGCCGCATTTATCCCGAGGCCGTGAAGCTATCGAAGAACGAGCGCAAGCAACTTCGCAAGCTGCAAACTCGATATGATGCGCTGTGCGGAAAATATGACAGCGAGGATATGCCTGAGAAAATCGCAGCGCAGTGTGAGCGTCTTGAACGCGCCATCGAAGCCCTCGACAAGCAAGCGTTCGGAGTTACGGATTTTGCGGTTGCCGGAGCGATTGTCACGCTCAGCCATGACGGCGAGGTTCGTGTTGAGCGCGGTTTGGTGCGCAGCGAGGATGAACCGAATAAGAAATCCAACAAGGCCGACAAGAAAAACACTCAGGGTGAACAGGCCGATGGGAAAGCAGCTTTATCGGAGCGGTTGGTTGCTGACCTTACGGCGCATCGTACCGCAGGACTACGCAATGAACTCGCGCAGAATTCCGGCATGGCTATCATCGCCGCCGTTCACGCGCTTGCGGCAGCGACGTTCTTTTCCGGCAGCGGCGATGTTTCTTGTCTGCAAATCACCCCGCGCAGCGTGTCGCTTGCGACCCATGCACAGGGCGTTGAGGAAGGTCCGGCTTCCCGCCAAATCGCGGAGCGGCATGAAGCGTGGGCTAAGCGATTGCCACGCGAACCTGCCACGCTTTGGAATTTCATCCACGGGCTTTCGGATTCCGAGCGGTTGTGTTTGCTGGCGCATTGCGTGTCGCTGACCGTCAATGCGGTTCACGCTTCCGGCCACCGCAGCACCGAGGCCAGCGACCATGCAGACATTCTGGCGCGGGGACTTGCGCTCGATATGACCGCTTACTGGCAACCGACCGCAGAGAACTACTTTGGCCGTGTCGCCAAGGAGCGCATCATCGAGGCCGTGCATGAAGGCGTCACGGAGGCCGCTGCCAAGAATATCGCTGGCATGAAGAAGCAGCCGATGGCCGAAACCGCCGCGAAGTTGCTGGCGGGTAAGGGCTGGCTTCCGGCGTTGCTGCGCTTAGGTGCGAACGCCAGCGCGTGAGCCACATACACCCATATATATGGGTCGCGATTGGCCGGAAGCAGCAGGGCTTTCAGCCTTCGTCGTGTTTGGCGCACACCTTATATATAGTGCGTGGTCATTCGTGCGACTCGGCACGTCGTTAACGACTTTTGCGCCGACACACTTTACATTCGCATATGGAAGCAAAAGCTCCGATTCGAACGGTCTTTTGTCACACTTTCTGCCACACTCGAAAACAGACCATGAAAAATACAAGTAAAATCAGATAGTTGTAGTAGACCTAATCTGACTCATAAAGGTAACAACGAACGAGAACGTCGCCGTTTTTTGAGATTCGACGGGAAATATCCATTTCGCCGGATTGATAGCGACGCGGTGTTAAGCCGAAGTACGCTCCGACAGATCGGGATTTTGCGAAGCGGGAGGGGTCGCCTATGCTGGATGTGAAGGCCATAGCAGTGATCTGGCCGACGCCAGGAATGGTCATGAGCAGTTTGCACGACGTATCGCGTTTCGTATATCGGCCGATTTCGCGATCAATCATAGCCAACTGACGATTGATGTCGGTCGATGTTGAATATAATGCCTGTACGGCGCGACAAAGCAAATCCTCACCACCAATATACTCATCGAGTGCGGCCTCACCAAACTTACCGGAGGGCAGAACATGACCATAGATCTTCAACGTGCCACGTATCTGATTGATGAGTTCAGTGCGCATGCCTACAAGTTGGCTGCGAACAGCTAATGCGGTTCGTCGTTTGTGGCTCTCGATGTCCTTGACAGTGACAACCTGATACCATCCCGTGCGCATAATTTCCGCCAATCCTTTCGCATCGTTCCTATCGGTCTTGTTGATTTTTTGCATTTCGAGACCCGCTTTGGCGCGCTTGGCGTCAATGCAGATCACTGGCAGGCCCATATCTTTCATGGCATGCCATAACCAGGTTGATAAGGGTCCTGCCTCAAATCCGATCTTCACCGCCCCTGGTGCTTTTTCGCGGAGAACATCGGCGAGGGCGGTTGGCGACGTTGCAGCCTTGCCATGCCAAACCTCCTTGCCTTCTGCGCTGACAACGCTGATGTGAGTTTTCTGCTGAGAAACATCGAGACCAACAAACAAATCCATTGCACAACTCCTTAAGTAAATGTGAGAATTGCTGGATTTTACTGTTCTGTTCTTTGGTTTGACCAGATGGCAGCAGTCCGCCCGCAATTACCCCATGTTTTCTTGGTGAGACCGGAGCAGCCTCTGCGCGAGCGCGTGCTCTATGCACGGCCCTTGTGCGGTAATGCGCTGAGCAGCGCTGTCAGCAGACGGCTCGTATCGAAAGCGAGGGTCGCATCGAGCGGCTCTGTCGCAATGAAGCGCTGCACGACGATGTCGAATAGTGATGTCTCGGCGCTGTCGATACTTCTGGCGAGGCGGCGTACCGAGGGCGAGAGCGGGTCGGCGAACATGCGCGCGGTTGCAGTGACGCGTGTCGCAAGAACAGCGGCGGTCGTGGCGTCGTAACCAAGACGAAGCGCAAACGTGGTGAGGGTATCTTGCACGCTGTCGGGCCTGGGACGCGTGAAGTTGATGTAGCCGATGGCCGCTGCGAGGAGATATGGCGGCAACGGCCTTCGTTGCAGGACGTGGCGGGATATGGGCATGGATCACCCGTGGCTCGATGGAAGGAACCCGAGGGTGGTTGCCGGTCGACCGCGTCGAAAGCGATCTGCTTGCTAGCAACAACTTGGCAGGCGCGTGATGTCACGGAATTCGCGTCAGGGACCGCAACCCGAATGGGCGGAGACCGCCGGCCCACCTTCATACAATGAGTGCCGGGGGGCTCCGGGGCGTCGCCCTTCGCGGCGCCGTAGGGCCCGGCCCCGCGCAGGGCGCGTGGGACGCCCAATCACGCCGAGCAATACGAAAATGCGCGCCTCGTTCAATCGTCCATCGACATCATACCGGTGCGTTGAGGGGCTGGCCCGAAGGGATGTCCAGAGTCGAGGTTTTCACGCTCGCTGCGGGCGGCGGCTACCTACGGGCCGCATTCTACGCTAGAGATGACGCAGTGGGATCGTTGGGGCGCTTCGGATAGATCGATGACCGCTCGTCTCATTCGGTGACTGCGCAGGGAGCGTGTGCGATGAATAGCGAGGCGTTCAAGCATTTTGACACGGAAACCCGCAAGGCGCTGCAGCGAACCGAAGCGGCACTCGAGGAACTGAAGGACAAGAAGGGCGCAACGGCGGAAGCGCTGCGCAAGTCGTCGCGCAAGCTGGTCAAGAAACTGCGCGGCGAACTCAAGCAACTCCTGGACGAATACGTGAGGCCCAAGGAAACCGATGAGTCCACGGCGCCCAAAAAATCCGAGGCGCCGAAGACCAAGACGCCGAAAAAGGTAAAGGCGCGAGCACCGACCAGTCAAACGCCAAGCGCTGACGACTAGAACGGTCTGATCAAAACGCCGCCGTGGCGACCAGCATGTGCGGCTTCATGGTGGTGCGTGTCATCAGCGGACGGTTGCGCGAGAGCAGATAGAGCAACCCGTCGATCTCGGCGCAGGTGATCCTGGTGGCATGCTGGCGCTCGTAAGCTTGGCGGATATGTCCCACGGCTTCGATGGTCATGGCGCGGATGGCACGTACTTCCGCGTCGTCCAGCTTGAAGATGTGCCCATCCCTGACCTTGTCGCTGAGCTCGTCCGCTAACCGCAAGATGCCAAGTCCCTCGAGTATCCGCGGGATCTGATAGTCGGCGGGCGGCGGTGTCAGGCTGACGGCCCGGTGACCGAGCTGTTTGAGCGCGATCTCCATGGTCATGAGGAGCAGCGACCCCTTCTTGCAGAACAGGGGGTCGCTGCCGAAGCTCTTGGGAAACAAGAGCCCGAGGCCGATCATGTGCAGGACGGTGAAGCAGTAGCTGCCGTCCCTGCGCCGCGCGGGGCGGAGATGGCGCTCGAAGAATCCACGTGCTTCGGGTGCTCCCAGTTCCTTGAGCATGGCGAGGCGTTGGGCGCCGAATGGGACATCGATGAAGTAGTGCGCGAGCTCGCGGTCGTAGTGGTCGAAGATGTCGATGCCGGGTCGCTTCTTGTCGGCTCGGATGCGGTCCATGGTGGCGAGCACGGCCTTGACGCCCGATCCGTCCTTCTTCCACGTCTCGAAGGAGCCATCCGGGCGGAACGCGTTCATGCCGCCGAACTGTGTGATGGTCTGGGCAAGCTCATGGAACAGCGAGACCAGGTTCGGGGCGACCGGATCGATCTCACCGACATAGCCGCGCCACGCCTCGTTGGGCGGTCCTGGGGCGATCCAAGGCAAAAGTGCCGGGATGGCGTTTAGGTTCAGGGTGACGTGTTGTCGGCAAGCTTGCAGCTCGCGGGATGTCATGCGCCAGCCGGCGATGAACGGTCTCGGACAGACATTGCTTCGCGATGGCATGATAAGCTGCTGCATGTCGCCTCAGCGGGCGATGCGCAGCGTGCGCCGATGCTGGCGGAAGGGCCAGAGTATGGCGGTACCGCAGGGATGAGCGCGGTCACGCACCACTACACCGGATGCTTCCGACAGTCGTCCACCGCCCTACCAGCGGTTCATCGGCAAACCGCTTTCCGAACTAATTGCCGAGCGAGAGGAGGAACCTGTCCTCGCTTACGTTGATGGAACATATGGCAGCTTTCTCTTCGACCGCTCGTTTGCCTTCTACAAGGCCAAAATCGGCGCCATCAATCCACTGTCAGAGTTGTGGGCAGCGTGCTGGCTCACGGCGAAAGCCCGGGGCGCTGGAATCACGACACGCATCTGCAATCACAGTTTCCGCGCGGCCGGCATCACCTCTTATCTCAAGAACGGCGGCACCATCGAACGGGCAGCGCACATTGCCGGTCACACCTCTACGCGCACCACCCAGCTCTACGATCGTCGTCCCGACGACGTGACGCTCGACGAGATCGAGAAGATCAGGTTCGCATGACCATTCCGATTGGGCATCGCGCGAGGCAATCGCTTGCACCAGGAGATCAATTTACTTCCTTGCGATGGTCATCGCTGGCGCGCTCGTCATCGCCGAACTTGCTTGGATCGCACGAGCGTCACTCGTGCCACGGCTAGAGTGACGCTCCAATCCTCAGTGCCGGCTTCTTGGCTGGTTCAACAGCAAGTCCCAAACCGGCCTTCTTGGCAAATGTCGTCAAACTGCCGACCAGTTCGTCGACAGTGGTTTGCTGATCCTCATTGAGCGCAGAATAGGCCTTGGCGGTCCCTTTCTTATCATTGGCATTGGCCTTGATCGTGACACCGGCCACTTCGTCACCGATTCCCCCTTTGTCGGTCAGATTGACGTCGGCGCCGATTGATTCCACGAGCTTGGGGTCGCCCTTGCCCTGTGGACGCAGCTTAGCCTGAACGACCGAGGCCGTTTGCTCCTTGGTGTCGATGATGGTACTGGTTCGGACGATCGTGCCATCGTGCTTTTTAATGTCAACCCGACCTTCGCAAGCAGTCACAACGGCTTTACCGTTTAGCTTCTCGATCAAACTTTGCCCCTTCACGTCGACAATTTCGCCCTTGACCTCTTTGTTAAGGGTTTGTGCCCAATCATCGGCCGCGGCTTCGCAGCCAACGATCTCTTTATCCGGTTTTTTTGCGTCTCTGAGTCTACTCATGGTCTTCTCCCCTGTTGTTGTTAATTGTTGAGTACGTCGTTTGCTTATGCCGATAAGTCGATGGCGAACCGCTTCGGCCTAAGTCTAGAATTTATCGAGGTCTCCCGCATTAGGGCTTGGTGAAGCGCCATCGGGTCATTTCCGGTATAGCCGCTTTGAGGTCTGCTGGCCCCCTTGAGCAGGCGCTTGTGCTGGATAAGCCAATCCTGGTCTTCTGGCATGTAAAGCAAGTGCTTTTGTTTTAATGAATTGTATCTACTCATGTGCTTACCTCGTTTCTTGTTATTGCAATTAGGTTGGAGCATTGATCGTCAAATCGACAGAGCGTCGAACGACGATTGGCGTCGCGGGCGCCACCGTACCGCGTTCTCTTAGCCGCTTGTGTATGGCCATCGGATCATCCGTGTCCGGCAGCGTATCTCCGGCTCCGGTCCGTGAGCGGGCCAATGTTCGCTTGTGGAATGCCATCGGATCATCTTCCTCGCTGGCCGCCTCCGGCGCTTTCAGGCGCCCCTCTTTCGACGCTCCAGGTGATGCGAGATCCTCGCCCGGCCGGCCGCTCTTCTGTTTGTACCAATCCCTCAGTTGCCACTGCAGCCGGGGATCGGCCTCGAGCTTTTTAAACGCGGCCCTAGTCCATGGGCCGACTTTTCCGTCGATAGGACCCGGTGCGGCGCTGACGCCGCGAGTGTAAAGTCCGAGGGCGACAAGACCTTTCTGCAGTTCCTTGACGTTCTGCAACGCGCTTTCATTGGCCAACCGGAAGACGGTCGCGCTGTCCCCGGTATTCCCAAACAACGAAGTCGCAATTTCCTGTGCTTTTTTTCCTAAGTTCGCCTCATCGGCCTTGGCGTCTGCACCGACAGGCGCGTCGCCAAAAACCCCGCCGTAGACAAATGCCTGGATCAGCATATTGGCGGGCGCGTGGTCATACTCCCAATCCAGCGGATTCTCCGGGGTTCCCATGCTCCTATACGATTTTCTGCTTGTCTTGTGCTTCACACGCATATCCTTATTCATTTCATTTGCTCTTATTCATTTCATTCCGACGCGTTGCGCCCAAAATACTACGAAAATTGCATTCAGTATTGGCTGATTATCATTTATAACTATTGAGACTCACTTAATACATGGTTTCAAATTAGTTAAATACACTTTGATTTACCGATGCTTTCCATGGGCAAACTGAAACCTCTGGCAAAAAAGCGCAAGCTTGTACAGGCGAGCAAGCTGCTGGCGGCGGGGATACTGCGCATGGACGAGGTTGCGGTGCTGACCGGCCTTGGGCCGAAGACGGTGAAGCGGCATCTCTACCGCACGGGCGCGCCCCGGCGCGCGGCCGGCAAGAATGGGGAACTGCGTCGGAATGGCGAGAAGCTGCGGGATCTGAAGGTGCTGCTCGCTCAGCCATCCGTGACCGTGCGTGAAATCTGCATCGCACTCAAGATCACGCGGGCGCAATACCGGCGCATGCTCGAACTGCTGAAGCGCGAAGCAGAGTGATGATGCGCGGGGAGCGGACACCCGCTCGGCAGGTGAAGCGTCGGGCTCGCCAAGCCAGGGGCGCATAGTTCGCGCGGTAGCATGGCGGGCATGCGGTTGGTGAAGCGAGGGTTGGGATCAAAACGCCGCCGTGGCGACCAGCATGTGCGGCTTCATGGTGGTGCGTGTCATCAGCGGACGGTTGCGCGAGAGCAGATAGAGCAACCCGTCGATCTCGGCGCAGGTGGTCTCCCTGCCATGCTGCTGCTCGTACCTTGCCTTGATCAGCCCGACGGCCTCGACAGTTGCAGCGCGAATGGCATGGACTTCGGGATCTTCGAGCCGGAACACGTGACCGTCCTTGACCTTGCGGCTGACCTCGTCGCTGAACTTCAGGATGCCGAGACCTTCGAGTATCCGCGGGATGCGATAATCGGCGGGCGGCAATGTCTCGGCAATGGCCTTGGCACCCAGCTGGTTGAGTGCGATCTCCATGGTCATCAATAGCAGCGACGCCTTCTTATAGAACACCGGATCTTCGCCGAAGCTGAGCGGGAACCGGCAGGCCAAACCCGTCATGTGCAGCACGTTGAAGCGATAGCTGCCATCCCTGCCCTTCGCAATCGCCAGCAGGTGATGAAAATACCGCCGGGCCATCGGCGTCCCTACTTCCGTGAGCATGTCGAGGCGTTGCTTCCCGAAGGGCACGCGGATGAAGAAATGCGCCAGCTCGCGATCGTAGCGATCGGCAAGGTCGATGCCAGGCAGTTTCCTGGCGGCGCGGATCTCGCTCATGGTGGCGAGGATCGCCTTGACGCCCGAGCCGTCACGCTTCCATGTATCGATCTCGCCATCGGAACGGTAGCCAACGAACCCGCCGAACTGAGAGATGGTCAGGGCGAGTTCGAAGAACAACCTGCCGGTGTCCGGCGCGGCCAGATCAACCGCGCTGACATAGCCCCGCCACGCTTCGTTTGCGGGACCGGGCGCAAGCCAAGGCAAGATCTCAGGGATGTGGTCGGCGGAGATGGTGACGTAGTGGCGCGCCGATTGAACCTGTTCTGCCGTCATGCGCCAACCCGGGATGATCGGCTTGGCAGAGGAACGTGAAAGAGAAGAAGGCACAAGCATCGGCGGAACGCGGTCAGCGAGACGCGATGCTGCGCGCTGCCGGATTTGCAGCCGGTGTACTCACGCAGTCCCACAGCAGCGAGAACAGCATCCGCATGTGCTGGGCGAGAGGCCGCGCCTCGATGATGATGGTGCGGCGCTTGAGCGAGCCGGAATGGATGGCGATGCGGTCGCCGTAGACATAGATCGGCGAATTGCGTGTGAAGTAGGCGCAGGGCAGCCAGCGGTAGCACTCCGGTGCATTCAGGAAGCGCGTATCGCCCTCGCAGATCAGGATGCGTTCCTGGACGCCGGCAGCCTTGAGCCGCTCGATATGGCCGGCAATGAGTTGTGCGCCGTCGGTGTCGACGGAATAGGCCTCGTCGAGGCCGATAATGCAGACCTCACGTTCAGGCGCGGACTGCACATGCGCGTAGATGTTGTCTTGCAAAGCTGCTGTCGCGCGTTTGCCTTCATGCACCGCGACGATATAGTTTTTCAACCGGACGCCGGTACCCGGCAGGAATTCGACGCCGTTGTGATCGAAGGCTTCGAAGATCTGCCCCAGTGTTTCCCTGCGTGCTGAGGAACTCTCGCTTTCGATGTTCTTGACGGAGCTCGTCGCCATCTGCGCAGCACGTGCGAGGTCGGCCTGGCTCCAGTTGAGCAGGGCACGCGCGGCACGGATCTGGCGATGGTCGATCATCATGGGGCCAGCATACAAAATCTGCATGCGTCCCGGTCAACACCGACATTACTTTCATGTGTGGTTAAGACGCATTTTCCCCGACGAAGTGGTGCTCGCACCAAACCTCCCATGGGGCGACCTCGACATCCGCTAGGAACGACAGCGCTATTTCCTCGCACCAGCGTTCAGCTGGTTGGGCGTTGGCGATGTCATCTTTGGCTGCCGGGAATTGAGCGACTTCATATTGAGCTGGATGCGCAGCGAGTTGGTATAGGAATTGGTGAGCTCGATCAGGATGGTGGGCAGACCCGCATCGGGGCCGGCCTTGAAGGCCTCCCACAGCGCATCACGCAACTCCTGCAGCTTCGCCAGTTCGGCCGTGAAGCCCGGCGACGATGGAAGACCGTTCGGCGGACGCTGAACGCCATCGGCGGCAAGCGATGGCCGCAACGATGCGTAAGGTGACGGGTCACCAGGTTTCTGCGGTGGTGAAGATGGTGCGGTCATCGTGTTCCAATATCACTCAAAAAATCCAGTGATGTTACGTGCCGGGCACGAGCCAAGTCAACGCGATCACGGTTCCCAGAAGGGTCGCCAGAACAGACCAAAAGTACAAACGATTCTCAGTGCGGTCGCATGATGCGGGGACGCAATGCCGGCCGCGGCATGAGATAAGGGACCATCCGCCTGATCGCGGGGAAAGCGCGGGGTGGTCTTAGCCATCTGTACGTAGGTGCGCCGAAATAGGCCCTCGTCCCCTCCCGCTCGGCTGCGTGACGCGCGACGAGGTCGCCGCCTGCGTTTCTTGAACCTGCCTCGGAGGCTGGAGGTGGCCGCGCGGCGGGCCTGGCGGCGCTGCTGCTTGATGTCCTGCCTGAGCTGAAGGAGTGCTGCGGCCTGCTCGGCGATCAGCTGCTCGATCGCGGATTGCCGCGCTGCCGGTGACAGAGTTGGATCGATCAAGGCGATCTTGCCTTGGACGTGGGCGATGATCTGCTGCTCGGCTGCGGCGAGCAGTGCGGCGAACTGGGCGCTAACGGCGCGTTTGCGTTCCGCCACTTCGGCGCTGAAGGCAGCCCGCAGCAGGTCGCGTTCGGCCATCTGGATGCCGCGGATCGCGATCGGCGCGGAGAAGAAGATCAGTTTGTCGGCTTTGCGGTTTTCAAGGGGCGCCTGGCTCAGCCATTCCAGGGGTCCCGTCACTGGTCCCGCTCCCAGCCTTTGCCCCTATCCCGCTCTTTCCAATAGGTTTCGTCCTGGCCCGCCGCGCGATCTTCCTGGATGCCGCGCACGGCTGCACCAATGATCTTGGCATAGGGGTCCGGCTCTGCCGGCTTCTCGGCACCGCGTTTGGCCTCGGCCTTGGCTTGCGCCTCGCGCACTTCCGGCGGCGTCGGCGCGAACAACTCGCCCAACTGATCGGCAAGATAACTGGCCACGCTGCCAATGGCCCCGGCCGCCAGATCGGCAACCTGGCGCGTCACTTCCGGCGCTTCGATGGTAGGGCCGACGACAGGCTGGCTTTCTGCATCCGCCCGATCGGCAATAGCGGTGTTGGCGCTGCCAGTTGGTGTTGCGGCTCGCTCAGGTAGCGTAGCGGCCGGAGCAAGGTCGTCGCGGCGTGCGGCGGCGCGACCGAGACTCCACCCCTGAGCAAGATCACCCCGGCACCGCCGTCGACGGCCGCCCCGGGCGCCTCGGCGAGCGTCGAGGTTCCGGGCTCGCCGATCGTCGGCGTCCTCGCCTCGATCGACTCGAGCGGGCTCGACCAGGTTCACGGCTTCACGCTGCGTGCCACGAACGGCCAGACGTTCACCTTCGTCATCGGCGTGCTGGAGAACGGCGCCGAGTTCCCGCCTGGTCACCTCCCCGAGCACCTGGCCGCT
>CAZCIF010000015.1:22586-28229 GCA_964498645.1 uncultured Rhodomicrobium sp. | reverse complement strand
AGTAGCACCCGCTTTGCGACATTCTCTGCGAGATCCCCTATGCGCTCGAGGTCATTGGAGATGCGCAACGCTCCGACGATCTCCCGGAGATCGACCGCCACCGGCTGCCACCGCGCGATCGCAGCGACGGCCTTTTCTTCAATTTCCCGCTGCAGCGCATCCACTTGATCGTCTGCTGCCACGACGAGCTTGGCGAGCGCGGCGTCGCGCTTCTCGAGCGCTTCGACCGCATCCCTGATCTGTTTTTCGCCGAGGCGGCCCATTTCCCCGATCTTGCGGGAGAGCTCGCTGAGATCCACGTCAAATGCCCTGAGTGTATGCTCGACCATGATTACCTCCGCCGGTTCAGGTATGCTGTTAGAATACGGTCAACTGCGGCGCAGGGCCTTGATGATCATCAAGCCTGTCCGCGCTGCGATCCTAACTCAATCACTTGACGCTTTCTTAAAGATCTGCGGCGCGCGAGCAAGCGGCGCCAGCTGGGCGCAATCGCATGGCAATCGCTCATCGCCGCCAATCGCGAGATAGCCGGCAGGCAAGAGCCGCTCCAGGAGGCGCAACAGAACCTGCTTCTGGAGCGGCAGCGCAAAATAGGTGAAAGCCACATAACGGCAGAGAATGAGATCGAACGGACCGGCCGGCGCCTCTGATCGCAAATCCTGGCGCAGGAAGCCGATGTCTTTGCGGAATTGCGGCTTTACGCAATAAAATTGACCGGCCCGGTCGAAGGCTTGTTCAAGGAGCGGGGGCGGCAACTCACGGAGGCTGGAGGGCGCGAAACATCCTTTGTGCGCACGCGCGAGCATTGCCGCATCCACATCCGTGGCAATAATGGAGAGCGGGACGCCGCCCGGAAAGGAAGCCGCGGCTTCAAGCTCCCAAAGGATTTTCAGCGTATAGGGTTCCTCGCCGGAGGCGCAGCCTGCCGGCCAAATGCGTGCGGTGCGTCCCTCCAGCCGGGCGCGTGCTGCGATACCGGGCAGCACGCAAGCACGTAATACTTCGAACACACGCCTCTCCCGGAAGAACCGTGAAATCGTGATGTGACAGCATTCGTCGAGCACACGCCACTCCGCTGGATCGGCCTCAAGCCGTGCCCTATACGCAGCGAAATCCGCGATATGAAGATCGCCCATGCGCCGCTTGAGACGCTTGCAGACTTGGGCGTGGACCTTACGGAAGCCGGGCCAGCGCAGGTTGAGTTGCGGCAGCGCCCACTGCAAGAAGGCAGTGCACTCCGTGTCGCTCAATGGCATTCAGCCTTCTGCCGGCTTCGTTAAAGCCGGCCGATTTCGAATTCCTCGCAGGAACGGCCGAGAGTCGAAAGGCCCTCCTCCAGGAAGTCGGCGAGCAGCGGCATGCCGAGAAGATAGCTTGCCGTCCGCTGATTGTGGGCGCGGGCGGCCTCCTCGCGCACCGTTTGCCAATCGCTGGCGGAATAATCCTCCCGCCCAAGCCATGCGAGCGCGACGAGATCGATCTGTTCATCCTCCGACAGGGAATCGATGAAGGACGTCAGCTCTTCGACGACGGGGTCGTCCTCGTGATCTTCGAGCACTGCGACGTCCATATCGTCGGAAGGATTCGATCCCGGGTTTGGCTCGGTCACTTCGTCTTTGGCGTCGAATTCCCGGGCCTTGACGACAATGAAGCAAACCTTCTCAGGCGAGATCGAGAAGGGCATTTCCTCTTGCTCTGCCAGCTTTTCTGCTTCGTCCGATTGCTGTTGCATGATTATCACCCGGGGTTACGGGCCTCCATCTTAGGGGCTACGGCAAACCGCTGCGAGCATTGGCTGGCCGGCAATGGCTCATTCCAGCGGCAGAAGTGTCAAAAGTCTTTGAGACAAGTCAATGTGAACTGGGTTTGACGGAAATCAATGCATTAAGCCTGTTCATGCGCTCAGATATGTTGCCGCCGTGTGGAGGTAAGATTGGAGAAGCAGGCAGTGAAACGTCTAAGGGCGCGGATCTGCTGAAGCCATGAACCAGTCTGCCGGTGAAGCATGGTGGTAGGACCCGTAGTCTTTTTGTTCGAGCACCCCGGAGGAGACTCCGGTCCGACGGACAGATAGCGCGGGTCCTGCATTTTCGAGCTGGAAGAGCTATGATGCGGATTGCGCGGGCAAGTTACGGGCCGCGGCCGCTCCGCCGGAGCCGGGCATGCCGCGTGAATCATCGCCGGAAACGCCAAAAACGGAGACTTATCCCGTCGATATCGATCCGGGGCAAATCGTTCGCTGGATAAAGGCGGAATATGAGGCCGCGCCGCAGTCCTTCCGGGTCACGGCGACGCGCAAGCAGGAAGTGCGGGAACTCCCTTCCGGAAGAGAAACTCATTTTGGCGACGAGGAGCGCGACAATCTCAGCGAAGTGGCGACCATTGCGACGTTAGAGATTGCGCCCGTTCAGCCAAGCGACGGCTGGCTGTTGAGGATTGTCGCCGTGGATGAAGCCGGCCCTCGTCTCTCTGATGCCGAAGCGGCAACCGGGCGCGAGCAAATAATCGATCTTGGCACCTTCTACAAAGAATTTATCCGCCCGGAACGGGGGATAGCTGAAACGATCGCGGAGGTGAACGGTCCGGCAGCCAAAGCGCGCCTGACCCGGCTTCTCAACACGATCGAGCGGAATCGCCACAGCCGGAACCGGGGTTTGCAGAAACCCTCACCGGGGGTGTAAAACCTTACGGTGCTTTTGCAGACTGATGAAAACCTGGAAATTTTGGCACCATCCTTCGACAGGCTCAGGATGAGGCCGAGTCATCTCAACGGGTTGAGCCTCATGGAGAGCCTGTCGAACCATGGGCCGCATGCTTTTTCCGTAGCCTGTTAGAACTTGCGTGCTCACGCCGGCGCCGGATAAGCCCGGCCTCAACGCGAGCGAAAATAAGGCTTTTCCGGTCATAGCGCGCGAGATTGATGCCAAGTTGTTGCGCCATTTCCTCGACGGCCGGGAGAGGATCGGGAGCCGCCCTGGCCCAAAAGGGGCGCAACTCGCGCAGGAAAATGTTCATGGTGACGGGTCCCACGCCGTAAAACGCCAGCAGCTTTTCCTCCAGATCGCGCGCATCGCGGGCGGAATCGTGCAGCCGCTGCAGGCTTCCGCCATAGGAGGCAATAAGCGTTTCGCAGTCCCGCAGAATCTGCGTTGACTTGCGTCCGTCATAGCGGACATAGCCGCCCTCACGCATGATTGTGGACACCAAAAACTCCCAGCCGGCGGCAACGATCTTGGCTGGCGTGGTCAGGCCGTGCCGGATGAATGCCCGGTAGGTGTTCTTGGCTGTCGTCTCCGAGATCCGGGCGCCAAACAGGAGGCTGGCAAGAAACCAGCGAAAGTACACGCCGCCGGTTCCTTGCGAAAGATCGATGCCGAGCTCTTCGGAATAGAGAAGGCTGCGTTCCAATTCGCGGCGCACTGTGCCGGCGCGTTGCGGAGCCGGCGGAGAGACTGGCTGCGATACTATTTGCTGGCGGGTAGGCATTTATTATCGCCAGTGCTTCTTCACCCGTTTCCCCGGTCCTTTTGCATACCATCGGCACGGCGGTGCTTCCGCGGATGAAGCGGCGCCGTAAACTCCTCCGCTTCCGGGCTCTGGAACATGGTCAGTTCCCACTCAGCCAGACCCTCGTTGAAGCGCAATATATAGAGATTGCCGTCGTCACCTTTGACTTTGAAGTAGCGATAGTTGGGCCCGTGCCACTGATCGATGCTTTCGGCGATTCCGACTTCACGCCCATCCAGGCGGAACCGCTTTGGCATCTCTCCAAAATGGCCGGATTCGCTTTCGACTTGGATCTGCATGGCTCAGCCCTCGCGGGATTGCGGAACTTTTCCATGATCAAGGTAGATCACGCGCACCGTGTTCCCTAAGCGGCCAAAAATGCGGGAGGCACTTGCCTTTCTCATCGGAAGGGTGGCTCATCAAATGAACGCAACTTTCGCGAATGCAGGCTGTCGCGGCGCTCCTTGAGCAGATCGAGAGCGGCAAGGCCGATCTCGAGATGCTGGGCGATCGCCGTCTCATAGAAAGCGCCAGCGGCGCCGGGCAGCTTGATCTCCCCATGCAGCGGCTTGTCGGAAACACAGAGAAGCGTGCCATAGGGCACGCGCAGGCGAAATCCTTGGGCTGCGATGGTGCCGCTCTCCATGTCGACGGCAATGGCGCGGGAGAGGTTGATGCGCTTGCGTTCCTGCGTAAAGCGCAATTCCCAGTTGCGGTCGTCATTGGTGACGACCGTCCCCGTGCGAAGCCGCTGCTTGACCGCGCCGCCGCCATGCCCGATGACAAAGGCGGCAGCTTCCTGCAGTGCCACCTGTATCTCGGCGAGCGCCGGGATCGGCACTTCGGGCGGCACCAAAGCGTCGAGGATGCGATCTTGGCGGAGATAGGCATGTGCAAGCACATAGTCGCCGATCGACTGTGTATCGCGAAGCCCTGCGCAATGACCGACCATAAGCCAGCAATTGGGCCTGAAAACCGCCAGATGGTCCGTAATATTCTTAGCGTTGGACGGGCCGACGCCAATGTTGATCAGCGTTACTCCTGAGTCGCTGCCGCTGGTCAAATGGTAGGCGGGCATTTGATAGCGATGCCATTGAGAGCTGGCAACGAGTGCCTCGGCCTCGGCGGGCGAATGGTTCCGCCCGATAATCACATCGCCCGGCAGCACGAGCTGGTCGAAGGCACTCTTACGATGGAGGTGCTGGCATCCCCAGCGCACGAACTGATCCACGTAGCGGTGATAGTTGGTAAGGAGTATCCAGCGTTGCACATGGCGCCAGTCGCTCCCTGTATAGTGGACAAGACGGCGTAGCGAGAAGTCGGTGCGGGCAGCATCGAACAATGCGAGAGGATACGGTTCACCCTCCTTGCGCTCCCACAAGCCGTCTGCAATCTCATCGCCAACGGCAGAAAGCCGCGGCGTCGGGAAATGGCGCGCAAGCTCGCTCGCGGTAACGTTAGCGCTTGCGATCTCCTCTGCGGGCTCGATCACGTAAGGGTACGGGATCTCCTGAGAACTGACGCCCACCTCGATTTCGGCGCCGAATTCCGACACGAGGGGATCGAGTTGCTCAAGAAGGTAGCGGCGGAAGGGGCCTGGGTGGGTGACCGTCGTCTCATATATGCCCGGCCGCTGCAGCCTGGCGAAGGCACGGCGGGTGGGTAAGGGTGTAGGCGTTTCGTTGCGGTAAATGACCCGGAGGAAGGGATAATGGAACGCGGATCGCGTTTCCGGGGACGGCGGACTGCGTGTGCCGAGATAGCGGTCAAGGGCGGTGGCCAGCGCCGAAGCGGCCCTGGCGTAAAGCTCCTCGAGCCGGTCAACAGCGGCGGCGGGTGTGAGTCGCTTTGAAGAATACAGCTTCGCCATGAAATGCAGATCACGATTGAAAAATGGAGCGGGCCTTAAGCCAGTGCCCGGCTTTAGCACGTCACGTGAAAAAGCCCTGCCGTTCTGGCTTGCGATTTGTTGAACATATGGATCGCCTCGGGGGTCGGCTGCAATAGCACATTACAGCCCTTTTTCGCGAAATAAGCCTCGGCTTCCGGCGATAAATGCACATTACCCATCTGGCCCGAGCCGATAATGAGCTGCTCGCACCCCTTCTCAAAGACGAACTCCGCTTCATCTTTCGA
>CAZCIF010000015.1:0-22575 GCA_964498645.1 uncultured Rhodomicrobium sp. | reverse complement strand
TGATCCTTGTTTCCGGCCCCGCTCGCTTTGCGTAAATTACGATATTCTACGAGGTGCCGGGATTGATATGAGTCAAGCTATGCGCTGTTCTTGCGGGGTTGCTGGCGAAGAACAATAGGCGTATCCTATTGCAATGTCGAAACCGCCCGTATCGTGAGGCGAGAGCATGCCCCTCACGGTGCGCTGCTCATCACGATGGAGGGCATTATGACAATCGCCCCGACACTCCAAAAGTACTTGGATCAGAACGTCACCTATGACGTGATCCCGCACGAACCCACCATGTCGTCGATGCACACTGCCGAGGTCTGCCACATCTCCGGCGACCGCCTGGCCAAGGGCATCGTTCTGGCCCGCGATGGCGGCTACGTGCTCGCGGTGCTTCCAGCATCCCGCCACATCCGGTTACCGGAGTTAAGAACGCAACTCGGTCCGGATGTAAGCCTCGCCACGGAAGGCGAGATCTCCCGGCTGTTCCAGGACTGCGTTCCGGGTGCCGTTCCCGCGATCGGCACATGCTATGCGCTGGAAGTTATCATTGACGAAAGCATCAGCGATCAGCCTGACGTCTACATCGAAGCTGGCGATCACGCCACGCTGATCCATATGGGACAAAGCCAGTTGGCGCGGGTGAACGCGCGAGCGCGGCGGGGACGCGTCAGCGTTCGCATTTGATGCGCAGCCCAGCCGCGGCCGGCTGAAGACCGGCCGCTGTTGAGCCGGGTCAAATATCTTAAGGCGCCATGCATAGGCGCAAGTGGATAGCTCCGCCATGCGGCCATCCTTGCATGCAAGCTTGGTGAACGGGCGATGGGGTGACCCGGCGCTTTATATCGAAACGCAGTTCGAAAAGGCCACTATCCTCTTCGACCTGGGCGATATTTCAAATTTGCCGCCGGGAAAGATACATCGCCTGGAGCATGTATTCGTCTCTCACACCCATATCGATCATTTCATCGGATTCGACCGGCTGTTGAGGGTATTGGTTGGGCGTGAAAAGCAGCTCAATCTCTACGGCCCGCCGGATTTCATCGCCCAAGTCCAGCATAAGCTTCACGCTTATCGCTGGAACCTTGCCGGCCGCTTCCATTGCGATCTGATTTTCACTGTGACCGAAATCGATCCCTCCCTTGAGACGCGCACGGCGCGGTTCCGTCTCAAGAATGCGTTTGCCGGCGAGGCCGCAGCCGGCGGCCGGATCAGCGGGGGCGTGGTCTACAGCGAGCCGGCCTTCCAGGTCTCAACCGCGGTTCTCGAACATCGCACGCCATGTCTTGCATTCGCGATCGAGGAATCGGCTCATGTCAACGTCTGGAAGAACCGTCTTTTGGAATTGGGGCTGCCCGTTGGTCCCTGGCTTACGGACCTCAAGCGCGCCATTGTCGAGAACAGACCGGATGATTATCCCATCCGCATCGGCTCCCGGCCGGGGTCCCCAGAAACCGGCGAAATGCCGCTCGGCGAATTGCGCGGACTGGTGACAGTCACGCCGGGTCAGAAAATCGCCTATGTAACAGATGCTGCTGATACGGCGGCCAATCGCGCGGCCATCATCAAACTCGTTCAAAACGCCGATCCGCTGTTCATCGAGGCTACTTTTGCGCAAGCGGACCCCGCATTGGCGGCCGAGCGCGCACATTTGACGACAAGGGCGGCCGGAAGCATAGCGCGCGAGGCCGGAGTGCGCCGGGTTGAGCCGTTTCACTTTTCTCCGCGTTACGCCGGAGAGGAGGCGCGCATGCTGGATGAGGTCATGACGGCGTTTGGCGGGCCGGAGCCCAAAGGAACCGGGTGACCGCACCGCGACGTCATGCGGCAAAAATCTTAGCGGTGTCACGATTGGATAATATGGGAGCCAGCCAGCTCGATTAGCGTCAATGGGCCATCAACACCGGGACCGTCATGTGCGAGAGGACGTAGCGGGTCGTGCCGCCGAGAAAAAACTCGCGCCATGCCGAATGGCCGTAAGCACCCATCACAAGGAGGTCGGAATTTGTTTCCTTGGCCACCTGTAACATCTTCGCTCCGTCCTCTATTTCGCTCGCCTCAAACGTCCTGGCTGAAACATCGGATGCGTGTAGCCTGAGGTATTCCGCGATATCGAGCTTGGGATAGCGCGTGATGCTGCTGAAGCTCTCCTTGCCCCTGCCAATGAGCGCAGTGACATGCTGAGCCCGGCGAATGAGCGGGAGCGCTCCATGTAAAGCGGCTGCCGCCTGGCGGCTTCCGTTCCAGGCCACCAGCACGCGCTGGCCGGTCGAAGGAAAAGAGCCCTCGAAGGGTACCACAAGCGTGGGGGTTCCGCTTGACACTGCACATGTTTCGGCAACATCCCAGCCCGATTCGTCAAAGCCCTCGTGAGTTTGCTCGACGACTATCAGATCATGGACCCGGCCGGCGAGCGGCAGGAGTTCGCTTGCGGCTCCTTCGCCTACGTCCCAGTCACCGGCAACGCCGTTTACCGTCAGCGCGTTCCGGAAGCGTTGCTCCGCAGCGCCTGCAAGCACCATCTCCCGCGCTTCCGCCTCAAGCGCAGCCTGCGACTCCGCGCCGAGATACTGCTTGAGGATTGCGGCATTCCGCGAGGTGTGAAGCCCTCTAATCCGTGCGTTAAAGCTTTTGGCGAGGCGCATCGCCACGTCGATGTGCTCGGACCATTCTTTGTAAGCCTTCACATGCACCAGGATGCTGCGCCAAGTCATCGCGTCTCCGCCCTCGCTAAAAGGCCCTAACAAAGCCTGTTGTCCACTTTAGCGCTAAGTTGGCACGCAGGGAACAAAAACGGCATTGACCATCGTCAACTCAT
Source organism: uncultured Rhodomicrobium sp. (assembly GCA_964498645.1). Taxonomy (GTDB): domain Bacteria; phylum Pseudomonadota; class Alphaproteobacteria; order Rhizobiales; family Rhodomicrobiaceae; genus Rhodomicrobium. The sequence continues at coordinate 19,769 of CAZCIF010000015.1, read as the reverse complement.
GCTTGATGCCGGGGCCGGGCTTGCGCGAGGCAATCCCGGCCTAAGCTTAGGTGGCGAACGACCACAGCCATGAATTGAGCAAGACCGCAAGCTTCACGCTACGGCTGCAGTTGAACGTACCCCTCTTGCATAAGCTGGACAAGGCGCAAATTGGCGCCGCTATTCACCTTGACGCCGGGAAGCAGGTCAGCATTCACCCAGCCGTTGTTTTTGGCGGTCTGCCCGCATTCCTCGAATTGCACTCCCTCCTGCTGAAGTGCAGCGATTTGGTCTTTGAAAGGATTGCCTTTTTCGGATTTCCGTACCTTGTTATAGGCCGCATCGTTCAGCAGCATATAGCCCGCAGCACCGTGAAAGACCGCAACGATGTGAATGGGGGTCTGGCTGGCTTTATATTTCTGTACCATCAATTTCATGTAGGTCAGCCCGACGGACTGATCGCCAGCAAATGCAAGATGGTCCATATTGAAAACGATCTTCGACTCTTTGAGCTGTACCGGGACATCGATTTGAAGCCCGGCATCTTGGGCCCGTTCTGCGGCCCAGGCCGGCGTATATTGACTTGATGCCAGGAGGAGCATGGCTAGCGCGGTGCGCTTGATGGAGGACATGAACATTCCCTTTGAGATGTTTTGCGATGGTATCGTCAAGGAGGTGAGCGCGGGCATTCCTGCACCCCGGCGAAACATCTCATCCATGCACATATTCATAAATTAAAATATATGTGATTTTTGTTGATCGATAAACTGATCCATAAAGCCGGCAGGCGGCGGCGCGGTCAGCCGGAACCAACTCGAAGGCTACAACCTAGCGGCGCATTGTTAATTAGTTGCACACAAGAGGTAACGGCTTGCATGCGGGAGCTACGCAAGATAACATTTAAAAAAAGAGAAAAATGAGGTGGGGGCACCTTGTCTTCCGAAACAGATGCGATCTGTTCACTAGCGCGCCTGCGGTCGGCTGAAGAGGCCAGGCCGGATGCCGCCAGCTGCGCATTTCTTAGGAAGCGCCTCCACAGCAACAGCAGAAGTAACAGTAGACGATGCGGCAAAGCCCGTGCCTCGTCAGCAAATGGATGAGCGATTGCCATGACAAACTCCAGACCGTTGTTGGTTGCCCTGCTGGGATTCGTTCTCCCGCTCGCGGCAGGAATCCTATTCGCGCCGGCCGGGGCACAAGCAGAGACAAGAGTGCGCAGCATTGGCGAGCGCTATGACGCCAAAAAGCGGGAGACGAATGAAATCGCCGTGGCGATCATGACCTCGGGCATGACTTGTACTTGTGCGCGTTTCGCCGAAGACATGCGCAATATAATCAACGATCTTCAGCCCGGCGGCATCCGCGTTCTGCCCATCCTCGGCGTCGGCGGGCTTCAAAGCCTGAACGACGTGCTGTTTCTTAAAAACATGGACATGGCGATTGTCGATCAGGACAATATGATCGCGCTGAAGCAAAGAGACCCGCAACTCTATGGGCAAATCGAACAGCGCATTCATTTCATCAGCAAGCTCTATAATTCCGAATTTCACGTTGTGGCGCGCAAGGAAATCAAGTCCTTGGCTGACCTGAGGGGAAAGAAGGTCAATTTCAACCTCAAGGATAGCAACACCGACGTTACCGCCGATCGCATATTCAACATGCTGAGCATTCAGGTCGAACGCCTGCACGATGACGTGCAGACCGCCACCACCAAGCTGCTGAAAGGCGAAATCGCCGCGATGATCATACAGTCGGGCGCGCCGCAATCGGCCGTTGTAAAGTTTAAAGCCGAAGACGGCGTGCATCTGCTGCCGCTGGATGACGCCAGCCTGCCGGGCTACAACCTCACGCCTATTTTTGCCGAATATCTGCCGGGCGAGTTCACACACGAACTCTATCCGAACCTGATCCCCGAAGGTACGAGCGTTCAGACGATCGTCAACCGTGCGGTGCTCGTCACTTACGCTTGGCCGGAGAACACCGCGCAATACGCGAAAGTATCGCGCTTCGTGAACGAGTTCTTCAACAAGATCGACCGGTTCAAGGCAGGCGGGCGTCATCCGAAATGGAGTGAGATTAATCTTTGGGCCGAAATGCCAGGCTGGACCCGTTTCAAACCGGCGGCAGAGTGGCTTACCGCCCACCGGACCACGATGGCAGGCGCCGACCCGGTCAGGGTGCAGAAAGCCTTTCAGGAGTTTTTGGCCAGTTATCAAAGTAAGCTCAGCAGACCGCTCAGCGAGAACGAAAAGGAGTTTTTGCTGAAGAAGGTCAGGCAATATTTGGATGTCGAGATGGCGAAATCACGGTAGCGGCCGGGGAGCGTTTGGGCTGCGCCTTGTTGAAGCGGCTGCGGGCTTCATGACGGGGCAGCCTGCGTTCCCGCACAGAAATAGGGAGGGAACAATGAAAGTTGCGCGAGGCAATGCCTTAACGTGGATCGTCATCCTTGCTGCGCCGCTTGGCTTGATGCAATCCTTGCCGCTGGGGCTTTTCTCCCGCGTTCAGGCACAGGAGAGGCAGCACATCGCCAGCACGCCCGGCACGTTCATGCCGGCGCAGCCCCGTATCGAGAGCATCGGCTCGATAGATGCCGCGGCGCCGCGGGAAACGGCAACGCCGCAGCCGTTAAGCGCAGCCCAGCGTGCGATGATGAACCGCGCATGGGACTTGCTTCAAAACAATGATGTCGCCGCTGCCCGGCTGATTTTCAAAAAACTTGCCGAGGCCAATGTCGCCGAAGCTGCATTTGAGCTGGCGCAAACCTACGACCCCGACTTTCTGAGGACGATCCCCACTGCCGGCCTGCAGCCCGATCCTGCAATGGCCCAGCAATGGTATGAGCGTGCCGCCGCGCTCGGCAATATGGCGGCGGCCAGCCGCCTCAGCAAGCTAAACGCCCGTTGAGGGAAATCAGGCAAGCAGCTTGCTATGACGTTGAGCGTTGCGCGGCATAAGGCTGCGATGACGGCACCCATGTCCCCGGTTCCGATGGGTGCCGTGCTATTCATCGGGCCGCTTCGACGGCTTTCGATGGATAGCCAGCCTTGGCTGTTGCCTCCGCCAATGCCGTCACAGCCGTCTTCTGGTCATCGAACGTGACGGTCGCCGACTGCGCTTCGAACGACACATCCACCTTGGAAACGCCGGGCACGGCCGCCAGAGTCTGCTTCACAATGTAGGGGCAGCTCGCGCAGGTCATGTTCTCGACAGCAAGCTTGACCGTCTGCTCGCCGGCATTGGCCGCAGCCGGAAGCAGGACGCCGAGAGTGAGCGCGGCAAGAGAGATAAGGCGTTTCATTGGCATCTCCGTGTTTTGGTTCAATTCAAGAGCAGCGGCGCCAAATAGTCGAAGGATAAGGCGGCGGCGATCAGCACCGTTGCAATCCAGAGGCCCGGCTTCACGAGCCGGTTCGGCAGCGGACGGGCGCATGAACCATCCGCACAAGCCTGCTTCGGCTTCACATAAACGAGATAATAGCCGTAGCCGAGAAGGCCGAGCGTTGCGGCCGCGAAGTAGGGCTTATAGGGCGCCAGCGCCGTCAGATTGGCGATCCAGGCGCCGGAAATGCCGAGACTAAACAGCACCAGCGGCAGGATGAAGCACGAGGAGGCGGCGAGCGCCCCGATAACGCCGCCGGCCGCAACCCACCGCGTCCGCAGCCGCTCGCGGCCCGCGCCTTCCACGGCGGTAGCTGGCTGCACGCGCTCCTGCATATCTCACCCCCCTCTTGCTTTCCGGCTCGCAATATGAAACCTGTAGCAACTACAGCTTCAAGATGAATCTACCGGAGAAGGATCACGTTCTTGCGAGCGCGGCATTTCCAGATTGGAACGCTGTCGGCGAAGACCGGTATCAACATCGAGACCATCCGCTACTACGAGCGCGTTGGACTTATCCCTAAACCGCCGCGCACCGGGGGCGGGCAGCGCATATACGATGACGGGCATTTCAAGCGCCTGAGCTTCATCCGGCGCAGCCGCGAGCTTGGGTTCTCGCTCGGCCAGATCCGCGATCTGCTCGGCCTGGCGCGCGGACACCGTTTGACCTGTGCGGAAGTGAAGACAATGACGGAACAGCATCTCGCCGGCATCCGCAGTAAGATCAAGGACCTTAAAAAGCTGGAGCGTGTGCTGGATGATCTTGCTGCAAGGTGCCATGGCCTCGAGGCGCCGGATTGTCCGATCCTCGAAGCTTTGGGCGGGGGTAGCCCCGTTGCGCGTCCACCGGCCGGCGGCGATGCGTGATTCCTTGGCCTCGCGCGCCGCACCGCGGGGAGTCAGCTTTTGCCGGCGGGTCAGGCCTCTTTCGGCTTTTCGCTAACCCAGCGCCCTTCGAGCTTCTCCATCAGGGCCGGCATCGTCGTGTATTCCATATCGTCGAGGCCCAGGCGATGAGGTTCGAACGCCCCATGCCGCCGCATGTAGTTCGCAATTCCGGTCGCCTCCTGGCGGGCGAGATCGTAGGCAGGATCGTCGAACAGATCGCGGGGACCGACGAGCTTTCCATCGGCCAGTTGAAAGCCGGCTCCGATGACGCGAGGCGGCCCATCGAAGCGCGATGGCGTGGCTTGTGTGAAGCTCACCGGCATGAGCGGCCCGCGGTGCGAACCCCTCGTCCATCCTTCCACCAGATGCGGGAAGGTAAAGGGTTCGAGCGTCTCGCCCAGCGCGGGGAAGCCCGACTGGCAGCGGGTAACGAGAACCGGGTCGTCCTTCCCCACATATTTCCCTGCAATCAGGCTCAGCTTCTCCACCGAGGCCGTGGCCGCGATCTCTCCGTCTTTGCGCCGGTAGACATGCTTCACCATGTAACGGCCCGTAGCCCCGATGAACATGAGCAGCTCGTACATCTCTTCGGGACAGGCCAAGCGGATGCTGCGTTTCTCGATCACGTCGAGCACTTCGAATTCGAAGCCCTTATGCATCGCGGGATCGATCACAAGCCCGGCCGTGTTGAACGGATTTGCGTAGATCTGGAACAGCGGCAGGTTCCATGCGCCGGGCGAGGTCTTGTCGGCCATGAACACAATGACGGGCTCACTTGGGCGTTCCTCGAACGACATTTCGGCCACCCCAGGCCCCATGCCCCGGACGTTGCCGGAAAAAGCGTCCGCAAGAAGATCCTGCCCCGCGCCATAGAGCTTCAACCGCTTGGCAATCTCGGTTCCGGCGACGAACACATCCCATGCGAATTTATGGATTTCGGCATTATCGACGCCGTTGCGGTGGGTCATGATCAGTTCAAGGTCGTCCCCGCAATGGGTGACGTAGCCATCGATGAGAAGCTTTCTGCCGATGGCTTGAGCGACCTGCTCGCGGGCAGCTTGGAGAATCTCTGGATGGACCGATGTATGGCCGACGTAACCGCCTACGTCAGCCTTTATGACGCTCAATGTGATAAGATTTGCCATGACCTGCCTCAGGCTCCTTTTCGTCGCTCCCTAACATTGGAAAAATGATACAGAGGCCATCGGGCGCCTTCCTTGACCGGCATCAAAGGAATTCCGGTGAGCAATCAGCCGGGTTTGGTACCATCGGCCTGCGCCAGCACCCGGACCGCTTGCGGGGCTTGCAACAGACAGGCTCGCACTAGGTCTGCATGTGTCCGGTCAGCCGGATACCGGCCCACCAAGATGTCGTGAATGACGTCGAACGTCCGCACGCCAACCTCCGAAGGTGTCGGCGCCGTCCAGGGCGACGCGCGCAATGTGGTGAGGGCGTCGGCGGCCCCTCGCTGCCAGCGCTCGATCATCGTGGCACGGCCGAACTCGTAGTCCTTTGCCGCACCCAGCGGCTCGAACGGGCGATAGATGAGTTGCACGATGTCCATGGTGGTGATGCAGCCGAAGCCATAGAGCCGCTTGCCCTGCGGCGTGCGCTTCAGCTCCTCGGGTAGCAGCTTGAACAGTTCGTTGATGGCGTGGCGCACCTCGTGCCGCTGCCGGAAGGACTCGGTGCTGACGCGTGTCCGGCTGGAGTAACGTATCTCCTGCTCCCGCTCGGCAACCTCGTCGAGATTGCCGGGTAACTCGCCGTAGGCGTGAAAGAGATCGACTTGAAAGCACAAACGGCTGTAGCGCGGATAATAATCGAGTACGTACTGTAGCGGCGTGTTCGAGACGAGGCCGCCGTCCCAATAGCGCTCGCCATCGATCTCGACACTTGGAAAGCCGGGTGGCAAAGCGGCGCTCGCCATCACGTGCTCGGGACGGATGACGATCTCTGCGCTGTCGAAATAGACGAGGCGGCCGGTGCGGACATTGACCGCACCGACGCTGAGCCGCGTATCCTTGATGCGGTTGATGCGGTCGAAATCGACGAGGCGCTCCAGTGTCGATCTGAGCGCGCTGGTGTCGTAATAGCTGGTTGTCTGTGCCGCCGGCCACCAGCCGGCCGGAGCGCGCGGCGCAAAAAAGCCAGGCTGACCGAACAGCAACGCGAACGCCGTGCTCGCCTTCCGCTGGACTCCGGCCGCAGGCCCGTCGAGGCCGGCGGGCCACCACGCGGTGGGGCTTGTGATCCCCTCCCAGAATGAGCGCAGGCGCGCCACGCGATGCTCCGGCGCGTTGCCGGCAATGATTGCCGCATTGATTGCGCCGATGGAGATCCCGGCCACCCAATCCGGCACATAGTCCGACGAAGCGATGGCCTCGTAGACGCCAGCCTGATAGCTGCCGAGCGCGCCGCCGCCCTGCAAGACCAGGGCGACCCTTTTATCGTAAGACGATGGGCGGGGCGGTATTGCTCCATCGGGCATAGGTGGAACTCCTTGCGATCTAAGCCGGTAATCTAAAAAACCGGCTCGCAAACCGCGTTCCTCCAACCGCGGGCGGGGCAGAAAGACCGCCACAGCTTTTTTCAACGGAAGCGGAGCTATCGTCATGGCAAGCCCCGGCTCGTGGCTGGGGAAGCTTCGCGAAGTAAACCGGGCTATATCACTGATTCTGCTAAGGACACTCATCGTCATCCTGAGCGCCATGCTCAAGGCCAATGAACCCTGGAAACATGCAAGAACCGCTTGAAAGCAAACTCGGTAGATCGCATCAGCCAAGGCTCGCAAGCGCGTGGATTACCAATCCAATTGCGATGCTCTGGGCTTCGTGATTTATAGTTGCAAAAAATCCGGCGACCCGCCTCTCAGCATTGATGGAAATCGAATTTCCCATTGAATTTCTGGTTCACGGCACCCCCGTTTCGCACCAGACGAAACGGCCTGCTGCTAAGGCAGCGTGGCAGAAGCGCATAAGACAAGCGAGCATGACTGCGATTCCTGCGCCACATTTCGTATCGGAGGGACGTATCGCTGTTTCCCTCTACTACTTGCCCGGCGAGCCAATGGAGGGGGATATAGACAACATTGTGAAACCTATCCTCGATGCCCTTTGCCGGCTCATTTACATCGACGACAGACAAGTCGAGCGGGTCGTTGTGCAGAAATTCGAGCCAGGCAACGTGTTCAATTTCGCACAGCCGACTACCACCTTCGTAAAGGCACTGGCTGATGCCAAGCCTGTTCTTTATGTCCGGATTTCGAACGATCCTTTCGAGGAGCTGTCATGAGTAACCAAACTGAAGCGGAGGTGCTTCGACAGCTTCTGCCCGAGCTGGAGGCTCAGGGGTATGAAGTTTACTTGCACCCTGACCGGCGCCTATTGCCATCGTTTCTAGAAGGCTACATTCCCGATGCAGTGGCCCTTCGGACCGGCAAGAACCTCGCGATTGAAGTCACCCGGCAATCTGCGGATGTTTCCAAGAAGCTGGAGCACATTGCTGCGCTTTTCGAGGAGCAGCCTAATTGGGAGTTTCGCATCGTCTGGCTTGAGCCGGTCAGTTCTCAACGTGACCTTAAAATTCAACCGTCAGCGGCCATTGCGAAACGGATCAAGGAGGTCCAAGAATTACTCGATAAGGGCAATTCCGACGGTGCTCTTCTTCTTGCTTGGGCAACCTTTGAAGCGCTAGCAAGGGCGCTTTTGCCAGATGAGTTTCAACGCGCGCAAACGCCTGGAAGGCTTGTTACGATCCTTGCGAAGAACGGCTACATCACGCCTTCCGAAGCCGATCTCCTGCGGGTATTGGCAGATAAGCGCAATAGGCTGATCCACGGTGAGTTGCAGACGCATGCCTCGAAAACAGAACTGCGACGTTTCAACAAAACCCTTGGAACCCTGTTCGCGGAGCTCGCTTAATTATTTACGATCATCTACGCCCAACCGGCTATGTCACAGCGGGAACGAAGGCCGCGAGCATTTCAAAGCCTGGCGCATCGCCGTCCTGCTTACCGGCCCCGCTCTGCATCCTCCGCCTCGCGCACGACGCTCATGGTCCGCATCAGGCTCGCGGGATTGACGCTGATCGAATCGATGCCGAGCCCCGTCAGGAAGCGCGCGATTTCCGGATAGTTTGCGGGCGCTTCGCCGCAAATCCCCACATGCCGGCCGTTCCGCTTGGCGCCCGTCACCGCAAGGCGAAGCATCTCCAGCATTCCGGGATCGCGCTCGTCGAAATCGAATGCGACGATCTCGGAATCCCGGTCGACGCCAAGTGTGAGCTGGGTCAGATCGTTAGAGCCGATGGAAAACCCGTCGAACAATTTCGAGAAGGCGTCGATCTCTATCACGTTGTTCGGAATCTCGCACATGACATAGATTTCAAGGCCGTTTTGGCCCCGCCGCAGCCCGTGCGCCGCCATCGCCTCGATAACGCGCCGGCCTTCCTCCACCCGGCGGCAAAACGGCACCATGATGAGCAGATTGGTGAGGCCCATCGTGTCGCGAACGCGCTTGAGCGCCGCGCATTCGAGGGCGAAGCCAGCGGCATAGGCCGGATGCGCGTAACGCGATGCGCCGCGGAAGCCGAGCATCGGGTTCTCCTCCTTCGGCTCGAAGGCGGCGCCGCCGAGGAGCTTCGCGTATTCGTTTGTCTTGAAATCGGACAGCCGGACAATCACGGGCCTTGGATAAAACGCGGCTGCGATCGTGCCAATGCCTTCGGAGAGCTTTTCGATAAAAAAATCGGCGGGGCGTTCATAGCGCCGCACCAGTTCTGCGATGGCCTTCCGGTCCTCCTCCGAAGCGACCTTCTCCGGCTCGGCGAGCGCCATGGGATGCACGCCGATATGCTCGCTGATGATGAATTCCATCCGCGCGAGCCCCACCCCGTCATTCGGCAGCATCGCCGTCCTGAAGGCAAGATCGGGATTTCCCAGGTTGACCATGATCGCGGTTCGCGGACGCGCAAGCGTCAAGGCGGAAATGCGCGTGACCTCGAACGGGATCTCTCCTTCGTACACGCGGCCGGTCTCGCCCTCGGCGCAAGACACAGTGACCGTGGCTCCCAGCTGGAGCGCCGTGGTTGCATTCCCGGTGCCGACGACCGCCGGCACGCCAAGCTCGCGCGCAACGATAGCAGCGTGACAGGTCCGGCCGCCGCGATTGGTGACGATGGCCGCGGCGGTCTTCATCACCGGCTCCCAGTCCGGGCTCGTTGTGTCGGAGACGAGAACCTCTCCTGGCTGAAATGCCGGGAGATCGTGGGTGCCGGCGATGGTCCGCACCGCTCCCGCCGCGACCTTCTCGCCGACGGCCCGCCCCGTCGCGAGCAATCGCCCTGTCCCCTTAAGGGTGTAAGTCTCGAACGTCCCAGGCGACCGCTGGGAAGCGACTGTCTCTGGCCGCGCTTGCACGATGTAGAGCCGGCCATCCTCGCCGTCCTTCGCCCATTCGATATCCATGGGCATCGGATGGCCCGCCTTATCCGAGTAATGGTCCTCGACCTTGATGGCGTAGTCCGCCAGATCGAGAACCTCTGCATCGCTGAGACAAAACCGTTCGCGCTCGGCATCGGTGGTTGCCACCGTCTGGGTTGCCGCGCCTATATGACCTTCCGCATAGATCATGCGGGCCTGTTTCTTGCCGAGCGAGCGGCGAAGAACGGCCCGGTATCCCTTTTTGAACGTGGGCTTATGCACGTAATATTCGTCCGGGTCGGTCCGGCCCTGAACGATGTTCTCGCCGAGGCCATAGGCGCCTGTGATGAAAACGGCGTCGCGAAAGCCGGACTCGGTATCGAGCGTGAAGATCACACCGCTCGCGGCGAGATCGGAGCGTACCATTTTCATGACGCCAACCGAGAGCGCGACCTTGAAGTGATCGAATCCGTTGTCGGTACGATAGACGATTGCACGATCGGTGAAGATCGATGCAAAGCAAAGGCGGCATGCTTCGAACACATCGCTCTCGCCGCGGACATTCACGAAGCTCTCATGCTGCCCGGCGAAGCTCGCGGTAGGAAGGTCTTCCGCGGTGGCGGAGCTGCGGACCGCAACCGCGATGCCTTCGCCGTACTCCTTCTCTAGGGCACCGTAGGCGGCGGCGATCTGCTCACGAAGCCCGTCGCCTCCCGTGGCGTCATAAACGATCTGGCGTGCGGCGGCGGCCCGCCCGGCGAGCGCTTGGACATCGCCCGTGTCCAGCCCGTCGAGGAGCTGGTGGAGCTTGGGCAGTGCACCGGCCTTGGCTAGGCAATCGCGGTAGGCTTGAGCGATGAGCACAAAGCCGTTTGGCACTCTGACGCCTTCGGACGATAGGACTGAGTAGAGTTCGCCGAGGGACGCATTCTTTCCGCCGGCGAGCGGTACATCTTCAAGCCGGATCTCACGAAACCAGCGGACATAATTTGGCGCTGACATCGGCAATGCTCCCTCATATCGAACGGGAAGAGCATGAACCCGCTTTGTCCCTGCCGCAATGACCTAAGTCAACGGCGTAGCGCCATGGCGGATTTCCAAGCACGGGCTTCTAGAGCGGCTCCGGCAGAAGCGGAGCCGTCATTGCGAGCGGAGCGAAGCAATCCAGGGCTAAGGCTTCGGCGGCGCTGTGGATCGCCACGGCGGCAAAAGCCGCCTCGCGATGACGGCGCAAACCGGCTGGGCTCACTCTAACAAGCTTTGGAACATGTCCACATCGAGAATAACACGAGGCACTTTGTTCTGGCCTCCAAGCCTGCCGCGCGCCTTCATCCAGGCGGCGAAAGCTCCAGGCGGCAAGACCTTAACCTTTGGCGCGGCCATCTGGAAATCGCCGGCGCGATGGACAGCGTAATCTTCGTTCAATGCGCATAGTTTTTGATCGACGGCGCTTGCGAATTTTTCGCAGTCGTCCGATGCAACAGAAGTAGAAAACTCGACAACATACAGATGATAGCCGGTCTCGCCGGCCTGCGCCGGGTAAATGGGGCTGACTGTAAAATCGGTGACCGCCGCGCCGATCGACGCTGCCGCTGTGGCGACAGCGTCCTCGATTTCCTCTCCGGTCAAATGCTCGCCAAAGGCAGAGAGGCTATACGATGTTCTACCCGTGACGAGGATTCGCGGCGGCTTCAGATCGATGATGCGCACCGTATCCCCGATGATATAAGACCAAAGCCCGGCGCAGCTCGTGACGATCAGCGCGTAGTTGATGCCTTCCTCAGCCGTCGCGATCCAATGCCGGGTAGGATTTGCAGCACCAAGCTCATCGGCGGGCACGAATTCGAAGAACAGCCCGTTGTCCGAGAGAAGCCGGAGCCCCTCCCCTGGTCCGCGATCGGCGAGCGCGATGAACCCTTCGCTTGCCGGATAGACCTCCCGCGTTTCGGCATGACCGCCTGAGAGCAAGTCCTCGAACCGCTGGCGGTATGGGGCGAAGTTGACGCCGCCATGTATCAGGAGTTCCAGGTTTGGATAGTATTCGACGAGCCGCCCGCCGGTTTCCGGCCTCAACGCGTGCAAGCGTTCGAAGAAAAGCAGAAGCCAGCTTGGGGTTCCCCCAATTGTGCGGATGTCTTCTTCGAGCGAACGGCTTGCGAGGCGCTCTATCTTTTCTTCCCAATCGGATATGAGCGCCAGATCACGCGGCGGAAAAAAACGGCTCCGCACCCACCACGGCACCTCGTTGGCGGCGATCCCGCTCAAGTCCCCCATAAGAACACCCGGTGCGCATGGCTCAAGATCGGTGCTGCCGCCGAGCATGAAGTTCTTTCCACCAAGAACGCGGCTTCGCGGCCGGTTCGCAACGTGATGCACGAGCAGGTCAAGTGTAGCTCGCCGGTTCGCTTTCACCATGGCGCGCGAAACGGGAATATGCTTGTTGGCCCCAGTCGTGGTGCCGGAGGTGTTGGCGAAATAGGGAATGCGGCCCGGCCAGGTGACGTCAGCTAGAACCGGAAACCTATCCCGCCAGTAAGCTGTCCAGAAATCCTCATAGCGGCGCAGCGGCACGGTGTTCTGGTAATCCGCGACGGAGCGGATGCCCGCAAAACTATGATCGAGGCCGAACCGCGTATCTTTGGCCTGCGCGGTAAGCTCAAGGAGCTGCCGCTGCTGCACCGTTGCCGGGTCCAGCGCGGCGAGGCGAGGCAAGCGATAATGCGCGTAAAGCCGCAAGAGAGGGGTCGCATCCAGCATGCACGCATCCTTACTGGGTTTGCCGGCCTACTCCAAACACTGGAGGCCGTATCTACTTTGTAACGGTGTCACGGGCTCCCGCCGCTGCTTGAATTGGCGCAAAATCCGGCAACCGGAATGCATCCGGCAAGCTAAGACGGAATGCTTCGGTCAGCGCGAGGGCGCCCTCGGAAATGAGATGGTTGGCGTCCAGATAAAGTAGCTTTCCATGTTTAATCGCTTCGCAACGGATGTCGTTACAGAAGTATGAAGATGGATCGAAAATGAATACATCCGGGTTTGCGCCGGCTGCGGCACGAAGGGACCGGCTGGTATGGAATTGCCTGCGTCCGGCTTCGGAACGGGGGACGTAGCCGCAATTGGGATAATCGAGCCCTAAGTATTTTTCCATTGCAAGGCAATGCCTTGGAGAAACGAGCATCTCCGGGATCTGTCCCATCAAGACTACCTTGATTCCCGCATCCGTAAGGGTCTTGACCGTCTCTTGAATTGAGTGTGCAAGCGTTCGCCTGCTCGCCTCGCGGTTCAGCACATTCGAGGCATCCACCAGATAACCATTGTGCATAAGCTCGTGCCCGTAAGGCATCTCCTCCGACATGGTCCAGCGCGCAGCAGTAATGACAACTTTAGGCTTCAGCCGCAGGATCTCACCAAACGCGTAGCTTACGCTCCCGGAGCAGTTGCGATTGACCGTCCTTCCCGTCACTGAAACCAGCCGGGCTTTAGGGAGCGGCATGCATCCAGGATGGAGATACGCCCTGCCGTGCCCGTAAGTCTTGGCAATAAGAGGCAGGTAATGCTTGGCATGTGAATCGCCCCATAATACGAGGCTTGTCGAGTGATCGCCAAATTGACACTCAATCAAGCCGTCCCGGCTGCGGTCCTCGAAAATGCAAAGATCGATCCTCTTGCTCAAGGGTACCACTTGCGCCAGCGCCCTCACCTCAGGCGTGAAGCGGAAGGGCGCTCCCTTGGTCCCCTCAAGAAAGAAGCCGAATGCCACGAGCGCCGCAGTGAGCGCAAAAGCTTGGTATCCGGCCCTAGATAGCCGCGGCACCGGGAACCGCTTCACTCTGGCGGGCTGCATAAGAGGTTTCGCCGGCCGCTTCCGGAAGGGCCGCTCAACATAGCGCCAGGAGGCAATGGCGGCGGAAATTGCGATGAGAGTGCAAATCGCCGGCCCGCCAAGCCCCAGTGGCCCTGGAAACGCATAGGCCCATAGCGCGAGAACCGGCCAATGCCAAAGATAAAGGGAATAAGAGATGAGGCCGATGAAAACGGCCGGACTCCACCTCAACATTTTGGTCACTCGCGTGCGGCAAGCCTCGCTGGCATAAATGATCAGCGCACATCCAAGCACCGGCGGGAGCGCGTTTAATCCAGGAAACTCAGTGTCCTTTGTATACAGAAATACAGGCGCGATCATGAGAGCGAACCCGATCGCACACAGGGCTTCGCATACGCTCTTGTTCGTGACCGGCGGAAGCACCTTCATGGCAATGGCGGCGCCTGCAAGGAGTTCCCAGCCGCGCGCAGGTAGATGAAAAAAGGCGATCTGCGGCCAGATGCGAAGGAGCACTTCCGCCGCTAACAAAGAAGCTGCTCCAAGCGCAAGCACTCCGATCTTGGCCGAACGGGGAGAAAGATACCGAAGCATAAGAAAGAGAAGGCTTGGCCAGATGAAGTAGAACTGTTCCTCAACGGAGAGCGACCACATGTGCAGAAGGGGATTCTCCTGCATGTTATTGTCGAAATATCCAGGCGATGATGACAGTGAAAAGTTCCCGCTGAAGACCAATGTTGAGTTCAACAGACGTGCGTAATACGTAAGATCACGGGGCATAAGCAGGAAAAACGAGATGATTGTTGTACAAATTATCATAACAAAGAATGCGGGAAGAATTCTGCGGGCCCGCCTCGCGTAGAAGCTGGCATAGGAGAAGCTGCCTTCCTGCCTCTCATTCAAAATGATCGAGGTGATGAGATAGCCGGAAATGACGAAGAAAATATCGACCCCAACATATCCGCCTGAAAGGTTAGAGCCTCCGGCGTGAAAGAGTACAACGGAGGAGATAGCGACGGCGCGCAATCCATCGATTTCCGGCCGGTAGCCAATCATCCCCAATTCCTTTGTCGCCGCAGGTTCGGCGACCCTAAAAGAGTCCGTTATTGGCCACAACCTTAAGGAATAAAGATTCGATGTAAAAACTAAAGGCTATGAGTTGGAGCAGAAAATCCTTCTAAAGAGGCTTTTGGGTAACTTTCATTCAATCGATAGGGCGAGCGCTAGGCCCGATGCACCTCGGTGACGAACGGAAACGCGCTACGCACCATCTCCGGCTGGAGCGGGACCTGGATATACTCGCCCTTCCGCCAAAGCGGGATCTGGCCGGCGAAAGCGGTGCTGCCGAACCATCCATCCTGACCGCCCAATAGAACAAAGTAATTGCCGTCCAAGTCGGACAGGTTCGAAATATGCCGCGCGTTGGAGCCAAAACGAACCGAATGACGGCCTCCGGCAAGCCCGTTTGCTGTCTTCATCACGGTTTCGCTGCCGCCGGACACCGGCAGATCGAAATAGCGGTACCGCCGGCCGGCGACCGGCAGCAGGCCCAGCGGGTGATCGATGTGGAGGCGGTGAAGCTCTCCCCAGTTGCGCGATCCCAAGCTTCCTGCCGTGCGTGCAAACGCCCGCAGGACCGCCGGCCGGATGCGCGTTTCATCGGAGGCTTCGATATCGGAACGGATGAGATCGCGTAGTGTCCATGCTGCCGAGTAAGCCGTGAGCACTTCGCGCGGATAGAAAATGCGGGCGAAGTGAAAGAGCAGCAATTCGAAAGCCGCTGGCGCTTGGGCGTTGGCGTCATATGCTCCGTCCCAGCTCTCCAGCAATGACAGAATCCGGGCGCCCTCAGGTGTGCCCCCGTTGGACGGGTCCGCTCTGGCGATTTGGCTTAGGTGAGCGGCGAGTTTTCGCGCCGAGGCGGCTTCGATATCTTGCTGGAGCTTGGACAACAGAGGAAACCCGCTCCCGGATGAGCGGCTGAGAATGTCCCTTATCCGCCGGGCACGCTCAGGGGAAGAGAACAAGCGCCCGCATACAATTTCCGTATCCGCCGGCCGGTCATTGGCGGAGACCACAAATCCCGCTGGCGGGTTATACCAGGAAGGCAAGCTGTCCGCGGTGAGGAAGCCGTTCCAGGTTTCACCGCCGTGGCTGATCAGATCTTCCGGGGCCACCGGTGCATCCTTTGGCACCCATGCCGCCAAGGCGTGCCCGATGTTACCTGCGCTATCGGCGAAAATCATATTCTGGCCGGGGACGGCGAAACCGCCGAGTGCCGCTTTGAATTCGTGCCAGTTTCGCGCCCGGCTTATGGTCAGCATCGCGGTGATCTCGTCGCTGGCGCCGTGGCCCACCCAACGCAGGGCCAGCCTAGTTGCGGGAACACGATAGAATGCGGAGTCCGACAGGACGGGCCCCGCCTCGCAACTGCGGACCCTGACCTTACGTGGGGTGGACCAGCGCACCGCAATCGTTTCCTCGCGGGTCTCCAAATCCGCTTCCGGCAGATCCGGAACGCCGCAAAGCTCGCTGGCAAGGGCGTGCAAATTGGTGCCGCCCCAAGCGATCCAGGGGTTCCGGCCCAGGGCGAGGAACGGCATGCCGGGAATCATCAAACCGGCAGCGTGATAGCTGGGCGAGCGGTAGCCCGCGATCAGCCAGCTGCACGGCAATGACAGGCCGAGATGGGGATCGCTGGCAATCCAGGCGGAGCCGTTTCCGCTTCGCGATGCAGACACCGCAAGCGAGTTGCTGCCGCTCCGGCTACTCGTCAGCAGCGCCTGTAATGCGGCGGTTCCAAGCGGACTTTCCTCGCCTGGAATGGGTGCCGCGTCCATATCCATGAGTCTCGCCCAGAGCGGCCGCCATCCGCGGAAGCCGCGGGCCTGAAGGAGCCTCAGCCAGATAAGCCACATCACATCCAGCCCGAAAAGCCGGCCAAGCGTCAATATATCGGCGGCGCTCCACGGTTCCCGCTGAAGGCCGAAAAGCGCAAATTCATGCGGCAGCGGCTTGTCCGTCCGCAACAAATAGTGGTTGATCCCGGAGACGAAGCCCGACAGCCAGTCCCGGGTTTCCTCCGGAAGCTGCCGCTCTATCGCAGGAACAGCGCGGCCTAAATCGAAAATCCGCAAGGTGTGATCGATATCGAGCGCGGCGGGTCCAATCATCTCGCTGACGCGGCCAAATGCTATGCGCCGGAACACTTCCATCTGGCCGAGCCTGAGATGAGCATGGACCAGGCCCAAGGCGACGGCCAAATCACGGTCAGTTGCGGCCTCGATGAAGGGGACCAGATGGCGGTTCCAGCGGATCTCCACCGGCCTTTCAACGGGGACTCCCTTGTTTGGAAAACTCGCCAGCCTTTCTGTCCAGCTTACGGTATTTTCGCTGGGCGGCCGGGGCGCAAGAAATTGCAAATAAGCGCCAAAGCGCAGAGCGCCTATCGCCATCCGTAACCGCATCGTTCGGCTCACCTCGATAGCATCCCGGACCTTCGCGTTTGACCGCGCGGGAACCCGAAGTCTACCAGCCTGTTACCGGCCGGCGCATTAAAACATTTTCAACAAAAGTGGAGTCACCGTCATTTAAACGGCGCGCATCATGAAAGAGATGGGCCTTGGAGCTGAGCACGGTTTTTTTTCACGGCCGCACCGGAGCCAGCGGCGCTCCAGCCGGGGCCGGCACTGCGCGCACGCTTCAAGAACTGGTGCGGCAGCTTTCGAGATTCGGCGAGACACCCGCACTCATTAGCGCAGGGGCCGAGGTCAGAACGCTGACATATGTAGAGCTAGCCGCACACGCTGAGAGAATTGCCAAGGAGCTTTGCGCGAAAGGGGTTGGCGTTGGCGAGCCTGTTGGCATCGTTGCGCCCAACAGTCTTGCTTGGGTAGCGGCGTGCTTGGGCATCTTCGCTGCGGGCGCGGCAGCCGTTCCCCTCGATATCCAGCAGAGCGGCGCTGAGCACGCGCGGCTGCTCGCTTCGGCCGGATGCCGCTTTCTGTTCAACCATGAAGCGCAAAGTGATGTCATCCGCGAAGGGAGCGCCAGCGTTTTCCGCTTCGAAGGTTGCGCGGACCTCTTTCTTCTTTCCCTTTGTGAGCCATCCGCCGGAAAACCTGCGACCGTGGCCCTCCCGTCCGCGCCCTTGGCCGGACCCGGCGATCTGGCTTTGATCGTCCACACCTCCGGCACAACAGGTACGCCGAAGGCGGTTCCTTTAAGCCACGCCAATATTATACCGAACATCTCCGCACTTCTTGCGGCAGAGGCGGCAATCCACCGTGAGCGCGCACTCGTGCCCTTGCCGCTGCATCATATCTATCCGCTCGTGGTCGGTCTCCTGCTGCCGTTTAGCGCGGGCGCTTCAGTAGTTCTGCCAAGCGGCATAAGCGGGCCGGAATTGGCGCGCGCCCTGCGCCTTGGGGGCGTTACAGTCTTGATCGGCGTGCCTCGCCTCTACGAATCGCTCGCCGCCGCAATCATGGCGCAAATCGGTGCGCGGGGCAGAATCACCGCTGCTCTCTTTCGCTGGCTTCTCCACCTTTCGATAGCCCTTGCACGCCGTGGCGAACGCCGTTTCGGGCTGTTTGCTTTCAGAACGGTACGCCGCAATCTGGCGCCCTCCCTTTACCGCATGGTGTCGGGTGGCGCGGCGCTTGACATAAAGACCGAGCTGACGCTGCTCGGATTGGGTTACGATGTGCTGACAGGCTACGGACTGAGCGAGACCGCGCCGATCCTTACCTTCGCAAGGCCAGGCAGGGCGCGCCCCGGCACCGCTGGCGAGCCATTGCCTGGGGTCGAGCTGCGGATCGCCAAGCCGGAGGCGGGCGGCATAGGCGAGATCGAGGCGCGCGGACCCAATGTCTTCTCCGGCTACCTCAACAATCCTGCCGCAACGAAGGCTGCATTTACCGCCGATGGCTGGTTTCGCACCGGCGACCGCGGCTGGATCGATGCGGACGGCTATCTCCACATCTCCGGCCGCGCAAGCGAGACGCTTGTCTTGGCGGGTGGCGAAAAACTCGATCCGGAGAAGGTTGAAGCCTCCTATTCGGGAAGCCCCGCCATTGGGGAGATCGCAATATTGGCCGAGGGAGGAAAGCTCGTAGCTCTCGCCGTTCCTTCACCATCCGCACGCGCAAGCGGTGTGGAACTGGCGGAAGCCGCGGTTCGCGCCGGGCTTGCACGCTCCGCCGCCCAATTGCCAAGCTACATGCAGCTCTCGGGTTTTGCACTGACCTGGGAGCCGCTGCCGCGCACTCTTATCGGAAAATTGCGGCGTCATCTGCTGCCGGCGCTTTACCAGGATGCGAAAGCCCAGGCTGAACACCGCGCCGCCGCTCACGCATTGCTGGAGGCGGACCGCGCTCTCCTTGCCGATCCTTCGGCCCGGCGCGTATGGCAGTGGCTCACGGCCCGCTTCCCCGGACGGCATCTCTCGCTGGAGATGAACCCAAGGCTGGACCTCGGCGTCGATTCCCTCGGCTGGGTGACGATTACGATGGAGCTTGAGCGCGCACTTGGAATCGTCCTCGACGAGGCCGCTGTGTCTCGCATCGTTACACTAAGGGATCTTATCGCCGCCGCTTCGAAGGCCGGGCCGCCGCCTTCCGGGGCCGAAGAGGTTTTGCCGCCCGAGCCTGGCCTTCTTGCCCGCGGTGCCTGGTACGCGGGCAACGCGCTGGATCGTCTCATCATGCTTACGCTGTTCCGGCTGCGCGTAAAGGGCAACGCCAATCTGCCGCAGCATGGGCCTTATTTGCTGTGCCCTAACCATTTAAGCTATCTGGACGCTCCGGTGCTTGCCGCCGCTCTCCCCTGGCCCGTGCTACGGCAGGTTTATTGGGCCGGATCCGCCGAGATCCTGTTTTCGAGCGGCTGGCGCCGGACCTTCAGCCGGGCAGCGCGCGTCCTGTCCATGGATCCCATGCTGGGAGTCCGCGCGGGGCTTACACTCAGCGCCGCAGTCTTGCGGCGCGGCCATATCGTTGTTTGGTTTCCCGAGGGGTGGCGCAGTCCGGATGGCAATCTTCAGCCTTTTCTTCCAGGTATAGGCGCGCTTCTGCTCAAAACTCCGGTGCCCGTTATTCCAGTCCGTATCTCCGGCACCTTCGACGCTTGGCCGCGCCACCGCCGGTTTCCGCGCCCCCACCCTGTGACCGTGCGCTTTGGCCGTCCGCTCGATCCCAAACGATGGGCGGACTTGGCGGCAGCCGGGGAGCCTGAGGAGCAAATCGCCCACGCAATCAAGGAAGCCGTGGCCGCGCTAGC